>CAYQEG010000082.1:0-31560 GCA_964416435.1 uncultured Rickettsiales bacterium
CCTCGTCCAGGTAGTCCGGGACGCCGTCGCCGTCGGAGTCGCCCGCGCCCTCGGTCTCGTCCGGGATGGAGTCGCCGTCGCTGTCGGTGTCCTGGAAGTCCGGGATGCCGTCGTCGTCGGAGTCGCCCGACCCCTCGACCTCGTCGGGGATGCCGTCGCCGTCGCTGTCCTCGTCCTGGTAGTCGGGGATGCCGTCCCCGTCGCTGTCGCCGGTCCCCTCGACGTCGTCGGGGATGCCGTCGGAGTCGGTGTCCAGCCCGTCGACCCCCTCGCCCTCGCCATCGACCACCTCGGGGCCCTGTCCGGGCTCCCAGGAGTCGACGCACGCGGGCGCAACGAGGAGTGCCGCCGCCAGGGCGACGAATCGAAGCGAAGTACCGAAGATGTCTGGGCGCATGGGAACACCTTATCCCGTGCAACCGAGCCTCCAACCCCAAGGCCGGGGGCACTCTCCCCCGGTGCAGCGGTTCTGTCAATAGTATGTCAAGAAGATCTCCATAACTTGTCAGCACATGGCCGACGTGTCCCGTTTGCAGACGGACAGGACGGAGACACCCTCGACCCGGCGAATCCCCCGGCGCCGGGCCGGAGGCCTTGCTAATACGGGAGCCGACCCCAGGTAGGTAGGACATGGCCGATCGCCCGCCCGTCCGCAGCCGCCGGCTGCTCAAGCTCGCCTCGATGACCGCGTCGGTCGCGGGCAACTTCGCTGCGTCCCGCCTCGCCCGCCCGTTCTTGTCCGGCGAGGAGAAAGACGCCCACGACGCAGCGTTCCTGCGCGCCGCTGGCGTGCGGCTCGCCTCCACGCTGGGGGAGCTCAAGGGCGCCGCGATGAAGGTCGGCCAGATGGCGTCGACCGCGAGCGACCTGCTCCCCCCCGAGCTCGCCGACGCCCTCGCCAGGCTGCAGCAGGACGCGCCCGCCATGCCGTTCGAGGTCGTCGCGGAGCAGATCGAGTCGGAGCTGGGCGAGGCCCCCGAGCGGCTGTTCGCCCGCTTCGAGGAGCAGCCCTTCGCGTCGGCGTCCATCGGCCAGGTCCACCGGGCGACCACCGACGACGGCCGCGAGGTCGTCGTCAAGGTGCAGTACCCGGGCGTCGACGCGGCGGTCGACAGCGACCTCGCCAGCGTGCGCACGGCGCTGCGGCTGGCCCGCCTCGCGAGCGACCGCGCGGCGCTCGACGCGGTGATGGCCGAGCTCAAGGACCGGCTGAACGAGGAGCTCGACTACTGCATCGAGGCGGACCACGTGCGGCTGTTCCGGGAGCTGCACGCGGGCGAGGAGCGGCTGGTGCTGCCCGACGTGGTCGGCGAGCGGTCGGCCCAGCGGGTGCTCACGCTGACCTACGAGGGCGGGGCGCGGCTGACCGACGTCGCAAGCTGGGACCAGGAGGTCCGCGACGCCATCGGCCGACGGATGATCGAGATGGTCTGCGACCAGATCTTCGTCCACGGCGTGGTGCACGGCGACCCGCACCCCGGCAACCTGGCGTTCCGCCCCGACGGGACGGTCGTCCTGTACGACTTCGGCTGCGTGCGGCGCTACGACGAGGCGACGGTGGAGGCGTTCCGCGACGTGGTGCGCTCGGTCCGAGACCTCGACGCGACCCTGATGGACAGCGCGTTCCTGAGGCTCGGCGTCCGCGCCCCCCACCGACCGCCGCCGCTGCCCGTGTGGGAGGCGATGATCGACGTGCTGGCGCCGCTGCGGGGCGAGTCGTTCGACTTCGGCGCCGCCCGCTTCAACGAGCAGTTCGTGACGATGGCGCCCACGTTCATCCGCTACGCGCGCGACTTCCTGCCGGGCGCGGAGATCGCGATCGTCAAGCGCGTCGTCGCCGGCCTGTACGACAACCTGCGCACCCTCGGCGCCCGCGTGCCGGCCGCCGAAGTGCTCGCGGAGTACGTCGGACGCTGACGACGGCTACGATCGGCGGTCGATGGCACCGCCGAATCGCAAGTGGCGCTGGGGGCTCGCGGGACTGACGCTGCTGGCGGTGGCGCTGCAGGTCTCGCGCCTGCCGTTCCGCTGGAACCAGATCACCGTCGCGTACGCGTCCTACTTCAAGGAGTACCTGCACATGGTGCAGGTCGGAGGGCCGTTCGCCCCGGTGACGAGCTTCGTCGGGCTGCACCCCCCGGGCTACTCCCTGATCTTCGCAGGCCTGCTCGCCCTGGGCGCGTCGCCGCTCGCCTGGATGGCGACCTCGGGGCTGTTCTCGGTCGCGTCCGTGCCGGCCACGTTCGCGGCCGCGCGCGTCGGTTGGGGTCGGGCCGGGCCGGCGGCCCTCGCCGCCGCCGCGGTGCTCGCCGTCTCGCCCCACCGCAACGCCTACGGGCTGGAGGTCAACAACTACCCGCTGCTCCTGCTCGCCACCGCGCTGCAGCTCTGGGCGTGGGGCAGCTGGGCGACCACCGAGGCGACGAGCGCGAAGCCGACGCGCCGCGACGTCGCCTACGCAGCCGCCACCGTGCTCGCGCTGTACACCCACGTGCTCGCCATCGCGCTGCCGGCGTCCCAGCTGGCGGCGCTGATCCTGGACGAGGACGCCCGCAAGCGGGTGGCCCGGTTCGCTGCGGTCCAAGCGGTCGCGGCGCTGCCCTGCGTCGCGCTGCTCCCCGCGATCGCCGGGGGGGCGGGCGCCGACCCGATGAACACCCCCGCCGGCCTGGGGGGGGCGCTGAAGGCGGCGGCGATCGGCTTCCCGACCCGTTACGGCGCCCCCGCCGGCGCCGCCGCGGTCGCGATCGGGCTGGTCGCGGGGGTGATGCGGCTGCTCAAGGAGGAGGGCGCGCTGGTGCCCCGGTCGTGGCTGCTGCACGCCGCCGGGGCGACGGGCTTCATCGTCTGGATGGTCATGACGGGGGTCGCGGCGGACCACCAGTACCCCTACTACCTGGCCGTCCTGCCGACCGGCGCGCTGATCGTGGGGGCTGGCTTCCGGCCCGCCGCGCCTCGGCCGATCGGGCAGCAGATCGCCAACGCCGCGGTCGCCATCGGGCTGGTCCTGCACCTGGTCGTGGCGGCGCTCGCGTTCGGGGCGGCGGCCCGGACCTGGAGCCGAGCCGACCTCGACCGCGGCCTCGTCGCGGTCGGCGTCGAGGCCTGGACCCCCGGCTCGGTGCTCGTGCTGGTGCAGTTCCCCCAGTGGAGCGACGACGACAAGGACCGGGTCGACCCCGCGTGGGCCCACCTGCCGATGACGGCGTCGGTGCGCTACGAGTCGCCCGAGGTTCCCCGCCTGGTGATCGCCGACCCCTACGCCGGGCAGCCGATCCTCATCGACGGGCGCTGGCTCTACACCTTCACCCAGTGGAGCGACGAGTGGATGGAGCCGATCGTGCGCACCCACCACGAGCGCGGCGAGCGGGTGGTCATCGCCATGACCGACATCCAGTTCAGCCACGGCGAGGTGGAGCGGGCCGAGGCCTGGGCGGCGACGTGGTCCGGGCTGCTCGGCAAGCGGGCGGCCGAGCAGGTGCTCTGGATCGTGGACCCATGAAGCGCCTCCCCCCCGAGCTGCGGGCCCCGTTGGCGGCGATCGGAGTCGTCGCCGTCGTCGTGGTCCTGCGCGTCCTGGCGACCGGCATCCAGCCCTACGGCACCGACGGCGCCGCCTGGATCGAGCACGTCGCCCGGGTACAGACGGCCATGGAGGTGCGGGACGGGCACCCCGACATGCTCGACCGCATGGACGGGGAGTTCCCGCCCGGCCTGCACCTGGTGACGCTGCCCCTGTCCGCGGCGCTGGGGCACGACGCGGCGGTCGGCGTGGCGCTGACGGGGGTGCTCTGGATGCTCCTGCTCGCGGCGGGGGTGGGGCTCGTGACGGCGGCGCTCGCCGATCGGCGGATCGGATGGCTGGCCGCCGCCCTGGTCTGCTTCCTGCCCGCGGTGCACGGGGCGGCGACCCGCTACTACTACGACCTGCCGCTCCTGGCCTTGATCTGGTTCGCCGCCGGGGCGGTGCTGACGTGGGGGGAGCGGCGGCCCGTGGTCGCCGCGTCGATCGCGACGGCGGCGCTGACCCTGGCGTGGTCGGTCAAGTGGTTCGCGCTGCCCACCGGCCTGCCGGTGATCGTCGCCGCGGCGGTCGTCGCCCGGCCCGGGGCGGGGCGATGGGCCTGGCGCTCGGCCATCGTGGCGGTCGTCTCGGGCGGGCTGATGGTGCTGGGTGCGCTCTGGTTCCTGGGGGCGGCGGGGGACTTCAACTCGCTGGACCAGGCGCGCCAGATCATGGGCAGCAACGACCCGCTGCTGGTCGACGTGCACGAGCCGCCGTCGACGCTCGCGTTGGCGTGGCAGCGCGTGGTGGAGCGGCCGGTCAGCGACGTGGCGTTCTACGCCGGCCGGGCGATCGGCTCGGTGCTGTCGCCGCTGCTCACGGTCGCGCTGCTCGCCGGCCTGGTGGCCGCGGTCCGGCGGCGCCTCGGGCGTCCGGTCCTGCTCCTGGCCCTCGCCGCGGGCGGCAACCTGGCGTTCGTCTACGCGATGGTCCCGGTGCTCGACGACCGGTTCGTCGTGCCGTCGGCGGTCGCCCTCGTGCCCGCGGCGGCGTGCGGGCTGGCCGCGCTGGGGGAGCAGCGGGCCCGGCTGATCCCGGCGGTGCTCGCGCTGGGGGTGCTGGTGACGGTGGAGTTCCACGCGTCGCCGTCGGGCTTCTGGAACGCGTCGATCCTGCTGTGGGACAGCGAGCACTCGCAGTTCCACCCCGGCGACAGCTCCGGGGAGGCGGGCCACGCCTACGACCGTCCCGGCAAGGCCCGGCCGGCGGTGATCTGGCGCGGCCCGTTCGGCGGCAGCTCGATCGAGGATCGCGGCTGGACCCGCCGCGACGAGCAACCCCCGGCCTTCCACCCGGAGCGCGTCGACCTGCTCGAGGCGGTGCTCGCCTTGGAGCCCGACTGCATCGCGGTGCCGGCCGAGGCGCCCGGGTTCGACCGCCGAGGCGACGCCTTCTGGTGGCAGTACCGGGTCTTCCTGGAGCGGATGGGAGGCAACGACGCGCTCAGCCTGACCCCGTCGTGCGAGGGCGGCCCCATCCCGCCGAGCTGCGACCCCGACGTGGTGGTCCTGCCCCGGAACGGCCGACGGCTCTGCGTGTCCGACGACTTCGCGTCGGTGGAGCGGCCCGAGGGCCTCCCCGGGCTGGCCGTCCCGGCCCCCGAGGACATCGCGGTGGTGACGCCGGTGGGCATGGTCCTGCCCCGGGTCGAGCGCGGCGTCGCGTTCCCGCTGTCGGTGACGGTGACGATCGAGGCGGGCCAGATCTCGGTGGACGGCATGACGATCGCGTCGCTGCAGGGCGATCCGCCGGCGCCCCCGCCGGGCGACCTGCGCGGCCAGCTGCTCGTCCCGCTGCACGACGCGCTCAGGGACAAGGCCGCCCAGGCCGAGTCCATCGCCGCGGCTCGGGGCGTGCCGTTCGACGGCGTCGTCGCCGTGCTCGCCGACGCGGGCACCCCCTTCGCCGTGGCCCGCTCCGTGATCTACACCGGAGGCCAGGCGCGGTTCACCCGGTTCGTGTTCGGCGCCCTGGACGCCGGCGGTGAGCGGGTCGGGGTGCCCGTCGAGCTCCCGGTGATCACGCCGCCGGCGACGGACCAGGCGGCCTCGCCGCGCCTGGAGCTGACCGTGGTGCCCGGGGCCGACGGCTTCACCCTGCACTCCGCCGTGCTGTCGGATCGGGGGGGCCCCGAGACCCTGCCCTGCGGAACGGCGGGCTGCCCCGACGACGACGCCTGGGACCACGCCGCCCTCTCCCGCCGGGCTCGCGAGCTCGCGGCCGGCTTCCCCGACGAGGACGCCGCCATCGTCGTCCCGACCCGGGGCGCCTCCCTCACCTGGATCCTCCGCACCGCGGCGGCGCTGCACGTCGACGAGGAGGGCATCCTGTTCGAGCGGTCGATCGTGGCCGGCGGCCTGGAGTAGCGCCGCCTTCGCTAGTCGCGGACGACCACCACGTCACGGCGGGTGCCGACCCCCGGGCTGACCGTCACGCCACCGTCGGGCCAGCGCACGACGATCGCCACCTCGTCGGCCTCGCCGAGGCCCAGCCTCACCAGCGCGGGGCCGGACGAGAACGTGCCGGTGGAGCCGACCTCGAGCAGCCCGGTGGCCAGCCGCCGCCCGTCCCGGCTCCAGGCCTCGACGGTCGCGCCGATGCCCGCCCGGTTGCCCGCCCCCTCGTCGCGAAGGCGCACGCCCAGCCAGGCGTTGCCGTTGCAGGCCGACCTCCACAGGCGGGGCCCCCCGTACAGGCGCCAGGTGATCAGCTCGGAGAACCCGTCGCCGTCCAGGTCCGCGGCCACCGCGGTGCGGGTCGACGCCGGGTCGTTGACCCCCGCGAACGCCGCCACGTCGGCGTACCGCTCGGCCTCGGGGTCCCACCGCCACAGCGCGTCCTGCTGCTCGGCCGCGTTGAAGCTGTCCTCGGGCCCGCCGCCGTCCTCTCCCACGCGGCTGACCAGCTGCCCGAAGGCGGTGAACAGCTCGGGCAGCCCGTCGTGGTCATGGTCGAAGAAGATCGTCGCCCAGGAGATGTCCCCCAGCTCCCGGGCGGACAGGTCGGCCGTGTTCAGCTCCGTGAACAGCCCGCCGTCGTTCCGGGCGAGCAACGTCGCGCCGATGTTGCTGACGTGCACGTCGATGTCGCCGTCGCCGTCCAGGTCACCGAGCCCCAGCCCCATGCCCATCACCGGCAGGTCGAGCGCGAGCTGCGGGGCGAGCTCGAAGAGGGAGTCGTCGGTCGCCTCGTCGCCCCGGTTGCGGAGCAGCAGGTTGCGCGGCAGGCCGTTGGTCTCGGTGGCGCGGTCGTTGACGACGTAGACGTCCAGCCAGCCGTCGCCGTCGGCGTCGAACCAGCCCCCCACGAAGCCGTAGCCGTCCCGCTCCGGGGGGACCGCGGCGGACGCCACGTCCTCGAACGTGCCGTCGGACCTCTGCCGCATCAGCGCGTCCGGATCCGTCGGGTACAGCTCCCCCTCGACGAACGCGCCGACGCCGTAGTTCGCCACGAACGCGTCCAGGTCGCCGTCCCGGTCGAAGTCGGCCCACGACGCGGTCGCCGAGCGGACCGGCCCGCCGGCCAGCCCGACCTCCGCGGTGGCGTCGCTGAACGAGCCGGCGCCGTCGTTGCGCAGGAAGACGTTCTCCTCGCGGTCGAGCAGCAGCACGTCGACGTCGCCGTCGCCGTCCACGTCGGCGGCCGAGGAGCCGGCGAAGAACCGACCGTCCCCGCCCGGGATCCCTCGCGACGCGGCGTCCACCGCGACGAAGCCGCCGCCGCCGTCACCCAGGAACAGGCGCGGCGCCTCCCGCCCGTCGGTGAACAGCAGGTCCAGCGCCCCGTCGCCGTCCAGATCCTCGACCGAGAACCCGCCCGTCAGCTCCACCTCGAGCGTGCCCCAGTCGCCGTCTCCGGGCGGCCACGGGTAGGTCGCCGGCTCGAAGCCGACCCCCGCCTCGTCGGTCACGTCGACGAAGGGCAGCTCGGGCGAGGGGTCGACGTCGGAGCAGACGATCTCGGGGCCCGGCTCGACCGACGCGGGCTCCCCCGCGGGCAAGTCCCACGGCGTCTCCGTCACGTCATCGTCATCGTCCGCCGGAGCGGGCTCGCACCCCACGAGCGCCCCGGCCACGAGCAGGATGGCCCACCGCCTCACCCCCCGATGTTCCCACGGACTGCACTACGATGGTCGAGCCGTGCGATCCCTGTTGCCCTCGATCCTGCTCGCCGCGGCCATCGCCGCACCCCTCCCCGCGCACGCCAACGGCCAGACCACCCACGTCTGGATCACCCTGGAGGCCCTCGAGGCGCTGCCCGACGGGGAGGTCCGCGCCCTGCTGACCCGCCCCGAGCTCCGCGATCCCCTCGTCAACGGCACGATGTTCCCCGACGGCGGCTACGCGGTGGGCGACGGGTACGGCGAGCTGGCCCACTGGGAGCCGCTGCAGCAGGCCTACCTGGGGTGGATCCGGGAGACCTTCGAGCCGCCGTACGACCAGGGCGAGGCGGCCGCGCACGTCGCGTTCCTGATGGGGATGGCGTCTCACGGCATGGCGGACGAGGTGTTCGACTCGGCGTTCATGGAGCTGTCCCGACAGTACGACCCGTGGGGCCCCGACGACCCGAGCTTCGACACCGCCACCGATGTGCTGCACGCCGCGGACAGCGGCGGCATCCAGCCCCCCGAGGAGTGGGCGCCGTACGACGTGCTCGCCGATCTCTTCGTCGACGAGCTGGGCTACGAGGTCACCGCCCAGACGCTGGCCGAGGGGCAGAGCCTGCTGTTCGTCGCCCTCGCGTTCACCGACTGGGCGCGCACCAACGAGGAGCGGATCGCCACCTTCGGCGACGCCTACCCGTGGGCCCGCGACCGGCTCCTGGACCCCGACATCCCCGGCTCCCCGCCCAACGAGGCGCTCGCCGTGGCCCGGTACTGGCAGGAGACCTGGGACCGGCTGAACGGGGCCCCGTGGTCCGACCCGGTCGTCGACTTCCGCTCCGGGACGGGCCGCTGGGGCCACGAGACCGACGCGGCGCGGGTGGAGTCCCGGCTGTTCGTGACGTTCGGCCGCGGCGTCGACGCGTCCGGGTTCGCCGACGCCTTCACCGTGACGTCGCTGTCGGACGGGGCGGTGCCGGAGTTCAGCGTCAGTCACCACTACGGCGACCTCAGCCACGCCGTCGTCCTCTATCCGGCCGAGGCGTGGGACGACCTCGCGGACTACGTGCTGACGGTGGACAGCGGCCTCCTGAGCTACGACGGCGACGCGTCGACGGGCGCGTTCAGCGCCGAGTTCAGCACCCGGCCCGAGCCCGAGCCGGAGGCGCCCGAGCCGTCCCCGGACGCCGACGGATGCGCCTGCGCCGCCACCATCGCCCCCGGGGCCGGCGGCCTCCTCGGCCTCGTGCTCCTGCCGCTGGTGCGCCGCCGACGCGCGTAGTCAGCCGAGCCGGTCCGCGACCCCCCGGATCGCCGCCGCGATCTCGTCCGGCACCTCCTCCTGCAGGAAGTGGCCCGCCTCGGTCGCGGTCACCGGCGCGTCGGGCAGCGCGCGCTCGGTCCGGCGGCGGAGCCGGCCGAGGATGGGGTCCTTGTCCCCCCAGACGATCGCGGCGGGCCCCTCGAACCCCTCGACGAACGCGCGGCACCGCTCCAGCGGCGCGATCGACGGGTGCTCCAGCGAGTCGGGCACCATCCGGGCGAGGGCCAGCGGCGCGACCCGATCGCGGTAGCGCCTCAGCGGCCAGACGTACGCCATCGCGGTCTTGTTGCGGATGCTCGCCTTGTCCCCCTGGGCCGAGTGCAGCACGACCTGGGGGAACTGGAGCACGCGGAAGGACATCCAGCTGATCAGCGGCCACCGCGCGAACCGGTGGAAGAACGTCGGCTTGAAGCCGGGCTTCGGGGGCCCGATGACCGTGTTGAGGATGACGAGGCCCGCCGCCCGCTCGGGCCGATCCGCCAGGGGGAGCAGCCCGACCGGGCCACCCCAGTCCTGGCCGACGAAGATCAGGTCGCGCAGATCCAGCGCGTCGATGAGCTCGCCCATCCAGCCGCCGTGGTTGGGCAGCGTGTGGACCGACGCGTCGGTCGGCTTGTCCGACAGCCCCAGGCCGATCATGTCCGGCATCACCAGCCGCAGCCCGGAGCCCTCCAGCGCGGCGGCGACCCTGCGGTACAGGTAGCCCCACGTCGGGTTGCCGTGCACCAGGAGCACCGGCCGGCCGGTCGGGTCCCCGGCCTCCATGACGTGCATGGAGTGGCCACCGACGGTCACGCAGTAGCGCTCGAACGGGAGCTCGGGGGCGAGCCAGTCGGGCAGGTCGGGGGCGGGTTGACGCTTCATCGCTGGTCTCTCATCTCGCCTCTCCCGCGAAGTAGGTCCAGCGACCGTCGTGGATCGCGAACCGGCTGTGCTCCCGGAACGACGCGTCGACCCCGTCCTGGTTCAGCCGCGCCGTGAACTCGACCCAGGCCTCGCCCCCGGGCATCGCGCCGGCGCCGTGCACCGTCAGGCCGTCGAACGACGTGCCCCGACAGAACGTCGACAGCTCCGCCCGCCAGGCCACCGCGTCCGGTCGGAAGTGGGGCCCTCCGGGATGGGTCGTCGCGATGATGTAGTCGACCTTGCCCAGGGCGTAGGCGCTGTAGCGCGACCGCATCAGCGCCTCGGCGTCGGGGGCGGGCGCGCCGGCGTGCAGCCGGCCGCAGCACCGCTTGAGCTTGGCGTCGCGCCCGCAGGGACACGGAGCGTTGGGTCCGATCTTCGCCACGCCGCAGGCTACCGCGCGGGCGCAGCGTCTACACTTCGCCGGTGCTCCGACGCGTCCTGATCGCCTTGCTGGTGCTCGCGCTGCTCCCGTCGATCGCCGCCGCCGGGCTGGGGGTCTGGACGTCGGTGGGCGGCCTGCAGCAGCACGTCGCGCTGGACCTCCTGCTCACGCTGCTGCTCGGCCTGGAGGGCTGGGAGCTCCGCCAGAACCTGCCCTACGAGGGGCTGGTCCAGTGGTGGGAGGGGCCCCTGCTCGTGCTCGCGGCGGTGCTCCTGTTCGGGGCCGGGTGGGACCGCAGGCTGCCGCGGTGGCTGCAGCCGCTGGTCGACCTGCCGGAGATGTTGCTCGCCACCCTCGGCCTCGTCGCCGCGGGCGCGATCCTCGCCATGGGCGCGGCCCTGGACCGCCCGCTGTTCTGGTCGGGGCTCCTGCTCGCCGCGTTCGCCGGCAGCAACGCCCCCGTCGACCGCGACGAGCCCCGCCCGGGGGCGGACGTCGGGTGGCGGGCCCGGAGCAACCGCTGGCGCCGGGCGGTGCTCGCCGCCGGCTCCGCGGGGGTGCTGTTCTACGGCGTCACCTCCCTGTGGGAGGGGGCGACCTACCGCAACCCGGTGTTCCGACTCGCCGACTTCTGGACGTCGGGGCCGGGCGCCTCGCCGTGGCTGTCCGGCGGGGTCTGGCTGCTCGCCGGCGGCGCGATCGCGGCGTGGCTGGGCGTGAGGGCACGTCACCGCCTGGGCGCCGGGGGCGCGGAGCTCATGCTGGCCGCCGGCGCGGGGGTGGCGCTGGCGGGGATCAGCGCGCTGCTCGCCCCCGCGTCCCACCTGGCGATCGCCCGGGGACTCAGCGGGATCGGGCTGCTGGTGCTGGCGGTGGCGGCCGGGCCGTTCGTCGTGGCCCGGCGGCTGCCCGAGCGGGGCCCGTTGAGCGTCCTCGACCCCCGCCAGATCGGCGCCTGGTCGATGCCGCTGGTCGCCTGGGGCGCGCTCTGCCTCGTGCGCGGGCTGACCATCTCGATGTGGACCGTGCCCCCCGAGCTCCCGCCCGAGGTCGTGCGGGTCGCCGACGACTCGTGCGTCTTCGGCATCCGCGCCGACCCCACCACCGGGGACGTGACCTGGAGCGACCGCTGCGCGATCCGGCTCGGCCACGCGAGCGCCGACGGCGCGACCCTCAGCTGGCGGCTGGACCACGAGGGCGCCGACGAGATCGAGGAGCTGCTCGGCCCCGACCCGCGCGGCACGATGTACGCGGCGATCAGCACCTGGACGGACACCAAGAGCCGGCTGGTGCTGCTCGCGGTGGAGGGGGACCAGGGGCCGCGGTCGCTGCCGGGTCAGCCCGAGCGGGCGGCCGACGCGGTGCACGGCGAGCTCCCGGCCTACTTCTGGGTGATGCGCTGCTGGGTCGCGTCCTGGATCCCGGTGCCCGGCACGGACGACGAGGTCGTGGTGGGCTGCGAGAACCTGCCGGCCCTGGTCCACCTGCGCACGTCGGATCGGAGCAACCTGGGGGAGCTGGACCTGACCGGCCGGGTGGAGAGCGGCGCGTTCTCGTCCGACGGCAGCACCCTGTACGGCGTCTCCCTCTGGGGCGACGCGGACCTCGTCGCGTGGTCGTGGCCACCCCGGCGGATCGAGGAGCGACGCGTCCTGGACGAGGTGGGGCGACGCACGCTCGGCGCGTTCAACTGGACGGCGGAGATGGTCCCGGAGCCGGACCGGCTGTGGGTGTCCCGCTTCGTGGAGGGGGAGATCCTCGTGCTCGACCCCGAGACCCTGGAGGTCGCGGACCGGGTGCGGCTCTCCCCGGGAGTCCGCGCCCTGACCTACGACCCGGCGCGACGGCAGATGTGGGCAGCGGCCGCGTACACCGGGCTGATCTGGCGGGTCGACGTGGATCCGCCCTACGCGCGTCGGAGCTGGGCCCTGTGCGGGGAGGCGCGGGACGTCGCCGTCGACGCCTCAGGCCGAGCGACGGTGGGCACGGACTGCGGCGTGTTCCGGATCGACCCGGGCTGAGCGCTTGCGCCTGGAGCGGCGCTTCGCGGCGGGCGGGGCGACCAGGTTCAGCGTGCGCTCGGCGCGGCGCAGCTCGACCGCCTGACCCCAGCGCAGCGGGATCCGGTCCTCCTCGATCCCGTCGCCGAAGATCACGCCGCCCTCGCCCATCCGGCTCACGAGCCGCAGCGTCGCCCCGTCGCTCAGCAGCCCCTCGTTGAGCTCGACGTCGCACCCCGGCCCGGGCCACGGCTCACGCACGAAGAAGACGAGCGCCGGGTCGGTGGGGCGCGGGAGCCGCACTCCGCTGTGCCGGCAGGTGTGGATCGAGCGGGCCCAGCCGGTCGCCCCGGTGCCCGTCGCGACGATCAGGCCCGAGCTGCTCTGGTGCACCCTCCGCCCGCGGATACGGAGGTCGTAGCGCGCCGACTGGTGGGTTCGGTGCCCGAAGAACAGCTCGTTGAGGGCGAGCAGCCGCTGCCCGTCGTCGGTCTCCACCTCGACCATGGTGCGACGCTGCAGGTGCGCCGCGCCGTCGGCCGCGGCGGCGATGACCGAGCCGGCGACATCGGGCGCGAAGGGCACGAGCACGCCGGGGTTGCGCTCCGGGTCCGGGTTGACGCCGACGACGGGCTGGCCGACCAGGTACTTGCTGGCGTTGGCTACCAGCCCGTCCTGGCCGACCGGCACGACGATGTCGTCGGGCTCGAAGAGGAAGCGGTCGAGGTCCGACCGCTCCACCCGGGCCCGACGCCACCGCCCCGGGACCGCCTTGAGCACGGCGCCCAGCGCCCGCTCCTGCAGGGTGTGGCGGGCGACCGCCTCGTCGATGTCGCGGCCCCGGCTCTCGAGGAAGAAGCTGGCCTTCCCCTTTGTGCCGTGGTCGCAGAGCAGCGAGGCGTACTCGGTCTCCCGGTGCACGACGACGATGCGTGGCTCGCCCATGGTCCTACCCCTCCAGGTGGGTCGACGCCGCGGCGGTGAGCCGCTGGATCGCCGGGCCGAGGATGTCGGGGCTCAGGTTGAGGTGCTCGATGGACGGCACGTTCTCGGCGAAGGTGCGGGCGGCGAGCCCGAGCAGGACCTCCTGGGGGAGGTCGCGGTAGATGTCGATCGACGCCTGCTCCGCCTCGACCTTCGCCCCCTCGACCAGCCGGATGCCCTCGGACTCGGCGACCTTGTGCAGCCGCAGCCGCTCCGCCTTGCCCTCGGCCGCGATGCGGGCCTGCTCCGCCTCGTCGCTCGCTCGGCGCCGGCCGTTGGTCGCCTCCTGCTCGATGAGGGTCTCCTCCTTGCGGGCCAGCTCGATGCGGTTGTCGAGCTCGTTCTCGGAGATCGCCCGCTCCTGGCGGACCGCCTCCGCGCGCCGCTCGAAGGTCGCCCGGTCGGCCCCCTGCTGGATGCGCTCCCGCGCCGGCGTCTGCAGCGCGCGCTCCATCTCGGGGGTCGGCCGGATCGACGCGATGCGCACGGACACGATCTCGATGCCCATCGACGAGATGCCTTCGTCGGCGACCAGGCCGTCCTGGATCAGGTTGCGGATCGGCTCGATGCCGTGGGCGAGGATCTCCTGCAGCTCGGTCTGGGCGAGGTAGTCCCAGGCGAGCTGCTGGGCGAGCTCGGTCAACAGCGTCGACAGCTTCTCCAGCGGCTCCTTCGTCCAGCTGCCGTCGGCGAGGTCCATCGTGAAGTCGACCCGACGGGCGAGGGCGTTGGGGCTGCGTACCCGCCAGGTCGCCACCGCCTGCACGGTGACGTCCTGGAACTCGGAGCTGCGCCCGTGGAACAGGATCGGCAGCTCCCGGTCGTCCAGCGGCACCTCGGAGATGGACGCGTTGAGGGGGAGGAACCAGAACGACAGGCCGCGGCCGGCGCGCACGGTCTTGCCCCCCTTGCTGTGCACGATGTGCGAGCTGTCCTCCGCTCGCAGGTGGTTCCAGAACAGGATTCGGGTGATCTGGGCCATGTCAGCCTCCTTGAATCGGGCGCGTTGAGAAGGGGTCGGGGCGGGCGCCGGGCCGGGCGCGATACAGCGCGGCCGGCCGGCCACCGCCCCCGAAGCGCTCGCCGGTGGGCTCGATGAGCCCCGAGGCGAGCAGGGTGCGACGGAAGGAGTCCTTGTTGAGGGAGCGATCGAGCACCGCCTCGTGCACCCGGCGGGCCTGCCGCAGCGTGAACTCCCGGGGCAGCAGCTCCAGCGCCAGGGGCACGTAGGCGAGCTTGCCGCGGATCCGCTGCACCGCGACGCCGAGCATCTCGGCGTGGTCGAACGCCAGGGCGAGGCACTCGCCGTCGTCGTCGGCGCAGTCGACCGGGCCGCCCGCCTCGCCGGCCCAGGGCACCTGCACGTCCGCGACGACGCCGGTCGTCGCGGACAGCGCGCCGGGCAGCACCAGGGCGTACCAGGCGGTGGAGATCACCCGCGTGCGCGGGTCTCGCTGGGGCCGACCGAACGTGTAGAGCTGTTCGAGAAAGACCCCCTGAAGGCCCGCGCCCTCGCGGAGCGCGCGGACCGCCGCCGCCTCGAGCCCTTCGTCGACCCCGACCCAGGTGCCGGGCAGCGCGAAGCGCCCCCGGTCGGGGTGGCGAGAGCGCTCGTACAGCACCGTGCGAAGCGCCCCGCCCTGGACGGTCAGGAGCACGACGTCGACCCGGACCGCGTGCCGCGGGAAGGTCGCCGCGTCGTAGTCGGCGAGGAACTGGAGCTCTTCGGGGGTTCTCGTGCGCTGGGGCATGAAGCATCCTTTGATGCTCTATACATATATCCCTAGTGCATCAAAGCAACCCCTTTCTCGAAAAACCCCGAGAAGGTCAGTAAATCCGGATGTCGAGGGGCTCGCCGCGCAGCGTGTAGTCGATGGACCAGGCGTCCGCGACGCCGCGATCGAACGCGGCTCGGTCGCCGACGCCGGCAGGCCAGGACGAGCGGCAGTACGGCTCCGCGCGGCCGAGGCCGTACCACAGGGCGGCCTCCCGGCCCGACGCCGCGACCCCGAGCCGAGCCCGCAGATCGTCGCTGCAGCCGGCGTAGGCGGTGCCCCAGGCGGCGCCCTCGACCACCCGGTCGCCCGCCGCTCCGGGGGGGATCCAGTCGATCGGGCCTCCCCGTCGGTCCACGTCGAGGATCCGGCCGACGCCGACGCCTCGCCACCACGCGTCCAGGGCGGGGCCGTCCAGCCCGTCGGGCGGATCCGTCGGCTCGCCCCGCCGCGCGGCGGACAGCCCGGCCCAGGTCGCCCAGCGGGCGGTTCGCTCGTCGGCCACCCGATCGGCCTGCAGGGGGCCGGTCATCCAGGCCTTCATGACGGTCGGCTCGTAGCCCCGCAGCTGGGCCCACGGGGCCGGGAACGCCGACGGCTGGAACAGCAGGCCCGCGGCGCCGAGGTGGGCCACGACGAGCAGCCCGACGAGCCGCGGACGCTGGCGGAGCGCGCCGACCGCGACGAGCAGCGGCGCCGGCGCGAGGGGCAGCAGGTAGCGGAGCCCGTCGAAGTAGCTCGGCTCGAGCTCGAAGCCGGCGACGATCAAGGCCCCCGCGAACCCGGCGAACCCGAGCAGCAACGCGGCGCCGAGATCCCGGTCGACCCGGCCGGGGGAGCCCCGGAACGCCGCGAAGCCGACCACGGCGACGAACAGCGCCACGTAGACGATCGAGTGCAGCCCCGGGAAGAACAGCTCGCCGGTCGACGGGTCGTGGCCGGGCACCCCCGGCCAGTGGATCGCGGCCGTCGCCAGGGTCTCGAGCGGGCCGCCGCCCTCCCGCATCGCGCTGCCCCCGGACAACCCCGTCAGCCGGGCGACGAGGCCGCCCTGCCGGCTGGGGTCGGCGAACGCCGCCACGATCGCGAGCCCCGGAGCGGCGCCCGCCACCCAGGCCGCGAGCCCCCCGAGCCCGCCGACCCGCCAGGCGAGGAACACGACCCCGAGCAGCAGCGGCGCGAGCGAGAAGCCGCAATGCAGGCCCCACCCCGCGACCAGGCCCGACGCCGCCGCCAGCCCGAGCCGAGCCGGCCCCCCGCGATCCGCCGCGTACACCAGGAGCAGCAGCGCGAGGGCCTGCCAGGCCGAGCTTCCGAGGTGCGCGGTGATGTTCACCGCGGACAGGGCGCTGACCTGGATCAGCGGCAGAGGCAGCGCGAAGAGCAGCGCGGGCAGCCACCGGGGCGCCTCGGGCACCAGCCGCCGGGCGAGCAGGAACCACAGCGCCGCCCAGCACCCCGCCCCGCACAGGGCCCACAGCTTGAGCGAGAGCATCGTCGGCCCCAACACGGCGAAGAACGGCCACACCGTCGGCTCCATCGACCAGACGGTCCGGCGACGACGGCCCGCCCCCGACGTCAGCGCGTCCCCCTCCCCGGGGTCGGTCTGGAGCGTCCCGTAGCCGGCCTCCGCGACGTGCCCGTCGAGCATCGCCACGGCGACGTTGCCGTATTCCGTCTCCTCCAGGTCGTAGATCTCGAAGTGCCCGAGCAACAGGAGGGCGTGCACCGAGACGAACGCGAAGAAGACGATCGCGGCTGACTTCAGCTCGGGGGAATACCGACCCACGTTCGGGAGTATCCCCTGCCCCGTGAGGTGTTGACGCCTGCGGACGATGATCTATTCTGGACCAACCCGGTCGATAATTATCATTCGGAGCCCGCCCATGGCCTACCGCAGGGACCTCGACAAGAGCCGCGTCCTCGACAAGTACCTCGGAGAGATGGGACGTCACAACGTGATGTCCCGCGAAGAGGAATACGAGACGGCGCGCCTCTGCATGGAGGGGAACCCGCGTGAGAAGGAGGCGGCGCTGGAGAAGATGGTCCGCTGCAACCTGCGGCTGGTCGTCTCGATCGCCCGCCAGTACGCCTACCGGGGCGTGCCGATGTCCGACCTCATCCAGGAGGGGAACATCGGCCTGATGCGCGCGGCGGAGAAGTTCGAGTACCACCGCGGCTTCAAGTTCAGCACCTACGCGACCTGGTGGATCCGCCAGGCCGTCGTCCGGGCGATCGAAGGCACCTGCCGCACGATCCGGGTGCCGATCTACAAGGTCGACCTGGTCGGTCGCATCAAGGCCAAGCGGCGCGAGTTCTACAACTTCCACCGGCGCGAAGCGACGCGAGGCGAGCTCGCCGCCGCGATGGAGATGACCATCGAGGAGCTCGACGAGCACCTGCAGATGGTGCGCCCCACCGCCCGGCTGGACATGCCGGTGGGCGAGGACGGCGACGCGACGCTCTCGGACATCGTTCCGGACGTCAACTCGGAGATGCCCGGCGACCGGCTGGAGAACGCGGCGATGCACGAGCGCGTGCACGAGGCGCTGGGCACGCTGACGGAGAAGGAGCAGGACATCCTGCGGCAGCGCTTCGGCCTGGACGGGCACGAGGTGCGGTCGCTGGAGGCGATCGGCGCCGACTACGGGGTCACCCGCGAGCGCATCCGCCAGATCCAGCTGAAGGCGCTGCGTCAGCTCGGCAGCGTGCAGAAGCGCCACCTCCTCGAGGACTTCGCGGACTGCTGAGCCACCGCCGGACCCGGCACCTCGGAGCGCTGCTGTAGAGTCGGCAGCCATGGCCGACTCCGAGAAGATCCCCTTCACGTCGTATCAGAAGAAGCTCTTCGTCTTCTTGTCCGTGGCGACGTTCTTCGAAGGGTTCGACTTCTTCGCCCTCACGATGATCCTGTCGGACCTCCGGGTCGAGTGGGACCTCGAGGCGGAGCACATCGGCTGGCTCGTCGCCGCGATCAACGGGGGCACCGTCGTCGCCTTCCTGCTGGTCCGCAAGGCCGACCGGTGGGGCCGCAAGAAGGTCCTGTCACTCACCATCCTCGGCTACGCGCTGTTCACCTTCCTGTCCGGCTTGTCCTGGAACGTCTGGTCGTTCGCGGTGTTCCAGTTCGCGGCGCGCATCTTCCTGATCGGGGAGTGGGCGACGGCGATGGTCTACGCCGCCGAGGAGTACCCCGCGGACCGGCGGGGCACGGTCATCGGCGTGCTCCAGGCGTTCAGCAGCCTCGGCGCGATCCTGTGCGCGGGCGTCGTGCCGATGCTCATCAAGACGGAGTTCGGCTGGCGGAGCGTCTACTTCGTCGGCATCGCCCCGCTGCTGCTGCTCGCGGTGGCGCGACGCAACCTGAAGGAGACCCGACGCTTCGAGGAGAAGCTGGCCGAGGGGCTGCCGGCGGAGAAGTCGGTCACCGCGGTGCTGCACACGCCCCACCGGCGTCGGGTGTTCCAGCTCGGCGTGATCTGGTTCCTGACCTATGCCTGCAGCAACACGGCGGTGCAGTTCTTCGAGCTGCACGCCACGGAGGACCTGGGCTGGGCCAAGAGCGACGTGTCGACGGTGATGATGATCTCGGCGCTGGTGTCGATGCCGCTGATCTTCGCCGCGGGCAAGCTCCTGGACGTGGTCGGGCGGCGCGCCGGGGCGACGTTCATCTTCATCGCGACGTCCGTCGGGGTGTTCGCGGCCTACACCCTCGACGGCAAGTGGATGCTCGCGGCGATCATGACCCTGGCGGTGTTCGGGGTCAGCTCGGTGCTGCCGGTGCTCAACGCGTTCACGAGCGAGCTCGTGCCGACGGAGTTCCGGGGCGACGCGTTCGCGCTGTCGAACAACCTGCTGGGACGGATCGGGTACGTGCTCGCGCCGATCCTCATCGGCGTCATCGCGGCGCGCTACGACTGGGGCACGGCGGTCGCGCCGACGGCCATCTTCCCGCTGATCGCGCTGGCGCTGATCCTGATGTGGCTGCCCGAGACGAACCGCAAGGAGCTGGAAGAGACGGCGAAGCTGGGGGTCGAAGGGGCATGACGTCCGACGCGGACACGCTGCGAGAGGGCCCGACGATCGCGGGCGCGGTGCGCTCGCTGTGGACGCTGATCTCCCCGGACGCGTTCGAGGCCCGACCGCCGACCCACCGGGCCCTGCCCTACCGCGACGAGCGCGCGGGGCGGGGCACGCCGCCCCACGCCGACGTCTACCTGCCGGACGGCCCGGGGCCGCACCCGTCGGTGTTCCTGGTGCACGGCGGCGGGTTCGTGGTGGGCAACCGGGGGATGAAGCCGATCCGGTTCCTGGGCGCCGAGCTGACCCGCGCGGGGTGGGCGGTCTGCGCGCCGTCGTACCGCCGGGTGTTCCGGGGCGGCCGCCTGGCCGAGATGGTCGACGACGTGGTCACCGCGGCTACCTGGTGGTCGGCGCAGGCGCCGTCGATGGCGCTCGACCCCGACCGCGTCGTGCTGGCCGGGATCAGCGCCGGCGGCACCCTGAGCCAGCTGGCCGCGCGCGAGCTGCCGGAGGGTACGTTCGCCCACTGGGTCGGCATCTTCGGCCTGTACGACTTCGCCGGATGGAACGGCCTGCTCGCCGACCTGGTCGGCCCGATGCTCCTGCGCACCACGGATCCGGGCGAGATCGCGGCGCTCTCCCCCGTTCGCCGCGAGCCGCTGCCCATCCCCACGACGCTGCTGCACGGCACGCACGACTCGATGGTCCCCTTCGAGCAGGCGGAGCGGCTGCACGCCCGCCGCGAGGCCGCGGGGCTGGCCAGCCAGCTGCTGACCTACGAGCAGGCCGAGCACGCGTTCTTCAACGACGCTCGGTCCGACGTCTGCCAGCGGGCGCTGGGGGATCTGCTCGGGGTGCTCCGGACCGTCTGAGCTTTCGGGAACGACGCTCCCGCTGACCTGACCTCCGTCGTATCGTGCTCCCCAGGCCGCGGATCCGGCCCGCGAGGGGAGGCACATGAGATCGTCGCTGCGGCCATCGCTGGCCTTCGTCGTCGCGTGCTGCGGGTGCGGCGCTCCCCCCGACGTTGCGCCCGGGGATGTGCTGGGCGTCGACTCGCGGCCCATCGTCGGCGGACCGCTGCTCGACTCCGGCTGGTCGGTCGACGGCGGCCAGGACGACGCCTGGTTCGCGCACACCGTGGCGGGAGCCGGAGACATCGACGGCGACGGCTATGGCGATGTGCTCGTCGGCGCGTACCGGTGGGACGAGGGGGAGCAAGACGAGGGCAAGGCGTTCCTGTACCTGGGCGGCCCCGCCGGACTCGGCACGACACCCGCCTGGACCGCACAGGGCGACCAGGAGGGCGCGCTGCAGGGACACGCCCTGGCGTCGGCCGGGGACGTCAACGGCGACGGCTACGCCGACGTGCTCGTCGGTGGGTTCAAGTGGGACGACGCCTGGCAGGAGGAGGGGAAGGCCGAGCTTTACCTGGGCTCCGCTGGGGGGCTGTCCACGACACCGGACTGGACGGTCGTCGGGGGACACGAGTTCGCCTGGTTGGGCTACGCGGTCGCCGGGGCTGGGGACGTCAACGGCGACGGCTACGCGGACATCTTGATCGGAGCCCAGGGCTACGACGACGACGTGGCCGACGAAGGCGCCGCGCTCCTGTTTCTAGGCTCTCCGGCCGGACCGGCGGCGACGCCTGACTCGCTCGTCAGCCCGTCGAACCAAGCCGACTCCCGGACCGGCCGCCGCGTCGCGTCAGCCGGGGACGTAAACGGCGACGGCTACGGGGACGTGCTCGTCGGGACCCACCTGTACGACGGTGGGGAAGGCAGGACATGGCTCTTCCAAGGCTCCCCGGGAGGCCTCGTCGCAACGCCGGGCTGGACCGGCGAAGCGAACGAGTCGGAGGCCGGCTTCGGCACCTCGGCAGCCGGCGTCGGCGACGTAAACGGCGACGGCTATGGCGATGTCCTGGTCGGCGCCGCCCTGCAGGGGGACGACGTCGGCCACGCCTACCTGTACCTCGGCTCGGCGACCGGCCTGTCCGAGACAGCGACCGCGTGGACTCCAGCGGGGGTGAGCCAGACCGGTCAGCTCTACGGCTACTCCGTCGCCGCAGCGGGGGACACCAACGGGGATGGCTTCGCTGACGTCGCAATCGGTTCGCTCAGCTACGACGGGGACGCAGGCGCCGACACAGGCTTCGTCGCGATCTACCTGGGCGCCGGTACCGCAGCGGGCCTCGAGGCCTCGGCGGACTGGGTCCACCAGGGCGACCAGGCCGGCGAGCAGCTCGGCCGAGCCCTCGCCAGCGCCGGCGACGTCGACGGTGACGGCTTCCCCGATCTGCTCGTGGGGGCGCCGGAGCGGACCAGCGCCGCCGGCATGGACGGGCGCGCGACCCTGTACCGGGGCGCTCCGACGCGGCCCGACGGTGGGGCCACCTGGTCGGCGCAGTCGAACGACCCTGGTGCCTTGCTCGGCCACTCGATCGCCTTCGCGGGCGATGTCGACGGCGACGGCCACGGCGACGCGCTGGTCGGCGCCTGGCGATACGACAACCCCGACGTCGACGAAGGCGGGGCGTTCCTCTTCCTGGGCCACGACGAAGGGCTCTCGGGCGGCGACTCCTGGTCGTTCGAGTCCGATCAAGCCGGCGCCGGCCTGGGGGTCTGGGTCGCCGGCGACGGCGACGTCAACGCGGACGGCTACGACGACGTCGCCGTCTCCGCGCTCACATGGGATGGGGTCGACTCCGACATCGGCAAGGTCTGGGTCTTCCACGGCGGGCCGACCGGCCTCGCCAGCGCGGCTGACTGGAGCCTGGAGGGGGACCAGGCGCAGGCCGAGTTCGGCTCGGGGTTCGACTTCGCCGGGGACGTCGACGGCGACGGGTTCGACGACCTCGTCGTCGGACAGAAACTCTACGACGGGGCCTTCGCCGAGGAGGGACGCGCGCACCTGTACCTCGGAGGGCCGACGGGCCTCGCGTCGGCCCCTTCGTGGACGGTCACCGGCGGAGGGGCCGGCGCTCAACTCGGCTACCAGGCGAACCGCGCCGGAGACCTCGACGCGGACGGCTACGACGACATCGCCCTGTCCGCTTGGGAGTGGTCCAACGGCGAAGCCCTCGAAGGCCGGGTCGACGTGTACTACGGCTCGGCCGACGGTCCGGCCGGCAGCCCCGACTGGACCGCCGAGGGCAACCAGCACCACGCCCGCTTCGGCTCGTCGACCCGGCCGGCGGGCGACGTCAATGGCGACGGCTTCGACGACCTCGCTATCGGCGCCTACCTCTGGAACGAGGCGGAGGTCGACGTGGGCCTGGCCACGGTCTGGCTCGGCGGCCCGACGGGGCTCGGCGCCGCCGCCGGGTGGAGCTACGTCGGCCCGACGGAGAACGACGAACTGGGCGTCGCCATCAGCTCCGCGGGCGACCTGGACGGAGACGGCTACGGCGACCTCGTGGTCGGCGCCTGGCAATGGGAGCCGAACGACGCCGGCGCCGCGCTGCTCTTCCTCGGGGGGCCCGGCGGCCTCGCGCCCACCCCGCTCGCCACGCTGTTCGGCGACGACGAGTCGCTCTACGGCATCTCGGTCTCCGCCGGTGACATCGACGGCGATGGCTTCTCGGACGTGCTCGTGGGGGCTCGCGGCTACTCCGATGGACAGACCGAAGAAGGAGCCGCGTTCCTGCACCGCGGGAACTCCCACGCCCTCGGCTGGGAGCTGCCGGCCGCGTTCACCTACTCCGCGGAGGCGCGACACCCCGGCTCTGGCGAGCCCCTCGCCCCGGGCCAGCGCTCCGACGCCGATGACGGCTTCGACCTCGCAGCGTTCGCCCGCTCCCCCTTCGGCCGGCAGAGGGTCCGCCTGGAAGTCGAGGTGGAGCCGGCTGGTCAGCCGTTCGACGGCCTGGACGTGCTGACCCCGAGCCTCGCCTGGACCGACACCGGCGCCGGCACGGGCGGCGTCGACCTCCTCGAGACCGTCGACGCCCTCCTCCCCGAGACCGGCTGGTCGTGGCGCGCCCGCCTCCGCTACGACCCTGCGCAGGCGCCGCCCCAGCCCACCTCCCGCTGGCTGTACGGCGGCCGCTCCGGCCGCGCTTTGGGACGGCACGTGGTCACCGGCTGCGCCGGGGATATCGACTCCGACGGTGAGTGCGACTCGACGGATCCCGACGACGACGGCGACGGTGAGGACGCGATCGCCGACGGCGGCGCCGACTGCGACGACACCGACGCCGCGATCCTCCCCGGGGCCGTCGAGTCGTGCGACACCATCGATTCGGACTGCGACGGCGACCTCGTCGACACGTTCGACGACCTGGACGGCGACGGGGACCCAGACTGCACCGACGCGGACGCCGACGGCGACGGCTTCGATGGCCCCCTCGGCTCCGACGTCGACTGCGACGACCTGGACGACGCGGTCTACCCCGGCGCCCCGGAGACCTGCGACGACTCCGTCGACTCCGACTGCGACGGCTCCACCGCCGACGCCGAGGACTTCGACGACTTCGACGACGACGGCCTGCCCGACTGCCTCGACGACGACATCGACGGCGACGGCGACACCACCCTGACCGACTGCGACGACTACGACCCCGACCGCTACACCGGCGCCCCGGAGGTCTGCGGCGACGCCGTCGACACCGACTGCGACGGCGACCTCGTCGACATCGGCGACCTCGACGACACCGACGGCGACGGCGAACCCGCCGCCGCCGACGACGACGCCGACGACGACGGCCTGACCGACGCCCAGGAGGACGCCCTCGGCACCGACCCGCTCGACGGCGACAGCGACGGCGACGGCGTCGGCGACCTCGACGAGGTGGGCGACCCCGACGACCCGACCGACTCCGACGGCGACGGGATCATCGACGCCATCGACGACGACGGCACCGACGGCCCCCTCGCCGACTCCGACGGCGACGGCGTGCCCAACACGGACGACTGCGCCCCCGACGATCCCGACCTGCCGGCCGACGTCGAGGCCTGCAACGGCCTGGACGACGACTGCGACGGCGTCGTGCCCGACGACGAGGTCGACGGCGACGGCGACGGCTACGTCGAGTGCGACACCGACGAGCCGGACTGCGACGACGGCGACGACGCGGTGCACCCCGGCGCCGACGAGCTGTGCAACGGCCTGGACGACGACTGCGACGGAGTCGTGCCCGACGACGAGGCCGACGACGACGGCGACGGATTCGCCGGGTGCGACGCCCTCCCGGACTGCGACGACACGGACGCCGACCGCTACCCCGGCGCCACCGAGCTGTGCGACGGGGTCGACTCCGACTGCACCGACGACGCTTCCGCGGAAGCGGACGCCGACGGCGATGGTGTCCGCCTCTGCGACGATCCCCCCGACTGCGACGACACCGACGACGCGACGCTGCCCTCCACGGACGACGCCCCCGTCGTGGAGATCTGCGACGACGGCGCCGACAACGACTGCGACGGCGCCACCGACGCGGACGACCCCGAGTGCTGGGACCCCGGCTGCAGCTGCGAGGCCGTGCCGGACCCGGGACCCACCGCCTCGCTCCTGCTGCTCCTGCTCCCCCTCGCGATCTGGAGACGACGGTGAAGCCGCTCTGGGTGACGGCAGCGGTCGCCGCGACCGCCGTGGCGGTCGGCTGCAGCGCCCCGGCCGGCCCGGTCGGGTCGAGCTACCTCCCGGTCCTCTCCACCGCCGCCGACTGGTCTTCGCTCGAGGGCACCCCCAGCGAAGACCTCGCGTGGGCCGACTGGGACGGCGACGGCGACCTCGACCTGGCCGTGGCCGTCGGCGCCGGCGCCGTCCAGGTCTACGACAACACCGACGGCGACCTCAGCCTCGCCTGGGAGTCGGTCGAGGTGGAGTACTTCCGCGCCGTCGCCTGGGGAGACGCCGACGGGGACGGTGACCCCGACCTCGCGACCGCCGTCTACGGCGCCAACGTCCTGTACGAGAACGTCGGGGGCGCGCTCGCCGTCCTGCAGACGGGCCCCGAGTCGGAGGCCAGCTTCGACGTCGCGTGGGCCGACTACGACGGCGACGGAGACCTCGACCTCGCGGTCGCCAACCACCAGAGCACGTCCAACCGCCTGTACAGCAACGACGGCGCCGGCAACCTCGCGTCGGTCTGGATCTCCCCCCAGGTCGAGGAGAGCCGGAGCGTCGCGTGGGGCGACGCCGACGGTGACGGCGACCCCGACCTCGCCGTGGCCAACGACACCGGCCAGGCCAACCGCGTCTACGACAATGTCGGCGGAGGGCTCGCGTCGGTCTGGACGTCGTCCGAGGCGGACTGGACCATGGCCGTCGCCTGGGCCGACTACGACGGCGACGGCGATCTCGACCTGGCGGCCGCGCGCGACGGGTTCCTGCGCCTGTGGCAGCGCAGCGGCGGCGGCCTCGACACCGCGACGATCTGGCAGTCGGCCGAGGACGGCGAGTTCCGCGACCTCGCCTGGGGCGACTGGGACGGGGACGGCGACCCGGACCTCGCGTCGGCCCGACGGGACGAGCCGAACCTCGTCCACGCCAACGACCCGGCCAACCCGGCCGGCCTCCCCGCCGACGGAACCACGACCTGGCTCAGCGACGACAGCGACCAGTCCCACGCGGTGGCGTGGGGCGATGTCGACGGCGACAGCGACCTCGACCTCGCGGTCGCGAACTACGGCACCCAGCCCGTTCGCCTGTACGCCAACGACAGCCTCCCCCTCAGCCCCGCCGACGGGGTCGCGGGCCCCTGGACGGGGTACGACGTCGCCTGGGGAGACATCGACGGAGACGGCGACCCGGACGCCGCGCTGGGCAGCGATGGCGGGGCCGCGATCGTGCTCGAGTCCATCGACGGGGAGCTCGTGCTCTCCTCGGTCCTCTCCGCGGCGACCCAGACGCTCAGCCTCGCGTTCGGCGACGTCGACGGGGACGGCGACCTCGACCTGTACTGCGGCCGCCGCGAGCCCCACCCCGACCTCCTGATGGAGAACACCGGAGGCGGCAGCTTCGCGGTGGCCTGGTCCTCGAGCGTCACCGACACGAGCCGTGGCGTCGCGCTGGCCGACATCGACGGGGACGGTGATCTCGACGTCGCCGTCGCTCGACCCCACAACCCCGTCCGGGTCTACGAGAACCTCGGCGGCACGTTCGCGGTCGGCTGGGAGTCCGCGGAGACCGACAACAGCCCGGACGTCGACTGGGGTGACCGGGACGGCGACGGCGACCCCGATCTCGCCGTCGCCGGCTACTGCAACGTGCCCACCCGCGTGTACGACAACGACGGCGCCGGCGGCTTCTCGCTGACCTGGGCGTCGCCGGACTCCGACTGCACCGAGGCGGTCGCCTGGGGGGACTGGGACGGCGACGGAGACCTCGACCTCGCCGCCGCCAACGGCGCCTCCGGCCAGGCCAACCGGGTCTACGAGAACACCGCAGGCTCGCTCTTCTCGGCCTGGACCTCGGGCCACGCCGACCAGTCGCTGGACGTCGCCTGGGCCGACGTCGACGCCGACGGCGACCTCGACCTCGCCTTCGCCAACCTCGCCGGCGCCGCCGTCGCGCGGGTCTACGTCAACACCCCGACCGGGCTCGAGAGCCGCTGGGACACGTCCGGCGGCCCCGGCGCGCGGGCCCTCGCCTTCGGCGACCGGGACCACGACGGCGACCTCGATCTCCTGGTGGCGCGCTACGCAGGCGACCTGTCGGCGTTCGCGAACCACCGGCTGTCGGAGCCCCGGCTCGCCAACAACCCGACCTACCCCGTCGTCGATGACCTGGGCGGGGCCACCGCGGCCAACGGCTCCTGGTCGGCCGACCCGCTGCTGGGGCCGGTCGTCGAGGTGCCGTTCACGCTGTACGACGACGAATCCGACCCGGCGCCGTCGGTTCACCTGGAGTACTCGGTCGGCGGAGCCGCCTGGTCGCCGGCGACGCTCGCCGCCTCCTCCCCTCCGACCGTGGACCTCGAAGCGAGCCCCGGCGGCGTCCCCCACTCCCTGGACTGGGACGTCGCCGCGGACGGCGTCAGCAGCGACCGGGTCTTCCTTCGGGTGGTCGTCGACTGGCAGTCGCCCCGCCTCGTCGCCGCGCCGATCCTGCACGGCGCGATCGCCGCCACCTCCTCCCGGCTCCGCGTCTACCCCGACTGCTTCCCCCTGGACGCCGACGGCGACGGGGACGGCTGTGGGCTCGACTGCGACGACGAAGACCCCGCGTCGGGGCCGTCCGCCGCCGAGTCCTGCGACGACCTCGACTCCGACTGCGACGGCGACCTCGTCGACGCCTTCGACGACCTCGACGGCGACGGAGCCCCCGACTGCATCGACGCCGACGCCGACGGAGACGGCTTCGGCGGCCCTCTTGGCTCCGACGTCGACTGCGACGACCTGGACGGCGCGGTCTACCCCGGCGCCCCGGAGATCTGCGACGACTCCCTCGACTCCGACTGCGACGGCACGGCGGCCGACGTCGACGACTTCGAGGACAGCGACGGAGACGGGCAACCCGACTGCACCGATGAACCCGACGACGGGGACGGCGACGGCATCCCCGACTACCTCGACTGCTTCCCCACCGACGGCGCGCTGCCGAGCGACGACGAGGTGTGCGACGGCGTCGACTCCGACTGCGACGGCGTCGTGCCCGGCGACGAGATCGATGACGACGGCGACGGCTACGTCGAGTGCGACGACGACGAGCCCGACTGCGACGACGGCGACGACGCGGTGCACCCCGGCGCCGACGAGCTCTGCAACGGGCTGGACGACGACTGCGACGGCGTCGTGCCGGACGACGAGGTGGACGCCGACGACGACGGCTTCGCCCTGTGCGACGACGTCCCCGACTGCGACGACGCCGATCCCGACCGCTACCCGACCGCCGCCGAACAGTGCGACGGCGTGGACTCGGACTGCTCCGACGACGCTTCCGCGGAAGCGGACGCCGACGGCGACGGCGTCCGGCTCTGCGACGACCCGGCCGACTGCGACGACGAAGACGCGACGGTCCTCCCGTCCACCGCCGACGCCCCGGTCGTCGAGGTCTGCGACGACGGCGCCGACAACGACTGCGACGGCGCGACGGACGCCGACGATCCCGAGTGCTGGGACCCCGGCTGCGGCTGCTCCGCCGCTCCCGCCGCCGGAGGAGCGGGCCTGCTGTTGCTGATCCCGGTCCTGCTTCGCAGGAGGCGACGATGACCGCCCGCTCGACCGTCGCCGTCCTGCTGGCCGTCGCCCTGGGCCTGCTCGCCGCCGCCCCCGCCACCGCGGCCGGCCCCGACGAGGCGGTCCGACAGCTCCGGTTCGCCCGCGCCGAGCTCGCCGCCGGCAGCTGGGACCGTGCCCTGCAGTCGGCCGACTCGGCCCTCACCCTGGACCCGGCGCTGGCCGAAGCCCGCGTGCTCAAGGCGCTGGCCTACGAGGGGCTGGGAGAGCTCGCCATCGCCCAGGCGCTGCTCCTCGCCCACCGAGAGGCCCTCGGCGGCAGCCTCGCCGACGGCTCGGAGGCGGCCGCCGCGCTCGCCCGGATCGACGAGCGCCTGGCCCGCGGAGACGCGGGCGGCGGAGAGACCGCCCTCGCGCTGCTGGACCCCGCCGTCATCCGCCACCGGGTGGAGACGGCGCTGGGGGAGGGGCGGTGCGCCGGCGCCGAGAGCGCCGCGGCCGAGCTCGTGCGGGCCGATCCCGAGCTCGCCGACGGCTGGCGCCTACGGGGCGACGCGTTCCGCTGCAGCAACCGAAATCGCCCGGCCCTGCTCGCCTACCGCCGCTACCAGCAGCAGGGGGGCGACGACGAGGCCGTCGACCGCCTGATCGAGGACCTGCGCCTCGCCCTCGCCGGCGTCCGCGTCACCGTCGAGCTGGTCGAAGGCAGCTCCGTACCCCGCCTGCGGCTGTCGACCGACTCGGAGGAGCTCAGCCCCTCGGCCCAGGCCGACGGCACCTTCCTGTTCGAGGACCTGCCGACGGGCGTGGCGATGAGCCTCGAGGTCGCCGGCCGCGGCCTCGAGCCGGAGACCCACGCCGTGCCCGCGCTCTCCTCCGGAACGGAGCACGCCGTCGAGGTCGCGCCGACCTTCGTCGGCCTCGGGCGCGTCTCGGTGTCGGAGTTCGACCCGGCCGCGCTGAGCGTCCGGCTGGTCACCCGCGACCAGGGCGTCGACGCCAGCCCGGGCCAGGTGGTCACGGTGACCGCGGGGCGGGTGTCCGCCGAGGTCCGCACGGACCAGGGCGTCGCCGCAGTGCCGCTGCGGGTCGAGCCGCAGGCGGAGATCGCCTTCGACCCGGTGCCCTACCGGCCGGCCGCGCTGACGCTCGTCGGCCTCCCCGCGGGCGCCGACGTCGTCGTCGTGGTCGAGGGGGCCGAAGGACGCCAGCTCACCCGCACCGAGCGGCTGCCCCGCGCGGTCGGGGACATCGACCCCGAGACCGGCGTGCGCGTCGCGCCTCCCCTGGCCCTGGACTCGCTCGTCGGGGGCGGCGGCGGGCTCTACGTCAGCCACCCCGTGCTCGGCGAGGGCCAGCAGGAGCTGACGCTCGGCGAGGCGACGGCCAACGCGGCGACGTTCGAGTGGAGGGGGTCCGAGGGTATGACCGACGGCGTCTCCCGGGTGCAGGCCGCGTACGACCTGTGGCAGGAGCAGCGGCTCGCCGCGACGCTGCAGGCGAGGCAGCGAACCGCCGCGCTGGGGGTCACGACCGGCGTGCTCGCCGCCGCCGGGGCCGGCCTGCTGGTCGCCGGGGTGGTGCAGAGCCGCCTCGCGGACGACCTGCAAGCCCAGGCCGACGCGATGCAGCAGATCGGCGACGGCGACAAGGTCGGCGAAGTCCGCGCCCGGTTCGACGAGGCTCGGGCTCGCGAGCGCGCCCTCGTCAGCGTCGGCTGGGTCGGGACCGGCGCGGCGGGGGCGGGGCTCGTGCTGACGATCGGATCGGCGGCCCAGGTCCGCCGAGCCGCGGACAGCGTCGGCCCGTGGGAACCCTGGGAAGCGGCGGGCGCCGAGGACTGATCCATCGCGGGCGGGCAGAATGCAGCGGTGGAGCCGCTGCAACCGGGCCAACGTGTCGCCGACTATCGCCTGGAGCGTCGCCTGGGCGCCGGCGCCTTCGCGGAGGTCTGGCTGGCGGTGGACGTCGGCGCGCTCGGGTTCCGCAAGCGCGTCGCCCTGAAGCTGCTCAAGGAGCTGACCGACGCGTCGCCCGAGCGCATGGCGACGCTGGTCAACGAGGCCCGCCTGGTCGGCCACCTGCACCACCCCCACACCGTCGACGTGTACGGCGTAGGGGAGCACGAGGGGCTGTGGTTCATCGCGATGGAGTACGTGGAGGGGCCGACCCTCGCCGAGCTCCTCGCCCAGGCGCGAGCGGCCGGCTTGCGCCTGCCCCGGGCGGTCGTGCTCGAGATCGGCGCCCAGATCGCCCGGGCCCTGGACTACGCCCACCGCGCGACCGACGAGGCGGGTCGGCCGCTGCGGCTGATCCACCGGGACCTCAAGCCCGCCAACGTGCTCGTCAACGTCGAGGCCGGCGTCAAGGTCGCCGACTTCGGGATCGCCAAGGCGGTGACCAACGTCCAGGCGACCCAGACCGGCATGACCAAGGGGACCCCCTGCTACATGGCCCCGGAGGCCTGGCAGGGACGCAAGGACATCGGCCCCCCGGTCGACGTCTTCGCGCTGGGGGCCATGCTCAGCGAGCTGGTGACCGGGCGGCTGCTCTACAACGCCAACGTCGTCGCGGAGCTGGTGTTCATGATCCTCCAGGGCGATCCCCGCAAGGACGTCCAGGCGGCGAGCGCCCTGTTCCCCGAGCTGACCCCCCTGCTACGGCAGATGTTGGAGCGCGAGCCCCGGGAGCGAATCGGCTCGGCCGCCGAGGTAGCCCGCCAGCTCGATCAGCTCCAGCGGAAGCTGGCTCCGTCCGGCTCGCTGAGCGTCTTCCTCAAGCTGCTCGACGCGACCAGCCGGCCGCACGGCCTGCGCGCCGACGCGCTCCGCGCGATCGAGCTGCCTCCCCCGGACGAACCGGGCTGGGCGCGCCTGCTGGAGGTCGTGCACGGAGACGCGGCGACGCTCGCCCGGATTGCGACGGCGGACCGCGGCGACCCGATGGCGACCCGCCGCCTCGACAAGGGGCAGCTGGAGGCCGAGCTCGCTCCGACGCGCTCGGCCCCGTCATCGACCAGCGATCTCGAAGAGACCCGGGACGTGGGCGCGACGGAGCTGCGCGCGGCGACCGGCCCGGCTGTCGACCCACCTCCGCCGCCCTCGTCCTCCGCGGACATCGTGTTCGCGGAGTCGTCGTCCGCCGAGCGACCCGCGGTCGTGCCGCCCACCCGCCCGATGCCGCGAGTCCCGGACGCTCGACCCCGGCGAGCCGAGGCCGGACGACGCCCCCGTCGACGATCCCGGCGCACCCCGACCGTGATCCTGCTCGGCGGGCTCCTGCTGCTCCTCTCCGGCGCCGTCGCGGCGGGCTCGATGGCCTTGCTGCGGAGCCGCGGGGCGGACGACGCCGAGCGCTCGGGCGGCGGCGACGCC
>CAYQEG010000083.1:0-7164 GCA_964416435.1 uncultured Rickettsiales bacterium
CCCTCTACATCGTTTCCTTCCACGACGCTCTTGCGATCTCCGAGCCGGACAACGACGGTGACGGCATCCAGGACGCGTTCGACCAGTGCCCCAACGACGTCGAGGACGCCGACGGCTGGGAGGACGGCGACGGCTGCCCCGACGACGACGACGACGACGACGGGCTGCCCGACCTCAAGGACGAGTGCCCGAACAAGGAAGAGGACGAGGACGGCTGGGAGGACAAGGACGGCTGCCCCGATCTCGACAACGACGGGGACGCCATCCTGGACGTCGACGACCGGTGCATGAACCACCCCGAGACGCTCAACGGCTTCGAGGACGACGACGGCTGCCCCGACGAGATCCCCGAAGAGCTCAAGCGTTTCACGGGCGTCATCCCGGACATCAAGTTCAAGCTCGACAGCGACGAGCTGCTCTCCAGCTCCTTCGGCACCCTCGACCGGGCCGCGGACGTGCTCAACGACTACCCGGACGTGCGCATGGAGATCCAGGGGCACGCCAGCAGCGAGGGCGACGACGGCTACAACATGGAGCTCTCCCAGCGCCGCGCCGAGTCGGTGCGTCGGTACCTCATCGGGCGGGGCGTGGACGGCGGCCGGCTGACCGCGGTGGGCTACGGCGAGACCGTGCCGATGGCGACCAACCGCAACGAGAGCGGCCGAGCGGAGAACCGCCGGGTCGAGTTCCAGATCCTCCAGGACTGATTCAGCGCTGCGGCCAGGGCATCGAGGAGCGGCGCTCCGGCTGGTCGGGCAGCACGCCCAGCACGATCTCGACCCGCATGAGCTGCCCATGCCGGAACAGCTCCAGCTCGACGGGGTGGCCCGCCGGCATGTGGGCCACGGTGTTGCGCAGCCGCGAGGAGGTCTCGGTCACCTTGCCGTCGACCGAGATGATGACGTCGCCGGCCACCAGCCCGCCGGCCTCCGCCGGTCCGCCCGCGACGATCGAGCTCACCAGCACCCCGGACGTTCCCTCCGGCACCCGCAGCTTGGAGTGGTCCGCCATCGTCGGCGTGAGGTCGCCGATGTAGACCCCGAGCCAGCCCCGCTCCACCCGGCCGGTGTCCAGCAGGCTCTGCATGATCGGACGCACGAGCGAGCTCGGGATCGCGAACCCGACCCCCTGGCTGCCGCCGGTGCGGGAGAGGATCGCGGTGTTGATGCCGACCACCTGTCCCGCGGAGTTGACCAGGGCGCCCCCGCTGTTGCCGGGGTTGATCGCCGCGTCGGTCTGGATGAAGTCCTCGTAGTCGACGATCTCGACCCCGGACCGGCCGAGGGCGGAGACGATGCCGAGCGTCACCGATCCGGACAGGCCGAACGGGTTGCCCACGGCGAGGACCGGCTCGCCGATCCGAAGCGCGTCCGAGTCCCCGAACTGCGCCACGGCGAGGTCTTCGGGGAGTCGGCCGACCAGCTTGAGCACCGCCAGGTCCGTCTTCGGGTCCAGGCCCACCGCCTTGGCCGGGTACTCCCGCCCGTCGTGGAGCCGGACCTTGAGCTCGCGCGCCCCCTCGACGACGTGGTTGTTGGTGACGATGACCCCGTCGGCCCGCACGATGACGCCCGAGCCGCCGCCCAGGCCCTCGGCGCCGGTGTTGTAGATGTTCACCACCGAAGGCAGGACCGCGGCGGCGACGTCGGGGATCGAGGTGTCGCCGATGGCGGCCATGGCGACCGGGGCCGGCGCTACGGCCGGCAGCGCGGCGAGGGTCGGCTTCGCGGGGACTACCCCGACCGGGGTGTCGTCGGTCTGAGCCGGTTCGGCGAACGGGAGGGTCCTGCCGATCAGGATCCCGGTGAGGATCAACAGGACCCACAAGACGGAGCGGTCGTACCAGCGGATCGAGCGTTGCGGCATGCGTTGAGCCTCCAGGAGAGGGGACGTTCGAGCTGCCGCGGATCTTCACCCCTGGCAAACAGGCCCTTCGTGACCGTAGTTCCGGATGCGAGCATGACAAGCCCATGACGAAGAAGACCGGCCCCGCGACCCACGAGCACCTCGCAGTCGACGAGACGTGGGCGGACGTGGTGCGGGTCCTCTACCTGCACGCCCGCTCCCTGGGCTGCCCCCGCGAAGAGGCGGAGGACCTGGTGCAGGACGCGCTCGAGGTGACGACCCGCGACCCCGGCTGGTACGACCGCAGCCGCGGCCCGCTGACCCGCGTGCTGCGGGTGGTGATCACCAACCGGGTGCGGGACCGCTACCGCGCTGGCGTGGTGCGGCGCAAGGCGCGCTCCCACCTGTCGCTGCTCGCAGAGCGACCGAAGAAGCCCGACGACCTGATGCGACGCCAGCGCGCGGCGCGTCTGCGCCTCGAGCTGCTCGGGTCGCTCGACGACGCCGAGCAGCTGCTGTTCGCCACCTGGATGGCCCAGCAGCGCGGCGAGCTGACCGGCTGGACGGCCGCCGAGAGCATGGGAATCACGTACGCCGACTACGAGGCGCGCAAGAAGCGCCTCCGCCGGCGTTGCCGCAACGTCGTCGAGGAGATGGGTATCCAGACGGATGACCTGTACGACCTCCCCGGCGAGAAGCGGCGAAAGAAGAAGAGGCGATGAGCCACGACGACGACCACACGATGGAGCGTCTGCTGCAGGCGTTCGACGAAGGTCCGGAAGCGCCGGCCGACGTCGATGACGCTGTGGACGGCATCCTGACCCGGCTCGGGATCGACGGCACCCGCCCGGTGCCCCGCCCCGCGGCCCCTCCGCCGCCCCAGGCCCGGACCGCGCCGCCCTGGCTGCCCTGGGTGGCGCTCCTCGTGCTCGGGCTCGGCATGGCCGTGCTCGCCGGCGTGCTGATCTCCCTGCAGCCCGACGCGCCGATGGCCGCGGCCCCGACCGAGCGCGTGGCCACCCCCGAAGTGGCCGCCTCTGGCGGTCCGCTCGTGGTGCCCGGCGAGCCGGTCGAAGACCCCGCCACCGAGCCGACGGTGGAGCCCGACGGCGAGCCCGTCGCGGACCTGCAGCCGGAGCCGTCCCCCTCCCGGTCGGACGACGGCGCGGCCCCGGACACGCTCGACTCCCCGGCCGTCGAGGCCCCCGAGCGGCTCGCGGTGGTCGAGCCTCGCGGCGACCCCGACGGCGCTCCCCCCCCGATCCGTCGTGGCGCCTCCATGGAGGGCCTCGTGCGACACGGGGACGCCTCGGTGCGGCTGCGCGGCGGCGCGGCGGTGCTGTCCGACGGCATGCTCACCTTCGTGCGCAACGGCGAGATCCGGCCCTCCGTCGACCGGGTCCGCTTCGCGACGGTGCCGGTCGTGGCGGTCCCCGTCGGCACGGTCTTCACGGCGTCGGCCGCCCCGGGCATGGGCCTGGTGGCGGTGGACGAAGGACGCGTCTTCCTCACGACGGTCGACCACCGACCCCTGGCCGAAGTGCGGCCCGGCGAGTCGGTGGCGGTCGTCGACGCGCCCTCCGCTCCAGGCGGGCTCGCGGTGCTGCGGCTGGACGGCGTCGCCCTCGACGAGGCGGTCGCATCCATCCCGCCCGGGAGCGCCGCGCAGGGTGACGCCCTGCGGCGGGCCGTCGGCGAGCTGAGGCTGGCCGACCTGCGCCCCGAGACCCTCCAGACCCTCCTCGGGTTCGGGGAGGAGGACCACTACTAGGAGCATGATTCACCACCCGCTCCCGTCGCCCCGTGGACTGTGGTACGCGATGCCCTCCTCCGACCTCGTTACGTATCCCGATACGCTGCCTCGGCCGTCGTTGGTCTCCCGCACCACCGCCTCACGGAGCTCGGTCCGGGGTAGCGAATCAAGCTCCTAGATGCCATCGGCACAAGTCCCGCACCGGTTTCCGCCGGCCCTCGACGCCGCCGACGCCGCCTCCCCTCGTCGACGTACGCGAGGTACGCCTCCTCGTCTCGACGACGACGGACGACGCCGATTGCTCGCCGGACTCCCGGTCGGGACTTACGCCGAGGACATCTAGGAGGATGATGAACTCATCCTCCTCCCGTGCCCGTGTCCGGGCCCTCCTCGCGCTGACCGCCCTCGCGGTTCTCTTCGCCGGGCCCCCCGCGGGGGCGTCCGAGCCCGAGACCCTCGTCTCCCTCGACCTCGACTCCCTGGAGCGCCTCGCGGGCAAGGCCGACCGCCTGATCGACGACTGCCGGGACGGCACCATCGAGTGCTGGGGCGAGACCGCCCGCGACGCCCTCGCCCGGGCCTATCTCGTCCGGGTGACCCACGCCCGCGTCGTGCTCGGCAAGGTCGACATGCAGGCCGCCTCCAACGCCCGCTACCTCGCCCCGCTGCTCGCCGAGGGCTGGAGGGACGCCCTGCCGGAGGACGACGGCACGCTGCCCGAGGAGTGGCTGTTCGACCTGGAGCTGTCGGCGATGGCCGCGCAGCGGGCCGCCGAGGCGGAGCAGGAGGAGGACGAGGGCTACGTGCCGCCCCCCCCGCCGCCGAGCGACGAGCTGCAGGGCTTCGACGAGCCGGACCTGGAGCGGGCGGTGCGTCCGGCGTTCTCGGCCGACGATGTCGTCGGCACCATCGAGGTGCACGCGCTGATGGGCATCCGGGAGGGGCCGCGCTTCCAGGGCACGACGCTGACCGGCGGTCCCGAGCTGTCGCCTGAGGGGCAGCTTCGGCTGAGGCTGGCCCCCCGTCGGCGGCTGGTGGTGGTCGGCTCGGTCGCCTACACCTACATCCACCGCAACTCGCCGGGGGAGATCCAGTGGCTCACGTCGGTGACCGCCGAGGAGCAGGAGGCGACGGGACGCACCGCGATCCTGGCCCGCCATCGGCTCGCCGGCTCGCTGGGCGCGGGCGTCCGGATCGGCGACCTCAGCCGGCACCTCGTGCAGGTGTTCGGGGCGGCCGACGTCGCCGCGGGCGGCTTCACGACGAAGACCAACGTCGACCTCTGGAGCGACTACGAGGGCACGCTGGCGTCGCCCGGCTGGGCCGGCTTCGGGGCCCACCTCGGCGTCGAGGGGGCCCACTCGCTGGACGTCGACCATCGCTGGGCGCTGACGTGGCACCTGTCGGGGCTGGCCGAGAAGCGCTGGACCCACGACCGCTACCGCAGCCCCACCCTGCCGTTCGAGTTCCCCCGCACCGACAAGCTGTTCCCCGAAGGGCTGACCCGGGACGACACCACCGACGACTACGTCGGCCTCGATGTCGAGGTCAGCTTCCGGTACCGGGTCGCCCGCGGCATCGCGATCTCGCTCGGTCCGACGTTCCGCCTGGGGGCCGAGCTGACCTCCGCCGAGTCGGCGACCGCGTGGGACACCCCCCGCAGCGTCGTCTCCTGGTGGCTGATGCCCCGGGTGTCGGTGACGGGGCTGGTGCGGAGGCCTGCGAGCTCGTGGTAGAGGGGCCCCGCGCGGCCACCGCCGCGTAGGAGGCGCCCAGGCATGAAGGTCTTCGTCACCGGCGGCAACGGCTTCATCGGCTCGCGGGTCGTGCACCACCTGGTGGACCAGGGGCACGAGGTCCGCTGCCTGCTCCGCGAGAGCAGCAAGACGCACCGCATCGACGGGCTGCAGTTCGAGCGACACATCGGCGACCTGCGGGACGCCGGGTCGCTCGCCGCGGGCATGGCGGGCTGCGACGCCGTGATCCACCTCGCCTCGATCAGCGCGTGGGACCAGATCCGCTCGCCCCTGATGCGCACCGTGGTGGTCGACGGCACCCGCAACGTGCTCCAGGCGGCGAGCGACGCCGGCGGGCTGCGCACCGTCTACGTCTCGTCGGTGACCGCGATCAACGGCACGAAGGACCCGATCGTCCAGGACGAGGGCGCGACGTTCACGCTGCCCGCCGAGCCGTTCATCTACGCCCACGCCAAGCAGGACGCGGAGGCGCTCTGCCTCGAGGCCTTCGAGCAGCGCGAGCTGCCGGTGGTGATCGTCAGCCCCTGCGAGGTGTGGGGCCCCCACGACGACGACTTCATCACCGCCGAGTACGCCCGCGACACGCTCAAGGACTGGCCTGCGATGACGGTCAGCGGAGGCACCGCCCTGGCCCACGTCGACGACATCGCCGCCGGGGTGGCGTCGGCGATCAGCAAGGGGCGCCCCGGCGAGCGGTACATCCTCGGCGGGGAGAACCTGACGGCCCCCGAGCTGACGGCGATGATCCTGGAGGCCGGGGGCAAGCCGAAGAAGTGGGTGCTGAAGCTGCCCAACGGGCTGACGCTGTGGGCGATCAACCTGATGGCGAAGCTGCGCCTCCCGACGCCGGTGCACCCCGACCTGCTGGCCCACGCCGTCCTGTACTGGTTCGTGGACTGCAGCAAGGCGGAGCGGGACCTCGGCTACACGTACCGCCCCGGCCGGCAGACCGTGCAGGAGCTGGTGGACTGGCTGAAGTCAGCTGGTCACGTCTAGCGACTCCATGTCGGGGGCGGTCCGCCGCCTCCGGATGGTGACCAGCCAGGGCAGGGCGATCGCGCCGACCGCGGCCCCCGCGAGGTGGGCGACGGGGGCCGGGGCGACGCCGTCCGCCATCTCCAGCGGGAACAGCAGCGAGCCGGTGATCCCCTCGTAGGTCAGCTTGGCCAGGTGGGCGACGCCGAGCAGCGCGATCCAGGCCGAGCCACGCCGCGGGCGCGCCGACAGCTCGACCGCCACGAAGGCGATCAGCAGCGTGTTGATCGCCCCCGACAAGCCCAGGTAGCCGTCCAGCGCCGGCTGCAGGAGGAGGGTCGCGGCGGTCGGCACGATCATCGCGGCGGCGAGGAGCGGCCAGAACCGGGGGAAGCCGAGCCGCCGCTCCAGCGCCCACGACAGGGCCGCGAAGATCGGCAGGTCGCGCACCAGGTGGTCCGCGTCGGCGTGCACCAGGGGGCCGGTGAGCAGACGCCAGGCCTCCCCGGCGGTCAGCCCCGCCCGGGACGCCAGGAGCTGGCCCGCGACCGGCTCCAGGGTGACGCCCAGGAGGCCGACGAAGGCCGCCGTCGCCGCCAGCGCGGCAGCGACGACGACCCCCGTGACCGGCGTCCGGTCGCCCCGAACGGACGCCGTGCTCATCAGTCCTGCTCCGACTTGCGGTCGCTGCTGCGGCGGCGCCACGCGGCCCCCGCGAGGCCGAGCATCACCAGGCCGCCGATCGGGTCGACCGCGCCGCCGCCGATGCCGCCGCCGCCGAAGCTGCCGCCGCGTCGGGATCGACGCCGGGGCGGCGCCGGCGCCGGCGCGGTC
>CAYQEG010000083.1:7174-31420 GCA_964416435.1 uncultured Rickettsiales bacterium
TGCCCCAGGGCGTCAGCGAGCAGGGCGTCTTCGGGACGGGGGCCGCGCTGGCGACCGTCGAGCCGCCCCGGCCGAAGACGCCCTGCTCGCTGACGCCCTGGGGCAGCGGCACCGCCTGGGTGAGCGAGCGCAGGCCGGTCCGGTCGACGGTCCGGGTCTCGTCGATCGCGACGTAGGAGGTGTAGTCGGTCACCAGGCCGAACTGCAGGCCCAGGTCGGTGATCTCCTGCCGGGCCTGCCGGTCCGGCGTGCCCAGGTGGTCGACCTTGAGCTCGTGGATGCGACGCCGGGCCCACAGGTGGGCGACCGCGGGGTGGTCGTCGGACGCCGGCAGCTCGAGCTGGAGCGGGACCTCCACCGGCTGGCCCCGCAGGTTCGCCTTGAGCACCGCGGTGCCGGAGCCGGGGCGGCGGTACCGGGCGCTGATCACCACGGGCTCGCCCGCCTGCACGTCCGGCAGCGCCGTGGGCGTCATGTCGTGGACCTGCAGGCCGCCCCAGTCGACCGTCACGTCGGTCAGGTAGGGGCGGGTGCTGCGTCGCACGAGCGCGTCGACGGCCGGCTCCGCTGCGTCGCCGGGGGCGATGTACGAGGCGAAGCCGCGGGCCTGCTCGGCGGTGCGGTCGAACAGGTAGCGGTTGGGGGCCGAGCCGATGCCGACGGGGTAGACGCGGAGGCCCCCGCGTCCCTTGCCGAGCATGCCGAGGATCTCGTCGTCGTTGCCGACCTGGCCGTCGCTCAGCAGGTAGACGACGCGCACCCGCTCTTCGGACGCCTGGGCGTCGACCGCCTCCCTCAGCCCTTCCAGCATGTGGGTGCCGCCGCCGCCGCGGAGGCCGTCGACGAAGTGGATCGCGTCGGCCACCGCGGCGGCGTCGGCGGGTCGGGGGCTGGGGGACCAGGCGTATACCTGGTCACTGAAGGCGAGCACGTTGACGGTGTCGGCGGGCCGCAGCGTCGCGAGCAGGCCCCGGGCGACCTCCCGCGCGTGCTTCATCGGCTCGCCCTGCATCGATCCGCTCCTGTCGATGAGGAGCACGACCTCGCGCGGCGTGATGTCGCCCTCGCTGTACGCCGCCTTGGGCTGGATCAGCACGCTGACGAAGCCGTCGCCGTCGGTGCGGTGGGTCAGCGCCCCGATGGTGGTGTTCTCGCCCGCCGCCGACCAGCGCAGCACGAAGTCCTTGTTGGGGAGGGTGTCTCCGGGGTCGAGGGTGAGACGCTGCTCGGTGCCGACGCTGCCGTCATCGACCATCGCGTGGGTCGTGGACGCGAAGCTGGTCAGCGGCACACCCGCGTCCAGCCGCACCTCCAGGTCGATGTCGTGCCCCGAGCGCATCCCGGCGGGCAGGAAGTGCACCTGGGTCACCCCCGCGTTGCCGGCCCGGCCCAGGGGCACGCCGGCGACCGGGCGGGGGTCCGTCGTCGAGGCGGGCAGGTAGCGCGGCCCGACGACCATCGGGAAGACCAGCTCGTACTCGCCGTCGTAGTAGTCGACGAGCTCGACGTAGCGGAAGCGCACCACGATCTGCTCGCCGGGCGGCAGGTTGGCGACCTCCTGGGTGAAGACGTTGGGCTTCTCTTGCTGCAGCAGGCCGGCGGTGCGTCCTTCGCTCCGGGCCTGCTCGAACCGCTGCCGAGCCGCTTCGCGCTCGGCGATCTCGCCGCGGACCACCCGCTCGCCGATGACCAGCTCGTAGCCGTGCACCGCGGCGTCGGGGCCCAGGGGGAACACGTAGACCGCGTCCAGCGCCTCGGGGTAGGGGTTGGCGAAGGTCTGCTCGACGACCACCTCGGCCATCACGCCGCGCACCTCGACCGCCACGTCGGTGTGCTGCAGCGGGAAGCCGATGGCGGTGGTGGAGCGCTCGTCCAGCGTCGGCACCTCGGCGGACGGCGGGGCGGAGCGGGGGCTGATCAGCCGCAGCTCCCCTCCGCCCGCGGGCACTTCGTCCAGGGTGGCGTAGCTCGACGCCCGGGCAGGGCCGACGCCCAGGAGGAGGACGGCGGCGGTCGCGATGGCGGCGGCGGCGGCCCAGCCCTGCCAGGGCACGGGGGTGGGAGGAGGGCGATGGTCCATGGAATCTCCAGTCCTGCGGACAGGGGGCCCGCGGAATCGAGATTGGGCGCGTAGTGTCGCTTTCGGAGGGACGGGGCTTGAAACGCCAGGGGAGCTGGTGTGAACCTCGTGTGAACCGATGGCGCGCATCCTGCTGGTGGACGACGACCCTTCGCTCCTGGACGTGCTGTGCATGGCGTTCGAGGACGCGGGGCACGAGGTGTTGACCGCCGCGACGGGCCTCCTGGGGCACGCCGCGGCGCTGGAGCACCGGCCCGCGTTGATCGTCAGCGACGTCAACATGCCCGGCATCGACGGATTCACGCTGTGCCGGCGGCTGCGCGCCGCGGGTGACGACGTGCCGATCCTGCTGCTCACGTCGCGGGACTCGGAGATCGACGAAGCCCTCGGCTTCGAGCTGGGGGCGGACGACTACGTCGCCAAGCCGTTCTCGACGCGGGTGCTGCTGGGGCGGGTCGGCGCGCTGCTCCGTCGGCAGGCGGTGCGCCGGGACGAGGCGGTCAGCGCGCCTGTGGGGCCCCGCCTGGTGGGCCACCTGCGCATCGACCCGGATCGGATCGAGCTCACCTGGCGGGACGTGCGCATCACGGCGACGGTGACCGAGTTCCGGCTCGTCGAGGCGCTGACCGAGCGACCCGGGGTGGTGCTCTCACGCCCGCGCCTGCTCCAGGCGATGCGCAACGACGACTCGGTGGTGGCCGAGCGGATCGTCGACACCTACGTCCGCCGGCTCCGCCGCAAGCTCGAAGCGGTCGACGACGCCTTCGACCGGATCGAGACGGTGATCGGAGCCGGCTATCGCTGGCTCGACTGAGCCCCTCCTCGAGCCGCCGGCGCGGTGGATGGGTCGCATGCGGTCGCTGCGGCTGCGCGCCGTGGTCGTGGTCGTGCTGGTCGCCTGTGGCCCGCTCGTGCTCGTCGCCGGCTCGGACAGCTTCGAGCGCGGGGTCGGCCGGAGGATGACCAACAACCTGGAGGCCGCCGTCGCGGAGCTGCAGGCCGATCCGGGCCACCTCGCCGAGGTCGCGGCGGATCGCGGGCTCTGGGTCCGGCTGCTCGACGGCGACGACGTGGTGGCCAGCCACGACGGGGAGACGAAGACGTTCTGGGTGCGGCTCCGCGCCGACTTCTACTCGTCCGACGGCGCCCCGACGCTGCAGGAGCACGACGCGGCGCGCGCCCCGATCGAGACCCGGGACGTCGTCCGGGCGGCGCAGCAGGGCGCCACCTCCAGCGGCTGCCTCCCCCCGGACGACGATGGCCGCCTGGTCGTCTGCTACGCCGGCGCGCGGCTGGCGGACGGCCGGGTGCTCTACCTCCTGGAGAGCAGCCGGCGCCCCATTCGCGCCGTCTACGACCTGCGCTACTTCCTCGCCAAGCTGACCCTGTTGACGCTGCCGGCGGCGCTGCTGCTCGCGTGGTGGCTGGGGCGCCGGATGATCCGGCCGGTCGAGCAGCTGAGGGCCCAGGCCCTCGCCCACGCCGCCCGCGCCACGCCGGGGGGCAAGCTGGAGCTGGACCGGGGAGACGAGTTCGGGGACCTGACCCAGGCGCTGAACACCCTGCTGGACGCCCTGGACGAGCGGAAGCGGGCGAACCAGGCGTTCGTCGCGGACCTGGTGCACGAGTTCAAGAACCCGGTGGCCGCGATCCGCGCCGCCTCCGAGTCGCTGGAGGGGGGCGCCCCCGACGCGGCCCGGGCGGAGCGGTTGGCCCGCATCCTGCGCGACAGCAGCAGCCGCCTGGACGACCTGGTGACCCGCTTCCTGGAGCTGGCCCGCGCCGAAGCGGGGCTGCCCGACCAGGAGCGCACCGAGGTCGCCCTGGAGCCGCTCGTCCGGGGGGTGGTGGAGTCGCGCGACGGCGCGCCCGTCACCCTGGAGCTCGACCTGCGGGACGGGGAGGACCGCGTGTGGGGCGTCTCGTCGGGCCTGGAGTCGGTCGTCCGCAACCTGGTCGACAACGCGGCGAGCTTCGCCGATCCCCGGGACCCGAAGGTGACGGTCGCGCTGAGGGGGCTGCCCGGGGCGGTCCGCCTCCAGGTCCGGGACAACGGGCCGGGGCTGCCCGACGCCGACCTGGACCGGGTGTTCGACCGCTTCTACACGACGCGTCGGACGGGCACGGGGCTGGGGCTCGCCCTGGTGCGCGCGGTCGTCGAGGCCCACGGCGGGGACGTCCGGGCCAGCTCGCCGAGCGACGGCGGCGCGATGTTCACGGTGCAGCTCCCCCGCCGCTGATCAGGGTCGCGGGATCATCCCTGCGGATCGAGCTTCGGCTTGCCCTGCCGGACCAGCGCGATCAGCCCCCCGGGCACGATGCAGGCGATGGCGGCGAAGCTCAGCACGAGGCTGAAGGCGAGCGCGTCGGACAGCCCGATGCCCCACGGGGCGACCACCGCGACCGTGACCCCCTGCTCGACCCCCAGGCCGGCCGGCACGGTGACGACGGCGATGGACAGGGTCACCGCGACGACGTGGCAGATCGCCAGGCTCCAGGACAGCTCGAACCCGAACGCCGCCAGGGCCAGCTGCACGCACGCCGCCTCCAGCGCCCAGATCACGATGGTCGTGCCGAGGATCTGCCCCGCGGCCCGGGGATCGCGCGCGGGGGAGAGCCCCTCGCGGAAGGTGGCCACGAAGGTCAGGAGCCGCCCCGTCGGGGCGTCTCCGGTGCGCGGTCGGGCCAACGCCACCATGACCAGCAGCCCCGCCGCCCCCGCGAGCCCGGCGACCCGGGCCCCGGTGCGCAGCTCGTCGGGGATCGAGTCGGGCACCGGGAGCACCGCGAGGGCGAACCAGGCGCCGAGCGCGATGATCGCCAGGTCCGCCGCCCGCTCGACGAACGACGTGGCGAGGACCGACGGGAACGGCTTGCCCGAGCCCCGCGCGTACATCGCCGGCCGGGCCAGCTCGCCGACCCGCGCCGGCACCACCAGGTTGGTCAGCCAGCCGAAGAACACGGAGTCGAGGACCAACCACTTCGGGGCGTTGGGGGGAGCTTCGCAGTCGGCCGCCGCCAGGAGCAGCTTCCACCGCAGCACCCGGACCAGCAGGGAGGCGTAGTGCACCGCGAGCACCGCGATGACGCCCCACGGCGACGCCTGCTTCAGCTGGGCGCCAAGCTGGTCGAGGTCGGCCTTGGCCAGGAGCAGCGCGAGCAAGCCGACGGACACCGCGGCTCCGAGCGCGATCCGGCCAGCCAGGCTCCGGTTGATCGCCACGGGCCCAAGATAGCGGTCACGGCCTGCGCCAGTACACTTCGGCCATGGCAGACGTCGCCGCGCTCGTGATCGCCTGGGACGGGGGAGGGTTCCACCTCCGTCGGGGGGACGCCGACCTGGAGGCGCCCCGGGAGCTGCTGCTCGGCTCCCTTCCCGACGGCGTGGCGGTGGAGCAGCTCGCCCCCGGAGCCTGGGTCTTGACCTGGGGCGGGGACCGGATCGGCGTAGCGGGCAGCCCGGAGGGGTGGCAGGCGCTGCGCGAGGCCGAGGGCCTGCAGATCGCCCTGGTGCCGGACCCGTCGCTGGCGTGGGGGCTCGACGCCCGGTACGCGGTCCCTGGCGCGGGGGACGGCGTCGACGGCCCCCGGGGGGTGCCGCTGAAGCCGGCCGAGCAGGCGACGTTCACGGGATCGGGCGACGAGCTGTTCCTGTACTCGGTGGAGCCCGTGCCCGGGGGGCCCGCCGATCGGTGGGGCTGGCTCGCCCGTCGGTTCAGGCGCGGCCGACCGCCAGCTTCGCGATGATCGACGCCCCACGCGCCAGTCGGGCCACCTGCTGGCGTCGCCGCGGCCCCTTGAGCATGCGTCCCACGCGGCCTCGCACGTAGCCGGGGCGCAGGTAGAACCGGCGGAACGCCTGCCGGCGCAGCGCCGCGAGGTGGTCGGCCCCGGCGAAGGACTCCGGCACGTAGACGCGGCCCCAGAAGTCGAAGCGGCTGCCGCCCCAGTCGGTGGTGCAGGCCCCCCCGTCGGGGACCTCCTCGCCGGGGATCTGCACGACGAAGAACTGGGCGAAGTCCGGCTCCATGGCGATCAACTGGCGCAGCGTGCGCAGGAAGCCGGCCGGGGTGTCCGTCGGCAGGCCGATCATGATCGACGCGATGACCTCCAGCCCCGCCTCCTGGGCCGCCCGGATGGCCGGCCCGACGGTGGTCGGATCGAGCTGCTTGTCGGTCGCGCGGAGGACCGCGGGGTCGAGCGACTCCACGCCGAACAGGACGTTGTCACAGCCGGCGTCCGCCATCGCCTGGAGCAGCGGCTTGTCGACCCGGTCCGTGCGCGACATGCAGCACCAGCGCAGCCCCGGGGGACCCTCGTCGGCCACCCGGCGGCAGAACTCGAGCGTCCAGTCGCGCTGCACGGCGAAGGTCGGGTCGGCGAGGAACACCCGGTCGACGCCGTAGCGCTCGTGCACGGCGTTGAGCTCGGCGATGACGGAGCCGACCGATCGGGCGCGGTACGGCGGCCGAGCCTGGACCTCGCAGTAGAAGCACGGGAACGGGCAGCCGCGGCTGGCGAGCACCGGGAAGAAGACCCCGTCGGACGACTGGTGGGGCGAGGCGTCGTACGTCCGCGGGTCGACCAGGTCCCAGGCGGGCACCGGGGAGTCGTCCAGGTCCCGGCGGGTCGCCCGGGTGGCGACCAGCTCGCCCTCGACCCGACGCACGGTCGCCGGGAGGCCTACCGGCTCCTCCCCCGCGGCGAGGGCCGCGGCGAGCTCCACCGCGGCGAACTCGGGCTCGTCGAACAGCAGCCCCGGCAACGACGGCAGCCGCTCCATCGCCCGCTTCGCGGCGGCCTCGTGGAGGCGCCCGAACCCCCACACCGCGGTGTCCGGGAGCCCCTGCACCAGCGCCCCGGCGACGGCCTCGAGCACGTCCGTGGGGTGGGCCCGGTTGTAGTCGGAGTGCAGCAGGAGCAGCAGGTCGGGCCGCTTCGCGCGGGCTTCTGCGATCACCGCGCCCAGGTCGGTGGTGCGGCCGTACTGGTCCGTGATGGACACCTCGTGCCCGCCGTCGCGCAGCGCGGCGGCGACGATCGCCGCGTAGTGGGGCGGGTGGCGCGGTGGATCGAGCGGCCCCTCCAGCGCCGGAGGGGGGCAGACGAGATGGACCCTCACCCGGGGCAGGATAGCCCCCGGCTCCCGGGGTCGCTCAGCCGCCGGGTCAGGCGGCGCGGGTCGAGACGAGGTGGCTGCTGAAGGGGTAGACGACGAACCGCTCGGGGGCGTCGGGATCGACGAGCAGCGTCACGAAGCGTCGCTCCTCGGCGAGCAGCGGGCCGAACCAGGTCTTGGGCGACAGGTTCTCGGTCCACGAGAAGAAGTCGGCGCCGTCGAACTGGTACTCGATCTTCAGACGGAAGGTCCCCTGGCCGTGGACGATGCGCCGGATCTTGCCGCGGGCGATGACCCCGTCGCGGACCAGCGCCCGCTCGTCGCGGCACGCGAGGTGGCGGCCGAACACCCACAGCGTCACCACCAGCGGCGGCGCGCTGACGGCGCTGAGCCAGCTCCACTCGAAGGGGCGCACCCCCGCGACGACCATCGCCAGCCAGAAGATCGGGAACAGCCACAGGAGCAGCGGCAGGGTCGCGCGCGGGGTCGACCACTTGGCCTCCACCTGGCGCGGCAGCGGGGTGATCAGCTCCCGTTCGGGGCGCCATTGCTCCTGGACCGGGGGGTGCTCCGGCTCGAACCGGTGCAGCGCCAGGGCGATCGCGCCCATCAGCGTGGCGGGGTAGAGGCCGAGCAGCGCTTCGGGGAACCATCCGATCAGGACGGCGGAGATGACCATGAAGAACGCGCCCGGGAAGATCGCCAATCCGATGGCGACCCAGGCCAGGCGGCGGACCGCCTTGAAGCGTTTCCACTCGAGCATCGGCACCTCTCCTCTCTTGAGGATAGACCGATGTGAGCGGATGTCAGGGGTCTTCGATTTCCTGATCCGTCGCTCGGCGGGCGCCGAACCCGGGCAGCGGACCGGGTGAAGCCGGCCCTACTGGGCGTCCAGCCACTCCTCCTGGACGTCGAAGATGTCGGCGATGCCGCCCCGGGTGACGTTCACGATCACGGGGTCGTCGCCGAACGACGTCTCGGACCACAGGGCCAGCAGGCGGAGGGTCCCGCCGCCGGTCGAGTCGCTGGTCCAGGCGCCGCCGTCGATGTTCTCTTCGCTGCCGTCGCGGACGAAGCCGGCCCCATCCCGAGGCACCCAGATTTCGATCGAGTAGCTCTGGAAGATCGCCGTGCTGCCGTCATCGCCGACCGCGACGTCGGGGTCCCAGCTGCGGGCGATGATCGCCCAGCGGGGCTCGCCCTCGTTGACGATCGGCTCGCCCTCGGCGACCGTCGCGGGGTCGGGGAGGTTGAGGTCGACCCAGCGGTACTCCTTCGTCAGCTCGTACGTGATCGTCAGGATCGCGTTGTCCTTCGTCAGGTCGTTGTCCGTCAGCAGGTAGTCGCAGCTGTTGTCGGGGTAGCAGGCGTCGGTGCCGTCGCGGAACGTCCGGTCGTAGTGATCGGGGGACGACGGCTCCACCGGCGTCTGGTCGAGCAGCAGCTGGTACCCGACGTGGACCGCCGGGTCGTGGGCCGAGACGTTGGCGACGGCGATGGGGAAGGTGTTCTCCGGGTCGACCGGGTCGCCCGCCACCGCGCCGCTGAAGCCGTCGGGGTAGATGTCCGGGCGGTCCAGGTCGGCGACGTCGTCGGCGGTGAGCGGCTCGGGCGTGAGGGCCCGGTCGGCGCTCGCCTCCGCCTCCACGTCGATCGCCAGGTAGAGCTCGCGCTCCAGCGCCCGCACCGCGAACGCCAGGTTGGCCGGCTCGGGATCGGCGAACTCCACGAACGTGAACTTCGCGGCGTCGTTGAACTCGGGGTTCGCCTGCGGGGGAGGCGTGCAGGCGGCGAGCGGCAGAGCGAAGGCGATCGCGATGGCGACGGGTCGGTTCATGGAGTCCTCCAGGCCGGCGGTAACTACCTCAGCCGGGGGGCGCCGAGCAAGGACAAAGGGGCCGTCAGGGGGTCGGGCCGCCGACGCTGTACGTGATCCGGATCGTCAGGAGGAACTCGGGCTGGGCGGTCCCCCAGAGCCGGACGGTGTTGGAGTCCGCGTCGTAGGTCCAGCCTTCGGTGCGGGTCGGATCCCGGGAGATCGTGGCCGCAGCGCCGTCTGGGGTGACGGCCTCGACGAGCAGGGTCGACGGGTCCGGCGTGCGCGTCAGGGCGATCGCCCGGCGGTTTCCCCGCGCCTCCCCGGTGGCCCAGCCGAGGCCGAGCTCGAGGTCGCAGAGCGGATGCACGCCGCCGGCCGACTTGCGGGCCACCTCGATGTAGCGGCCGCCGGGGGTCGAGCCGCCGCAGCCTTCGAACTCGGCGGTGATGCCGGTCTCGACCAGGGCCCACAGGCCGAAGTCGGCCGGATCGACGACCAGGCTGCGGAACCGCGCGACGTACTCGTCGGTCGAGACGAGGTCGGCGATGTTGGTCTGGCAGGCGCCCGGGGACTCCTCCGTCAGCGCGCCCTCGTCGCTGCAGTCGTCCTCGTCGGAGATCACGATGATCGCGAGCCCGACGTCGTCGCGCCGGAAGCCGGCGTTGTCGTGCGTCGCGAGGGGTGGCGAGAGCGCCGCCCACGCCGCCTCGAGCCCCCGCTCGAGGTTGCTCCCGTCGATGTTCAAGCTCGAGAAGGCGTCCGCCAGGTCGGCGGCGGGAACCCCGGTGGCCGGGGACGTGTAGACGTTCCCGTCGCCGAAGACGTGCATCCTCCCCCGGTGGTCGGGGTCGCTCATGTCGGTGGTGATCAGGCCGACGCGGTAGTCGATCCCGTCTCCGTCGAGGGAGCTCTGCAGGTGCTGGGCGAGCCCGACGAGCGCCAGGTGCACCTCCCCCATGGAGTTGCTGTTGTCGACCACCAGCAGCACGTCGAGGTCGGTCGGCTCGGCGGTGAACTCGTCGACGATCACGACGTCGTCGGGTTCGATGACCGGGCAGCCGAGCAGGAAGGTCGCGAGCAGCAGGGACAGGCGCTTCATCGGTCCGGAAGTGTACACTCGGCGGGGCCCGTACCGCCGACGCATGCGCTTTCCGACCTCCCTCCTGCCGATCCTGTTCCTCGCCCCGGCGCTCGCTGTCGCGGGCAGCCGGGTCGAGCAAGGCCGCCCCTTCGCCGATCCGGACCCCGACGGGGCGTCCGATCTGCAGGCCCGGATCCTCTTCACGTCCAACGCTCTGGGCGAGTTCGAGCCCTGCGCCTGCCCCGACATGCCGCTGGGCGGCGTCGCGCAGACGGCCGGCCTCGTGAGCCGCATTCGCGCGGGCGGCGAGCCGGCCTTCTGGCTCGACTCGGGGGACCGCCTGTTTCGGCTCGACATGGCGATGACCGGCACGGAGGAGGCGGAGCGCAAGCTGCGCGCCATCCTGCTGGTCGACGCCGGCAGCGTCGCTGGCCTCGACGCCATGGGGGTCGGCCGCCTCGACCTGGGCGGGGGGCTGGACTACCTCCGCGGGCTGGCCCTTCGCGCGGCGTTCCCGATGGTCTCGGCCAACATCGTCGACGCCGACGGCGTGCGGATCTTCGAGCCGTCGGTGCTGCTCGAGAAGGGTGACCTGGTCGTCGGCGTGACCTCCGTCGTGCCCGCGGATCTCTCGGGTGCGGAGTACTCCGCCACCGACCCCTACGCCGCCGCCAGGGCGGAGGTGGCCCAGCTGCGGGCCCAGGGCGCTCAGCTCGTCGTCGTGCTCAGCAACCTCGGCCTCGACCACGACGCTCGGCTCGCCAAGCGGAGCAAGGCCGACCTCGTCCTCGGCTCCCACAGCCGGGAGGTGACGACCGAAGGGGTCAAGGCGGGGCGAGGGGTCATCGGCCAGGCGGGCGCCCGCGGCCGCTACCTGGGCGACGCCCGCTGGTACCGCGACGGTCCCGGCAAAGGCCCCCACCTCGTCGTCACCACGATGCCGGTGCTCGCCGAGGGGGAGCGGCACCCCGGCGTTCTGGACCTCGTGGAGGAGACGCTCGAGCGGCTGGCTGACCCGGTCCTGGGGCTGCCTCCGGTCCGCTTCGATGGGTGGGACGATCCCGAGTTCCGCCGGAGGCAACGCCGATGAACCGCGAACCCCGCGAGGGCGAGCCGCGTCAGCAGGCCCCGCCGGGCCGTGCGAGGGCGACGACCGCCCTGAGCGCAGCCTTCCTGGTCGCCGCGGTCGCTGCGGTGTTGCTCCTCCCTCAGTGGTCCGCCGAGCCGTCCGTCGCGTCCAAGAAGACCGACGACCGCCTCGAGGAGCTCGAGGCCGACGTCAAGCGGATGGACTCGGCTCTGCGAGGCCACGAGGCCCGGCTGGTGTTCCTGGAGGAGCAGAAGGCCGAGGTCGACGCCACCATCGCCCGCGTCCTGCCCGAGGACGCCCGCTGGGTGCCGCTGAAGCCGGGCGGCTCGGACCAGTGGGACTTCCCCGTCGGCGGACGCGCGCAGGTCAAGTTCCTGCACGTGGACGAGGGCGGCGTGCCGGTGTTCCGCATCCACCACCGCGCGGCCGAGGTCGACGTGCCGCTCGGCGCGGCGCAGACGATGCGCGCGGTGGACGACCTGGGCGACCAGCGTCGGGTCTACGAGACCACCGTGCACCGCATGAGGCTGGACCGGAACGGTCGCCCCGACGCGGCGCTGATCTCCGTCATCGTGCGCGTGGAGTAGCCGCGGCTCCCAGGGTCTTGGCCATCGCTTCGCGATCCTGGGCCACCGCGACCGCGGTGGTCGGCGCGATCTGACGTCGCCGGACGAGATCGAGCAGCGCCTGGTCCAGCGTCTGCATGCCCTGCGAGCGCCCCGACTGCATCGCCGAGCGGAGCTTGGCCGAGTCGCCCGCCCGCACCAGGTTGCGCACGCCGGGGGTGACGGTCAGCACCTCGTGCACCGCGACGCGCCCTTGCCCGTCCGCCGTCCGCAGGAGCAGCTGGGAGACGACGCCACGCAGGCAGCTGGCGAGGGCGAGGCGGGCCGCAGGCTGCCGCGCGGGCGGGAACATGTCGATGATGCGGTCCATGCTCCGGGCCGCGCCGTTGGTGTGCAGCGTGCCGAAGACCAGGAACCCCATCTCGGCCGCGTCCAGCGCCAGCGCCATCGTCTCGGCGTCCCGCAGCTCGCCGACGAGGATGACGTCCGGATCCTCCCGGACGGCCGCCCGCAGGGCTCGGGCGAACGAGGCGGCGTGGGTGCCGATCTCCCGCTGGACGATCATCGACCGCTGGTCGTTGTGCAGGAACTCGATCGGGTCCTCGAGCAGGATGATGTGGCGGGTCGCCCGGGCGTTGATCCGGTCGATCATCGCCGCCAGCGTCGTCGACTTGCCGCTGCCGGTGGGGCCGGTCACGAGCACCAGCCCGCGGGGGGCGTCGGCCATCGCGACGACCTGGGGAGGCAGCCCCAGCTCCTCGCAGGTGGCGACCCGGTCGGGGACCGTACGGAAGACGGCCGCGAGGCCTCGGCCGGTCTGCAGGTAGCTGGCGCGCAGCCGCACGAGGCCGGGCACGCCGTAGGCGAAGTCGAGGTCCTTGCGGTCGACGAAGCGCTTCCAGCGCCGCTCCCCGCAGACCTCCCGGAGCAGCCGCTCGGCCTCCTCGTCGGTCAGCGGCCTCTCCCGCAGCACCTCGAGCTCGCCGCCCACGCGCATCTTGATCGGCAGCCCCACCGCGAGGTGGAGGTCCGACGCGCCGGCCTGGACGAGCCGCTTCAGCAGCGGGTCAATAGCTGCCATGGATCGCCTCGGGTCGGATGAGGCCCTGGCTGGCGAGCTCGCGGACCGAGTCCTCCAGCGTCCGCATGCCCTGGCTGCGGGACATCTTGATGAGGTTGGGCAGCTGGAAGGTCCGCCCCTCGCGGACCAGGTTGGCGACGGCGGGGACGCCGAACAGGACCTCCGTCGCGGCGACCCGGCCGCGCCCGTCGGCCCGGGGGAGCAGTCGCTGGGCGACCACCGCTCGGAGCGACTCGGAGACCATGGCGCGGATCTGGCCCTGCTGCTCGGCCGGGAAGGAGCCGATGATCCGGTCGATGGTGCCGGCCGCGTCGGCCGTGTGCATCGTGCCGAGCACGAGGTGGCCGGTCTCGGCGGCGGTGATGGCGAGGGAGATCGTCTCCAGGTCGCGCAGCTCGCCGACCACGATCACGTCGGGGTCCTGCCTCAGCGCCGACCGCAGCGCCGACGCGAACGAGCCGACGTGCTCCCCCAGCTGCCGCTGCAGCACGTTGCCGAGGGCCGGCTCGTGCACGTACTCGATCGGATCTTCGACCGTGATGACGTTGATCCGCCGCTCCTCGGTGAGCAGCCGGACCAGCGCCGCGACCGTCGTCGTCTTGCCGCAGCCCGACGGCCCGGCGACGAGCACCAGCCCCTGGTGGAACGCGACGCAGCGGGCCAGGTCCGAAGGCAGCCCGAGCTCCGCCAGGGAAGGCACCCGGGGCCGCACCAGCCGCAGCGACGCGCCGAGCCCGTCGGTGCCCATGAAGGCAGAGGCCCGGGCGCGCACCTTGCCGGTGATCTCCCAGGCGAACTCCACGTCGCCCTTCAGCTCCAGCTCGGCGGCGAGGTTGGCGGGCGCGATGCTCGCCACCATCTGACGGACGTCGTCGTCCTGGAGGGGAGGGCCGTCCAGCCCGCGGAGCGAGCCGTCGATGCGGAAGTGGGGTCGCCGACCGGCCTGCAGGTGCAGGTCCGAGGCGTAGGCGCCGCAGGCGGCCGAGATGAGCTGGAGGAGGCGTCGGTCGGGGCCGGCGCCGGCGACCACGTCCAGGGCGAGGGGGGCCCGGTGGGCGTGGTCGCCCTCGTCCACCTGGAGGCGGAGGGCGTCCCGGGATCGCTGCTGGGCGGTGGTCAGCTCGTCGAGCTGCGACGGAGAGAGCAGGCCTTCGGCGACGAGCACCTCGCCCAGCCGGCGGGTGTGCGCTTCCTGTTCCTGGAGGTCGAGGCAGCGGGAGAGGTCGGCCTGGGTGACCATGCCGAGCTGGACCGCGAGGCGGCCGAGGAGCCCGAGCGTCTGCAGGTCGGGGCCGCCACTCACCCCGGCATCATCGCCCGTCCGGGCGGCCCGCCACAAGCACGGCGGCTACTCGCCGAAGCGAATCTCGCCGATGTAGAGGTCTTCGGTGGTCTTGCCCTTGGTGACCTTCTTGATCGTCACCTTGACCGAGCTGGTGGTCACCCCGCCGAGGGAGAACTCCTGGAGTCCCTTGCGGTCCTCGAGGTCGAAGGACTTCGATGAGCCGTCGGAGAAGGACAGGGTCACCTTGGCGGCCCGCCCGTTGCCCTCGAAGAAGGAGTCCGTCGCGTCGAAGCCGGTCGAGATGGCGAAGGTGTTCAGGGTGTGTCGGCCGCCGAGGTCGATGTCGAGCCAGGCGCCTTCGCCCAGGCCTTCGCCGTCGACCCAGTGGGTGTCGAGCCAGCCGTCGACCGCCTTGGCGGGGCCGTAGGCGTGCGCCTCGTCCTCGTACTCGCTGGACGCCGTCGCGCTCATCCCCTCGATCCAGCCCTCCGGACCGCCGCCGTCGAAGAACTGCATCTGGGAGATCGCGGTGTCGTTCCAGGTGTTCCCCTCGTGGACGCGCCGCAGGTAGATCTTGAACCCGTCGAGCGTCTTGGGCTCGGCGAGCTTGAGGATCTGGGGCGTCATCGAGTCTTCGATGTCGAACTTCTCCGACGAGAAGTCGGGGTACTTGAACTCGAGCTGCGCGACGCGGTTGTGGCGCTGGAAGAACTCCTCGTCCAGGAAGCAGCCGGCCCAGATGCGGACCTGCGCCAGCTCGACCTCCTCCTCGAACTTGACCTGGATGTACTTGCCGAGGCCGGCGCTGCCTTCGCCCTCGACCCACATGGTGGTGACCTGCTCGTCGAGCATGTTCTCGGGGCCGTAGACGATGCCCTTGTCGGCGTCGGTGAGGACCGAGTTGCTGCTGATGTCCTTGACCGGGAGCATCTTCGCGCTGGCGGCCGCGGGCACGACCAGCGAAGCGGCGATGAGGAGGGCGGGGAGGCGGATCATCGGAGGCGGTTCCTTTCTCGGGGGATCGGATTCTGCGGCCCATCGCGGTGGGCTGTCAATCGATACCGGGGTCCCGGAGGGTCGGACCGGAGTCAACCAGACCTTGGGGCGTACACCTGTTGAGTTTGTGTGGTAAGTACGCGCCGGTCCGGCCCCGAAGGGGCCTATGGACGCTGCAGGACGGCGACGCGATGGTGGATAAGGTCGATACCCGAGAAGAGCTGGTCGAGACGCTGTTCCATGGAACGGGCTCCAGCTACGACGAAATGGTCCACTTTGCGACGTGGGGTCGTGACAAGCGCTGGAAGGAGGAGCTCCTCGGCCTGATGGAGAGCCCGCGGCGCGTGCTGGACCTGGCGTCGGGCACCGGGATCCTGTCGCTGGAGATGGCGACCCGCTTCGACTGTCACGTCACCGGCGTGGAGCTCCGCGAGGAGTACTGCGTGGAGGCGCGCGAGGCGGCGGAGGCGCGAGGCATCAGCGACGTCCGCTTCTTCGTGAGCCCGGCCGAGCACTTCTCGATCGACGAGACGTTCGACCACATCACGTCTTGCTACATCCCCAAGTACATCAAGCACCTCGACGTGCTGGTCTCGAACATGGTGAAGATGCTCGCCCCTGGCGGGCTGATGCTGCTGCAGGACTTCGCCTACCCCGAGAAGGAGATGTGGCAGACGACCTTCCACAACCACTTCAAGCGCATGCGCCGCAAGGCCCGCGACGAGGCGCCGGACTGGCTGTCGATGTTCGAGGGTCTCGAGGACGTCATCGTGCAGTCGACGTGGAAGAAGGACCTCGCCGCGGCGATGGAGAAGTACGGCCTCGTGGACGTGCGCGTCATCAACCAGAGCTTCGGCATGTCCGCCATCGTGATGGGGCGACAGCCCTCCTAGAGACGTGATCCGCTTACCGAGGCAGAGCCCCGGTGAGGACGCGGATTCGATGGCCAGGACCGAAGAAGGAGCGGGATGAATCCCGTGACTGATGAGGGACGCAGCCAGCGGATTCGCGGACCAGCGGGGCGACCCGAGCGTATGCGGTTCACGTCTCTAGGACCGCCTCAGAAGGTGATCGACACCTTCGACTTGACCCCGGTGAACGCCGGCACGGTGCGGCAGGCGCCGCCGGTGCAGACGATGCCGGACTTCTGGCTGCCCCAGAACAGGTAGACCTCGAGGTTGCTGGTCGGCTTGAGGATCAGCTCGCCGCCGATGTACGTCGACGAGACGAACTCCTCGTTGAAGTGCAGGTTGCCGATGCCCGCGAGCGCTCCCAGCTGGTCCTGGATGCGGTCGGTGAAGTCGACGTGGAGGGCGAGCGTGTACTTGCCCATCAGCGTGTAGCTGAGGGCGTTCTCCCAGGCGATGTAGCCGTCATCCCGGTCGCACTTCGTCTCGCCGTTGGCGAGCCAGCAGGCCTCCTCCTGCAGGGTGAAGTGGTGGCGCCGGTAGGTGCTGACGATCTCGAACGCGTGCTTGCCGACCGTCAGCCCGACGTCCGCCCGGTAGTGGAGCAGCCCGGCGTTGGGCAGGAACTGGTCGGGGTCGCCCTCGGGGGCGCGCATCGGGAAGTCGTGGCGGTACCCGACCTCCCCCTCCAGGTGGATCGAGACCGTCTCGCTGGCGTGGATCGGCTGACGCAGCCCCACCATCGGGTGGATCGAGGCCTCCCGCTGGGGTGAGTAGCCGGGGTGGTCGTCGTGGTCGAAGGAGTTGGCGAAGGAGATCGAGACCGTCGTGTCGCTCATCAGGAACCACAGGTCGGCGTTGGCCCGCCAGCCGGTGATGTCCTCGCTGTCGATCGACTTCTGCACGTCGTCGGTGACCGCGATCTCGTACTCGAGGGTCGGGGGCTTGCCGTACTGCGTCGGCACCACCGGACCGGGGCGCGTCAGGATGTCGGGGTGCTTGGTGTTCTTGTAGCGCTTGAACTCGAGCAGCAGCGTCAGCGGACCGGCGTAGGTCGTGCCCGACGCGTAGACCGCGTAGCCCGCCGTCGGCTCGCCCGCCTCGATGGCCGCCTCCATGTCCTCGTAGCGGTACAGGAACGCGTCGCCCTCGGCGAACAGGTCGACGACGCCGCCGATCCCGTTGACGCCGACGGTGCCGCCCAGGGAGAACGACGGCGTGTCCTGCAGGTTGTAGCCGACGCCGTGCACGCTCAGCCCCACCTGCTTGTGGGGCCGCAGCTGGATGTTGGCGCCGGCGATCGCGTCCCAGTCGACCTTGTCGATGTCGAGGTTCTTCAGCTCCATCGACACCTCCTGGGGGTTGGTGATCCCGCCCAGGACGGTGAAGTCGACGTACTCGGTGCGGATGTCCGCGCGGCCGCCGAGCAGCGACGTGTCGATGTCGATCTCCGGCTGCTTCACCAGCGCGAGCACGATGCCCCGCCCGAACGCAGCGTAGAAGTCGCCCAGGTCCAGGTCGAAGACCGGGCTGCGGTAGCGGAGGTAGATCTTCTCCGGGCGGAGCAGCAGGTTGCGCGGCGCGCTGTCGTCCCAGCCTTCGCCGAGCACGCAGTCGATGTGGGGGCCGTACCGGTCCGCCTGGCCCGCCGGCACGTCGCCCGAGCAGTCAGGGGCGGCGCCGACGATGTCGAACTGGGCCCCGGCGGAGAAGCGCTTGACCTTGAGGTCGACCGTCGTCCGGCTGACGAACTCGTGGAGCGGGAACGCCGGCAGGCGGTCGTCGTCCTTGTCGTCGTCCAGGTCGAGGTTGAGCTTGTAGTAGAAGACCTCGCCCACGGTCAGCTGGGCCCCGGACAGGGCGGAGCCCTTCTTCGGCTGGCCGAGCTGAACTGCGGAGGCGGTCGCCGGCAGCATGGCCAGCAGGACGGCGAGACAGGGGAGGGCGCGCTTCACGCCCTGAATGTACCAAGCGTGGCGGCGGCGTTACTCGGCCAGCAGCGCGACGACCCACTCTTCGAGCTTCTTCTCGTCGCCCTCGGTGAAGCCCTTCTTCTTGTGGTGGATCATCTTGTCCCGGCCGATGATCATCGTCCACGGCATGTCCTTGCGCGGGTTGTAGGTGTTCACCACCCGCGTCTCCTGGTCGAGCAGCACGACGGGCGTGTACTGGAACCGCTTCGTGACCGCCTTGACCTTGCTCTGGTCCTTCGCTTCGTCCACGGAGATGGAGATGATCTGCAGCCCTTCGGGGCCGAGCTTCTGCTGCAGCTCGTTGAGCTTGGGCAGCTCCTTCATGCAGGGCGCGCACCACGTCGCCCAGAAGTTCACCAGGATGACCTTCTCGCCCAGGTAGTCGGACAGGCTGATGTTGCCGCCTTCGAGGGAGGGGAGCGTGAAGTCGGTCGCCGCTTCGGTCGCCGCGTCGCCGCCGTCGTCAGCGAGGGCGGGGGTCGCGAGCAGCAGGACGGCGAACAGGGCGATCAGGGTGCGCATGGAGGGTCTCCGGGGGATGGCGATGTGCGCGTTGGACGGACGAGGGTCCGTCAACCTTCGACGTAGGCCGAGATGAAGTCCAGGATCTGGGCGTCGGTGGGCTTCTGCTCGACCCGCTCGACGACGGTGCCGTCGGGCGCGAGGAACAGGAAGATCGGGTAGCTGGTGACGCCGTACTCGGCGGCGATGTCCTGCCCCTCGTCGAGGAACACGGGGTAGTGGTCGTCGATCCCGTACAGGTCCGACCACTGGGTGACGTCCGCGTGCACCGCGTCGGTGCCCGAGATGCTCTGCACCATCACGGTGGCGATCCAGGACGGTCCGAGGTCGTGCATCTCCTCGAGCAGCTCCACCGACTCGGCCGCCGCCTCGTTGCAGGGGCCGCACCAGCGGGTCGAGAAGTCGAGGATGATCGGCGCGCCGAGGAGCTGGGACAGGCAGGCGTTGTCGCCGAACTGGTCGAGCCCGGAGAAGTTCAGGGCGTGGTCGCCGGCCGAGGCGCCGTCGCCGTCGTACCCGACGAACGACTCGGGGACCGTCGGCCAGGTGTTGTCCAGCAGCGAGCAGGCGTCGGGCCCGCTGTCGTCGTCGTCGTTGTTCGCGTCGTCGTCGTCGCCCGGCGGGATCAGGCCGTTGCGCGGCGAGCAGCCGAGCAGCAGCGCGAGCAGCATCAAACCGAGGGCGCGAGGCATCCGCGGGACCGTAGCATCGCTGGGCGGTGGGACATAGGGCACGACGGCACGGACGGCGGGCTGCCGCGGACGTTACGGGCGCGACCTCAGCGCAGGCGGATGGCCACGCCGACGCCCAGCTGCATCACGAAGCTGCTGGGGGACGTGCGCACGCCGTAGGCCTTGTGGTCGACCTGCTCGAGCAGGTGGGGGCTCAGCCAGCCGGCCGAGTAGTCGACCCGAAGCTCGACCTGGGAGCGGGGTCGGATCCGGAGCCCGAGGGCCGCGTCCAACACGACGTGCTCGCTGGTGATCGCGGCGTGGCCGACCGTCGGGTCGAGGGGGGCCGGCAGCCGCGTGCCGGAGGCGACCTCACCGGGCGAGACGTAGGTCACGCCCATGCCCACGTCGAGGCGGATCGAGGTGTCCGCGTCGTGGTCTTCCGCCGCGATGATCTCCGCGCCGAAGCGGAGCTCGACCTCGTCGGCCGGGTCCAGCTTCGTGCGGCCGTCCTCCTCCACGTCGGGATCGGCGGCCCGGCGGACGGGCGCCAGGTCCACCCGGTAGGGCGCCCGGTGGGTCCAGGCGAAGCCCAGGTAGGGCTCGCTCGTGCCGAGGCGACGGGACGCGGCCACGCCCAGGCGGACCTGCATGCCGCCGACTCCGGGGCCGGCGGACTCGTTGTCCCGGACCTTGTCGTGGTTGCCGCCGCTGGGGAAGACCACGTCGAGGTCGACGGCGAGGCTCGCCGGCGCGACCCGGTGGGGCACGCCGCGCTGGGCGAACGGAACCACCCGGAACCCCAGGGTGAGATCCCCGAAGCCGTTGTGCACGCGGCTGGACGAGGAGCCGTCCAGGACGTCCTGCGGGAGCGCGTCCGTCTCCGCCGCGGTGGGGCGGTCGAACTCGGGCGTGTATCGGAGCTCGTTGGCGCGCAGCCAGCGCACGCGCGAGTCGAAGTAGATCGGCACGTCCAGCCGGATCGCGATGCCGTGATAGACGCTGAAGGCGCCCCCCAGGCGGATGGCGTGGCCGTTGTCGACGTATCGACCGGCCTCCAGCAGCGGGCCGTCCGGTTCCGTGCGGTCCTCGAGCCCGACGAGCGCCAGGTTCCCCGCGTAGCCGATGTGGATGTCCCCGCGCAGCCAGGTCGGCACCGACGTGCGGTCGCCGGCCACGGCCGGGGCGGCCAGGAGCGTCAGCGCGAGCGTGAGGGCAGCGGATCGCATCACGGGGTGGGCTCCTCCTGGCGAAGACCATAGTCCTTCATCTTCAACTGCAGGCCCTTTCGGCTGATCCCGAGCCGCCGCGCGGCGTGGGTGACGTTCCAGCCGTCCTCGTCCAGCGCCCGCCGGATCAGCTCCCGCTCCAGCTTCTGGGACTGCTCGCGCACGATGTCCTTCAGGTTGCCGTCGGGCATCCGGTCGTCGCGGAGCGTCTCGACCGCCGCTTCGGGATCCCGGCCGCCCTCGCGCACCTCTGGAGGCAGGTCGGCGACCCCCAGGTTCGGTCCGTCGGCGAGCAGGACCATGCGCTCGACGACGTTCTCGAGTTGGCGGATGTTGCCGGGCCACTGGAACTCGGCCATCGCGGCCATCGCGTCGGCGTCGATCGTGGCGATCTCTCGCCCCAGGCGGTCGCAGAACCGCTGCGCGAAGTGGCCGACGAGCACGGGGATGTCAGCCGGTCGGTTGCGCAGCGGGGGCAGCCGGATCGGCACCACGTCCAGGCGGTAGAAGAGGTCCTCGCGGAACGTGCCCTCGGCGACCATCGCCTCCAGGTCGGCGTTGGTGGCGGCGACCAGCCGGACGTCGATCTCCATCGGCCGCAAGCCGCCGACCCGCTCGACCTGCCGCTCCTGGAGCACGCGCAGGAGCTTGACCTGCATCGCCGGCGGCAGCTCGCCGATCTCGTCGAGGAACAGGGTGCCGCCGTCGGCCAGCTCGAAGCGGCCGGGGCGGGTGGTGGTGGCGCCGGTGAAGGCGCCCTTCTCGTGGCCGAACAGCTCGGACTCGAACAGGTTCTCGGGGATGGCGGTGCAGTTCACCGCGACGAACGGCTTGTCGGCGCGGTCGCTCAGCTTGTGGATCGCGCGGGCGACCAGCTCCTTGCCGGTCCCCGACTCCCCCCGCACGAGCAGCGTCGTGGGGGACGCCGCCACCTTGCGGATCAGGGTGAAGACCTGCTGCAGCGACGCCGAGATGCCGACGATCTCCCGCAGCACCTCGGCCGCGCGCTCGTCGTCCGCGGCCGCGTCGTCGCCGTCGGCGGCGGCCGGCAGGTAGGCCCGCTTGCGGTTGGCTTCGGCGTACGCGACCGCCTTGGAGAGGATGTCCCGCAGCTCGGCGTCGTCGAACGGCTTGGTGATGAAGTCGAACGCGCCGGCCCGCATCGCCTCGACGGCGACGTCGACGGTGCCGTGAGCGGTCAGCATCACCACGGGCGTGTCGGGGTGGGACTCCCGCACCCACCGCAGCAGCTGCAGGCCGTCGCAGCCGGGCATGCGCAGGTCCGTCAGCACGACGTCGTAGCCGCCGCCGGACCGGCGGAGCAGCGCGCGCGCCTCGTCCCCGTCCGCGGCGGCGTCGACGGCGTAGCCGTCCGACTCCAGCAGCGCCTGCAACACCCGCCGGATGTTCCGCTCGTCGTCGACGACCAGGATGCGTTCGGACACGGTCACTCCGCCTCGCGCCGCCTGAATGACGGGCGCTCCTCGCGCGTCCAGCAACCAGGGGTGGCCGTCGCGGCCGCGCCAGTATAGTGCCGCTCGCACGAGGGGTTGCTCTTGGTCCTGGACCTGGTCGTAGTTGCGTTCGTGATCCTGCTGGGGGTGCTCGGCTGGTTCCGGGGTCTGATCTCCCAGGTGGTCACCATCGGCGCCTTCGTCGCGCTCTGGCTGACGAAGCACCTGTGGCTCGACGCCGTCTCGGGGTGGCTCGCCGGCCTGGGGCAGGCGATGGCGGACCACGAGTTCCTGCGCCGCATGGTCGCCTTCTGGGGCGCCTACTTCCTGATCGTGGTCGCGGTCTTCGTCATCGAGCGGCTCGTCGTGAACAAGGTCGGTCCGCTCAAGTGGAGCAACCACTGGGCGGGCGCGGCGCTCGGGGGCGTCAAGGGCATCGTCTACGCCGTCCTGGGCATCTGGGCGGTGCAGTCGATCGCGCTGTGGGACCAGCAGCCGGACGATCCGACCCCCGCCTGGGTCGAGGGCTCCTTCGTCGTCAGCCAGGTCGGCCCCTACAACCCGGTGCGGCTCTTCTCGCTGCGCGAGATCATCGACGAGACGGTCGAGCGCATGAGGGCCGTCGCGACCGCGATGGGGGACGACGACTCCGCCGGCGACGACGTCACCGCCGAAGGGGAGCGGACGCGGACCCAGCCGACGCCCCGGCGGGCGACCACCCGCCGCCGACAGGCGGTCGAAGAGGCGCCCCCGGTGCACACCCTGATCGAAGAGGCGGCGCGCGACGGGGGGTTGGACGCGCGCACCTGGCGTCAGCTGTACCGGGATCCCCGCGTGCGGCGGATCCTCGCCGACCCCCGGGCCCGCGACCTGCTGTTCGGAAAGTAGGGTCCGCGCGCAGCCGTGCGCATCGCTGCACCCCCGCGAGCCCCGCGCAGGGTTATCCTCGGGTCGTGGGAAGGATCGCCGCCGCGCTGCTGCTCCTGGGATCGGTCGCCTGCATTTCGACCACGCCCTTCCCCGGCGTGGAGCCGCCGGGCCCGGGGCCGACCGCCGACGACGACGACGCCGTACCGGCGGAGCTGTCCGTCGACCCGGCCACCGTGCAGGCCGGCAGCTATCGAGACGTGCAGGTGACGCTCCGGGGGTTCGACCTGTCGGGGGCGTCCGTCGCCTGGGGGGCGAGCAGCGACGAGGTCGTCTTCCACGGGATCTTCGGTCCGCCGCAGGGCGACCTGTTCAACATGCGCTTCCACTTCGGGCTGCTCGCTGAGGGCACGTACCCCTGGGGGCTGCAGAACATCGACGGCACGCTCCTGACGTCGTTCGACATCGAGCCGATGCCGTTCATCTTCGACATGGAGCCGGGGCTCCCCGCCGCCGAGGTCGAGTTGGACGCCGAGCAGGACTTCGACGCGTGGCGGATCGTGCCGCCCGCCAACCACTACCTGGTCGCGCGCGTCCGCCCCGGGGTCGGGCACGAGCTGATGACCCCGCTGCTGTGGCTGATGGACGGAGACGGGGTGAGCATCGTCGAAGAGACGACGGAGCCGCTGCTGGTGCTCTACAACGGGACCCAGCTGGACCGGTTCCTGCGCATCCAGGACGCCGACTTCGTGCCGACCCGGTCGCTGGAGCTCGACCTCGCCTACGTCGACGCGGGCATCGCGTCGGTCGTGCCGGAGGTGGAGCCGAACCAGGCCCCCGACGACTGGCAGGACCTGGGTCTCCTGGGCCCGGGCCGCTACACGGTGACCGGCGTGTCCGAGACCGCGGGTCACGACGAGCTCAACGATCCCTCGGGCGACCTGGACGTCTTCAACTTCGAGCTGGAGCAGGACTCTCGGGTGCAGTTCGAGCTGTCCTGGGAGACGCTCGACGACATCGACGCGGTGCTCTACGTGCACGAGGAGGGGCAGACCGAGCTGGGCTTCCAGTCGCCGTCGGCCGTCGACATGAGCATGTCGAGCCTCGCCCGGCCCGAGTCGGCCGATCTGCAGCTGGACGCCGGCGTCCGCTACACCTTCATGGTGGCCAACTGGGAGGGCGAGCCGGAGATCCCCTGGGTGCTCAGCCTGAACGTGTACCCCGGCGAGTTCCCCGAGGAGATGTTCGACCAGGGGCTGTAGGCCGCTCTTGCCTTTGCACTCAGCCACGGCTTCCGAGGCACCCGGGGCGGCCCATCCCAGTCCATGGAAACGCGGATCGCGCGGAGGGTGCGGATCACGCGGAGGCAGGGCGGGGTCCCACATCCGCTTGCTCCGACGGATCCGCGGCCTCGGCGGTGAGAGACCACTTCGGGCCCATCTGCCGTCGCCTGACGCCCGCAGCCGCCAACCAGCGCCGAGACAACCCATCTGGCCCCCAGCTGA
>CAYQEG010000084.1:0-24598 GCA_964416435.1 uncultured Rickettsiales bacterium
GTGTGGTGCTGCGGGCGGTCTGGGGGGGGGTTTGGGGGGGGCAGCCGCGGGGGGGTCAGCTGGGCTGTGGCGATGCGCATCGCCCCGGAGGATACGCAAGCTACGCGCCGGCGCGAAGGGCATCGTGCCGCAAGGTCAGAACACCGGGGGATCACAGCAGGTAGGCTCGCGCGGATGAGCGGGTTCGTGGGAACCGAGCGCTTCGCGGTGCTCGGCGAGTTGGGCGCCGGCGGCATGGGGGTCGTCTACCGCGCCTTCGACCGCGACCTGGAGCGCGAAGTCGCCCTCAAGACGGCCCGCCGGCCGGATCCCGGAGACGTCTACCGGCTCAAGCAGGAGTTCCGCTCCCGGGCCGGGATCTCCCACCCCAACCTGCTTCAGCTGCACGACCTGGTCGTCGAGGACGATCGCTGCTTCTTCACCATGGAGTTGGTCGACGCGGTCGACTTCCTCTCCTGGGCTCGAGCCGACGAGGACGACGAAGCGCTCGTCCCCACCCTCACCATCGCGAAGCGGGAGTCCCCCGACGACGACGTCGACGGCAGCGGCGACCGGTTCGTCCGCCCGCCGCTGGACCTGGCCGGCCAGCGTCGCCTTCGGGCGGGACTGCGCCAGCTCCTCGGCGCCCTGGGCGTGCTGCACCGGGCCGGCATCGTGCACCGCGACGTCAAGCCGGGGAACGTGCTCGTCAGCCGCCAGGACCAGCGGGTGGTGCTCGCCGACTTCGGCCTCGCCACGCCCCGTCCGGAGCTGGCCGACCACGACAGCTTCGAGGGTTTCCCGGTCGGCTCCGTGCCGTACATGGCGCCCGAGCAGGCGGCGGGCCAGGCGGTCGGCCCCGAGGCGGACCTCTACGCGGTCGGGGTGATGGTCTACGAGGCGCTGGGCGGTCGCCCGCCGTTCCGGGGCCCCGCCCTGCGGGTGCTCCATCAGAAGGCGACCCGGGACCCCGCGCCCCTGACGTCGCTCGCCGAGGGCATGCCGGAGGACCTGTCGACCCTGGCCGACGACCTGCTGTCGCGGGACCCGGAGCGGCGGCCGTCGGTCGAGGAGGCGCTCGTCCGCCTGGAGCCCGGCGACGGATGGGAAGACGGCCCGGACGAGTCGCTCAGCGCGACGGCGACGCTCGGGCTCGGGATCATCGCCGCCGATCCGGGGGCGCCCTTCGTCGGGCGCGTCGCCGAGCTCGCCGTCCTGGATCGGGCCTGGGCGCGGGCTCAGACCGGCGCCTGGACCACGGTCCACGTCCAGGGCGCGTCCGGGATCGGCAAGTCGATGCTCTTGCGGCGGTTCACGCGGCAGGTCCAGGTGGCGGGCGGCGCGCTCGTGCTCCGGGGTCGGTGCCACCCCCAGGAGAGCCTGCCCTTCAAGGCGCTGGACGCCGTCATCGACAGCCTGAGCCACCACCTCGCGCGGCTGACGGAGGCGGAGCAGCGCTCCCTCGCCCCCCGGTACGGGCGGGCGCTCCGGCGGCTGTTCCCGGTGCTCGGGCGGGTCGACGGCCTGCGCTACGCCGAGGGCGACAAGCCCGCGGCGGACCCCCGGGAGGTGCGGCGCCAGGGGTTCTCGGGCCTCCGCGATCTGCTCGCGCGGGTCGCTGACCGACAGCCGGTGCTCATCTGGATCGACGACCTCCAGTGGGGAGACCTGGACAGCGCCGTGCTCCTTCGCGAGCTCGTGCGGCCGCCGGACTCGCCGGCAGTGCTGTTGCTCCTGTCCTACCGCCGCGAGGATCTCGAGGCGCCCCTCGTCCAGGAGCTGCGGTGCCTCATCCCGGAGCTCGCGGTGCCGTCCGAGCTGCCCCCTGGCTCCGGCGACTTCCGGCCCGTGCGCGACGCCGGGGCGGTCACCGAGCTGGCGCTCGCGCCGCTGGACCAGGACGAGCGGCGAGACCTGGCGTCGCGGCTGCTGGACGCCACGTCGCCGGCCTACCGCCGGCACCTCCCGGCGCTCGTGGCGGAGTCCCGGGGCAACCCCTTCTTCCTGTGCGAGATGGCTCGCTACCTCGCGGAGACGGCGGAAGACTCGGCCGAGTGGCGAGCGGACTCGCTCGCCCTCGCCGACGTCGTGAGCCCTCGGATCGAGGCGCTGCCGGGGGACGCCCGACGCCTCCTGGAGGTGGTCTCCGTCACCGGTCGACCGGTCTCCCGCTCGCTGGCGTTGCGCGCGGCGGGGCTCGAGCCGGTCGGACGGTCCCTCGTCTCCCAGATGATCGAGGAGTACCTCCTGCGGCCGACGTCGCCGGGAGACTGCATCGCGCCGTACCACGACCGCATTCGGGAGGCGACGATCGACCTGCTCCCGGGGCCGCGCCTGGAGCGCCTCCACCGTCGGATCGCCGAGGTCCTGGAGGCCGAGCAGCCCGACGAGCTGGAGGCGCTGGTCGGTCACTGGATGGGGGCCGGAGAGCGGGAGCGGGCCGGCGGCTACGCGCTGCGGGCCGCCGACCGCGCCTCGTCGACCCTCGCGTTCGGCCGCGCCGCGGAGATGTACCGCCGGGCGCTGACCCTCCTGCCGAACGTGGGGCAGCGCTGGGAGCTCGAGGCGGCCCGCGCCGAGGCGCTCGCCAACGCCGGTCGGGGCGAAGAGGCCGGCACCGCCTTCCTGGCCGCCGCCGAGGCGCTCTGCGCCGAGGACGCCGAGGCGCCCCGGGCCCTGTGGTGGCGCGGCCGGGCGGCCGAGCACTACGTCAAGAGCAGCGCCCTGGCCGAAGGCTGGGCCGTCATGCGGGACGTGCTCGGCCGGACCGGTGTGTCGGTGCCCAACTCGCCGGCGGCGTGCACCAAGGCGGCCGCCCTGCTGCGGTCCCGGCTGTTGATCCGGGGCTTCCGCTTCACGCCTCGGGACGCGGAGGAGGTCGATCCCGCGGTGCTCGCGCGGCTCGACGTGCTCTGGCGGGTCGCGACCTCCCTGGCGATGGTCAACCACACGCTCTCGGACGTGCTCGCGGTCCGGCACCTGCTCGAGGCGCTCAAGGTCGGGGAGCGGACCCGGGTGGCCCACGCCCTGGCCAACGAGGCGGCGTTCGAGTCGATCCTGCGCGGCGCGTGGCTCCGCCGCCGGGTGGACAAGCTGATGGGCGTCGCCCGAGAGGTCTGGGAGGACAGCGAGGACCCCTACGATCACGCCCTCCTGGCGATGACCCTGGGCATCATCGCGCTGTTCGACGGCGACTTCCGGGCCGTGGTGGACCGCTGCGACGAAGCGGAGGCGGCGCTGCGCGAGCAATGCCTGGGCGCCCACTGGGAGATCGGCATCTGCCACAACTTCGCCCTGTCGGCGCTCGCCATGCTCGGGGAGATGGGCGAGCTCCGTCGCCGATCCCGGGCGGTGATCCGGGACGCCGAACTTCGGGGCGACCGCTTCGCCGAGAACGCGACCCGGATGGGGGAGCCGTCGATGGCGTGGCTGGCGGAGGACGATCCGGGCGAGGCCCACCGCCAGCTCGCCCTCGCCGAGAGCGAGCTGCGGTCGGGGCAGAGCCGCTGGCCCGAGAGCAGCTTCCGCACCCAGCACTATCACCGGCTGATCGCGTTCATCAACCTGGCCTTGTACGAGGGGCGGGCGGAGGACGCGTGGACCGAGGTCGAGGCCGCGTGGCCCAAGCTGCGCAAGGCCGGCTTCATCCGGCTCCGGTTCACCGGTCCCGAGCTTCGGCAGCTCCGCGGACGGGCCGCCCTCGCCGCGGCGGCGACCCGGCCGGAGGCGGCCGCGATCGCCGGGGCCGAGGCGAGACGCCTGCGGCGGGACGCCCAGCCCATGGCCCGACCGATGGGTGAGCTGCTCGCCGCCGGGCTGGAGGCGACGGCCGGGCGGGACGCCAGGATCGACGCCCTCCTCAAGGCGGCCGCGGCCGGCTTCGACCGGGCCGGCCTGGGGCTGTACCGCGAGGCCGCGCGCTGGCGCCTCGCCGAGCGCGGCGGAGGCTCCCACTCCCGCGCCGAGGCGGCGACCTGGATGACCGACCACGGCGTCGTGGCGCCGGCTCGCATGGTGGGGCTGCTCGCGCCGGGGTTCTGATTATTGCGGGCTCTTGGGTGGGCCGGTGGTCTCGCACTATGCTCGGATCAGCCTCGGGGCCAGGATCCTCGTGGTCCACGATGACCCGCACCAGGCGGCGGAGCTGCTCCGGCTGCTGAGGCAGCGGGGGCACGAAGTCGAGCACGCGCAGCTCGCGGCGAGCGCGCTCCGCCAGTTCGCGGACCGCCAGCACGACATCGTGCTGGCGGAGGTGATGCTGCCGGACAGCACCGGCACGGTGTTCGCGGGCAACCTGCGCAAGCTGCCCGCGGGCGCCGACGTGCCGGTCGTGCTGATCAGCCAGGTCTACGGCAGCGGGGACCTGCTCGACGACGAGCTCGACCGGCTCGGCATCCTGCACTTCCTGCCCCAACCGTTCAGCCTGACCGACCTGATGCGGCGCATCGGGCGCATCGCCGCCGGACCCGCGCTCGCCCGGGAGCTCGTCCGGGAGAAGCGCGCGCGGTCGGCCCGTCGAGGAGGGGGGGCGGTCGCCGCTGACCTCGCGACCAACGACTTCCCGTCGCTCGATCTCCCCCTGGACATCGACGAGCCGTCGATCGAAGGAGAGGGGGCGCCCGATGCGCCCGCCTGGATGCGGGACGATCCGCCCGAGTACGGCGCCACCGCCGAAGTCGAGGTCAGCTTCGGCCGCGTTGCGGGTGAGCCCGACCCGCAGGAGGTGGAGCACGCCTCCCCGGAGAGCCACGAGGCGACGACCGAGGTCGATCTGGACATCGGCCGTCCGAGCAGCGCGTCGGTGGTCAAGCCGGCCTACTTCCGCAACCTGCCTCTGCAGCGCCACGACGCGGGGGCCTGGGTGCGCACGATCTCCGACCTCTTCCACCATCGGGACGCCGGTGAGCTGAAGCTGACCGGGGACGACACCAGCCGGACGTTCTACGTCCTCAACGGCTACCCGGTGTGGGTCGAGGTCGAGCCCCCCGAGGCGGGCTGCGCCGCCTACCTGCAGCAGGAAGGCTGGATCACCGAGAGCGAGGCGGGGCGCATGGCGTCCACCCAGACGCGGCTCGGCTGGGGGGTCACCCGCACCCTGTCGACGCTGCAGATCCTGCGGCCGGAGGAGGTCGACGCGCTGCTCCAGGGCTGGGTCGCCCGCGAGGTCGCCGAGGGGCTCAACCGCGGGGGCCACTTCGAGTTCCGGGGCGGAGACGAGTTCACCGATCGGATCCCGGTCTACGAGGTCAACCCGATCTCCGCGCTGTGGGGCGTGGTGCAGACCACGCTGCGTCTGGGCACCGCCGAGATCGGCCTGTCGAAGGTCGAGGACCACTACGTTCGGCGCAAGAGAACCCACGACCGGCTGTTCGGCTACATCGCCACCACCTCCGCCCTGAACGAGCTGAAGGACTGGCTGGGCGAGAGCCGCGCGTTCGAGTCGCTGCGGGACTACTTCGAGGACGACTGGGAGGAGGTCGCCCGGTGCCTCTGGTTCGGCGTGCAGTCCGGCGTCATCGAGGTCACCGAGGAGCCGGCCGACGACGTCACGAGCCTCGCCGAGATCGCGACGCTGGACATCGCCCTGGAGGGTGAGGAGGACCTGTCCGAGGTGACGCAGCGCTTCGGCAAGGAGGAGGTCGCTCGCATCCTGGCCCAGGTGGAGCAGCGCGATGCGGCCGAGGCGAGCGCGGCCGCAGAGGAGGACGACCCGGAGCTCCGGATCATCCGCGACTACATCGAGAAGATGGAGCAGGACCACTACCACTTCCTCGCGGTAGAGCGGGACTGCTCGACCGAGGAGCTCCAGGCGGCCTACGACCGGCTCGCGGAGCGGTACCGCCCGACCTCGCTGCCGGACAGCGTCGCCCCTGACGTGCGCCGCAAGGGAAAGGAGCTGCTGGCCCGGCTCGTCCGCGCCTGGCGGGTGCTCAGCGAGCCTGCCCGCCGTCGGGCGTACGACGCCGGCCTCGGCGAGGACGAGATGGATCGCGAGACCGGCTCGTGGGACACCGCGGTCGTCGATGTGGTCGACGACGACGACGAGTACGACGACGACGAGTCCACGTAGCAGCGATCGGGACGCAGATCGGGTAGAAGGCGCGGCGTGATCGGTCGCGGTCGAATCGGCGCCCTGCTCCACGCCCTGGAGCGCGCCTCCTACTACGACTTCGGAGAGCGGGGGGACCCCGCCCGCCGCCAGCGCAAGCTGTCGGTCGTCGTCGCGGGCGTCGCCGCTGCGGCGCTCATGCTCGAGCTGCTCCTGACCCGCCTGTTCCCCTTCTTCCTGGGGGACATCAGCGCGTTCGTGGCGATCCCGATCGCGATGTTCGGGCTGAGCCTGGGCGCGCTCGCGCTGCACTGGCACCGCGGTGAGCCGGATCCCCGCTGGTTGACCTGGCTGCTGCCGGGGCTGTGGGTGCTGATGACGGTCAGCCTGGTCGCCGCGTTCCTGCTGTTCGACCACGCCTTCAACCTGACCCACCACTGGAAGCAGAACCCGCGGGACGACGCCCTCAAGACCGTCGCGCTGTCGACCCTGTTCGTGCCGGCGTTCGCGGTGGCGGGGTTCATCCTGTCGACCGCGTTCACCGCCGGGGCGAAGCAGGTCGGCCGCCTGTACGCCCTGGACCTCGCCGGCTCGGCGACGGCCTGCGCCGTCACCCCGGTGCTGCTGTGGGCGCTCGACCTGCGATACGCGTGCGTGCTCCTCGTGCTCGTCCTGGGGGTGGTCTGCGCGCAGGTGTTCACCGCCTGGCGGCGCGCCATCCTGCGGAGCCTCGTGGCCGGCGGGGTGGGCATGTCGGTGCTCGCGGCGCTCGGGCTGCTGTTCGTCGCCCACCCCGACCCCGAGGTGCTCGGCGGGCGCTACAGCAAGGACAACGTCGCGCAGGAGCTCCGGCACGGCTGGAACCACGTCTCGCGGGTCGCCCTCATGCGGTTCACCCAGCCGGACGGCAGCCGATACCACTGGGTCGTACACGACGACGGCATCAGCAACGTCAAGGTCGTCGGCTACAAGCCCGACCGCGAGGAGCGCGGGGAGCGACGTCGCAGCACCCAGATCATCCCGTCCCTGATGGACGAGCCGCCGGACTCGGTGTTCGTCATGTTCGCCGGCTGCGGCAAGGACATGGTCGAGATGATGCGATACGCCAAGGGCGACCTGTCGCTCATCCGAGGCGTCGAGATCAACGGCCTCGTGCCGCGCATCGTGACACCTCTGGGGAGCGACCCCTGGCGGCTCCGGGAGTTCTTCGACCGCCCCGAGGTGGACCTCCGCGTCGCCGAGGGCCGCGGGTTCCTGGACCGCGACGACACGCTGTACGACGCGATCTTCGTCGCCACCAACGGCGCCCAGCACGCGGCCCGCACGGGCCACGCGCGCAAGTTCCTCGACACATCCGAGGCGATGGAGGTCTACCTGGACCACCTCGCCCCCGGCGGCGTCATCGTGTTCAACCACCAGCGGGTGGGCCACAAGATCGAGGCCTTCAAGCGCCTCCTCCCCGAGCGGGGCCACGAGCCGTTCCACGAGGCGGCGGCGCTGATCGGGCGCAAGCGCGGCGGGCGCAAGGTGGACGTCCTGGTGGTCAAGCCGTCCGGCCTGAGCGCGGCCGAGGTCGAGCGGATCGCCCAGCGGTGGCCCGAGGAGAAGGCGGGTCGGAAGGGGCGCTTCCTGAAGTACGCCCCGGGGCACGAGATCGACCGCGACATGACCGAGCTGGCGCTGCGGCCGGCGTGGCCCGAGCGCTTCGTGCCCAGCGACGACCGCCCCTACCAGCAGCCGCTGGACTGGGGCGCCTTCGTGCTGCAGCCCACCGAGGACCAGTTCGACGACGTCGAGTACTCCCTGAACTGGATCAAGGTCTTCACGATGATCCTGTTCGGAGGCCTCGCCTTCGCCGCGATCCTGCTCTTCGTCCTGCGCAAGCGCGGCGACCGGCGGCTGCCGCCGTGGCTGGTCGGCTACTTCCTGCTCACGGGCGTCTGCTACATGACCGCCCAGATCGGGCTGATGGCCAAGCTCGAGCTGTTCATGGGGCGGCCGCTGTACGCCATCGCGGTGGTGCTCGCGGCGTTCCTGCTGATGAACGGCGCCGGCTCGGCCTGGGTCGGGCGGCGGACCGACGAGGGCCGCGCGCCCCGGGTCGCCTGGCTCGCCCTGGCCGCCGCCGCGGCGACGGTGCTGACCCTCGCGCTGGCCGACGGCGTGCTGGTGCACCTGCTGTGGCTGCCGCCGTTGCTCAAGGCGCCGCTGGCGTTCGCCGCGCTCGCGCCGCTGGCGTTCGTGCTGGGCGCCTTCTACCCGACCGGCGTCGGCATGGCGGTCGACCGGGGCCTGCAGCCGCAGGTGCCGTTCACGTTCGGGCTGGCGACGCTGTCGTCGGTGCTCGGCTCGACCTACGCGATGATCGAGGTCATCAACATCGGCTTCCGGGCGATGGTCGCGCACTCGATCGTGGGGTACCTCGCCCTGGCGCTGCTCGCCGGGCTGGCGGGGCTGGTGCGCCGCCGCTGAGGTCGCCGATCAGTAGCCCTCGGTCTTGCTGATGATCTCGTTCATGATCTCGCGGGTGCCGCCCCCGATGGGGTAGAGGCGGGCGTCGCGGTAGAGCCGCTCGACGACGTACTCGCGCATGTAGCCGTAGCCGCCGTGGATCTGCACCGCCTGGTCGCACACCCAGGAGCACATGTCGGACGCCGCGTTCTTGGCCATCGCCGCGTCCCCGGGGGTCGCCGTGCCGGCCGCCCCGGCGACCGCCACCTGCCCGGTGAGGGCGCGGGCCGCGGCGATGCGGGTCGCCATGTCGGCCAGCTTGTGGCGGATGACCTGGAAGCCGGTCAGCGACTTGCCGAAGGCGCCCCGCTCCCGGGCGTAGGCCACCGATTCGCGGTAGGCGAGCTCGGCGATGCCGACGCACTGGCCGGCCAGGAAGAGGCGCTCGTTGACGAAGTTGACCATCAGCGCGACGAAGCCCTGGCCTTCGCCCCCGATGAGGTTGGCGGCGGGCACCCGGCAGTCCTCGAACACCAGCTCGGCGGTGTCGCTGGCCCACCAGCCGGTCTTCTTGAGCTTGCGGCCGACGGAGTAGCCCGGGGTGTCCGCCTCGATGACGAGCAGCGAGATGCCGCCGTGGCCCGGGCCGCCGGTGCGCACCACGGTGGTCACGACGTCCGCGCGGCAGCCCGACGTGATGAAGGTCTTGGCGCCGTTGACGACGTAGTGGTCGCCGTCGCGCACCGCCCGGGTGGTGACCCCGGCGACGTCGCTTCCGGCCCCCGGCTCGGTGATCGCCAGGGCGGCGATCTTCTCGCCCGCGAGCACGGGGCGGACCCAGCGGGCGCGCTGCTCGGGGGTCCCCATCCGCACGATGGGCGGGAGGGCGATCCCGTGGCTGTGCAGCCCGACCGCCGTGCCGACGGTCTTGCCCGCGAGGATGAACTCCTCCGACGCGGCCAGCATGTGGGTCTCGTCGCCGCCGCTGCCGCCCTCCTCCTCGGGGTAGCCGATGCCGAGCAGGCCCGCCTGGGCGGCGGTGGTGTACAGCGACCGGGGGAACTCCTCCGCCTCCTCCCAGGCCTCGGCGTGGGGCGCGATGTGGTCGGCGGCGAAGCGGCGCACCATGTCCCGCAGGGCCTGGTGCTCGTCGGTCTCGAAGTGGAAGCCGGGGCGCATCGGGCGACCCTAGACCAACGGGACGCCGATTGGTGGCGCAGGACCGACGTGCTACGACCGGGCGATGCGAGCCCGCTTCCTTCTTCTGCTGGCCCTGGCCTGTGCCGCCTGCACGCCCACTCCCGAACCGGAGCCCGAGCCGGAGCCCGACGCGGTGCCGCCCTGGCCCCAGTGGGGCTGGGAGCACTGGGTCTGGGAAGACGAGAGCACCCAGGAGTCGGTCATCGCCCTGGTGGACGGTTACCTCGAGCGGGACATCCCGGTCAGCGCGGTCATCGTCGATAGCCCCTGGGCCACCGGCTACAACACCTTCGAGTGGGACAGCGACCTGTACCCCGACCCCCAGGGCATGGTCGACGACCTGCACGACCGCGACGTGCGGCTGATCCTGTGGATCACCCAGATGGTCAACGTCGACACCCCCCAGTGGGACGAAGCGGCGGCCAACGGCTACCTGATGATGGAGGACGCCGACGCCACCGAGCCCCGGGTCGTCGAGTGGTGGAAGGGCGACGGCGGCCTGCTCGACTACTTCAACCCCGAAGCGGTGGCCTGGTGGCACGACCTCATGGCGCCGGTGCTCGCCCTGGGGCTCGACGGCTGGAAGACCGACGGCAGCGACTTCTCCGCCCACCTCGCCCCCTACTCGCCGGGCGCCGGCCGCGACGTCTCCCGGCTGGAGTACAGCCACGCCTACTACCGCGACTTCTTCGAGCACACCCGCGACGTGCTCGGGGACGACCGGCTCATCACCGCCCGCCCCATCGACAACTACGGGTTCGGGGTCGGCGGGGACGCGACGGCGTTCGCCCCCATCGACCTCAACTGGGCCGCCTGGGTGGGCGACCAGGACGCCGACTGGGGTGGGATCACCGCGGCGTTGGACAACTTCTTCTGGTCCGCCGAGTACGGCTACGTCGCGTTCGGGTCGGACATCGGCGGCTACCGCGAGGAGGACGGCGTGCCCGGCGGCCGCCGCAAGGAGCCGTTCCTGCGCTGGGCCCAGCTCGGCGCGTTCAGCCCGGTGATGGAGAACGGCGGCGGCGGACGCCACGAGCCCTGGTTCTTCGACGAGGAGACCGTCGACATCTACCGCGACCTCGTGGTGCTGCACCACGCGATGCTCCCGTACCTGATGCGCCAGGGGGCGGTGGCGTTCGAGGAGGGCCGCAGCCTGTTCGAGTTCCTGGACCCCGGCCGCACCACCTACCGGTACCTGCTGGGTCCGGATCTGTTCGTCTCGCCGATCGAGGCGGAGGGGACCACGTTCGACGTGGTGCTGCCGTTCGAAGGGGAGTGGCGCTGGCTGTACGGCGACCACCCGACGTTCGACGGCGGCCAGACGATCAGCCTGGAGGTGCCGATGCACGCCTACCCGGCGTTCGTGCGGACGGGAAGCCGCCTCGAAGGCGAGCTCCTCCCCTGAGGGTCGTCACGGTGTTCGCCTCGGTGCGGCGGGCGATCGGCGGGACGAGGCCGGGGCGCGACGCGGGGCGGCGCTTCTGATAGACGTGCCCGCCATGAAGCACGCTCTGTCCGTTCTCACAGCTCTGTTGGTCCTCGTCGGATGCGGCGAGGAGCTCGACACCTCGGACGAGGAGGCGCCGGCCGCGGCCGAGCAGCCCGCCGAGGTGCCGACCGAGGCCGCCGCGCAGAGCACGCCCACCACCGTCAGCCCCGCGCGCTCCGCCGCGCCACAGGAGACCGAAGTGACCTCCATCCCCGCCCCCTTCGATGTCGGGGCCCCGCCCTCGAACGCCACCACCACCGCCTCCGGGCTCGCCTACCGCGTGCTCCAGGCGGGCGACGGGGGCGAGCACCCCACCGCCGACTCGACGGTCGAGGTGCACTACACCGGCTGGACGCTGGACGGGAAGATGTTCGACAGCTCCGTCGTGCGCGGCGAGACGATCAGCTTCCCGCTCCGCGGCGTCATCGCCGGCTGGACTGAGGGCGTGCAGTTGATGACGAAGGGCGAGAAGAGCCGCTTCTGGATCCCCGCCGACCTGGCCTACGGCGAGACCCCCCGCCGACCCGGCGCGCCGGCCGGCATGCTCGTCTTCGACATCGAGCTGATCGGCATCAAGAACCCGCCCAAGACCCCCGCCGACGTCGCCGCGGCCCCCTCGGACGCCAGCAAGACGGCGTCGGGCCTGGCCTACAAGGTCCTGCAGCCCGGCACCGGCACGACCCACCCGGGCCCCACCTCCCAGGTCACGGTCCACTACTCGGGCTGGACGAAGGACGGCCGCATGTTCGACAGCTCCGTGATGCGGGGCGAGACGATCACGTTCGGCCTGAACCAGGTCATCCCCGGCTGGACCGAGGGCGTGCAGCTGATGGTCGAGGGCGAGAAGACCCGCTTCTGGATCCCCGCCGACCTGGCCTACGGCGAGGTCCCCCGCCGGCCCGGCGCGCCGGCCGGCATGCTCGTGTTCGACATCGAGCTGTTCGGGATCAAGTAACAACGAGCCCGCCGCCGTGCTCTAGGATGCACGTCCCCAGGAGGGACGATCACGAGCGACGGCGACCACATCGGAGCGGTGTACGCGGCGACCAGCGCGCCGTGGCTGGCGCTGTATCCCCGCCAGCGGCCGTTCCACTGGGCCCCCGAGGTGCGCTTCGCCGACGGCGGGGACGAGCCGCTGGACGGCGTCTCGGTCTACTGGAACCCCGCGGGTCACTTCCACTACGTCGGGCTGGGGCTCGCCGAGCACGGCGAGAAGCAGTCGGCGGTGCCGGACGTGAGCGGCTGGGGCTGCGAGCTGACCTTCCGGCTCGCCGCGCCCCCCGAGGTCGTCGCGCTCGCTCGCCAGGACGTCGGCGTGCTCGGCGGCGTGATCTCCCGGGCCGCCACCCAGGCCCCGTTCTGGCCGGTCACGCTGCTCAACGACGTCGCCCGCTACGTGTTCGGCAACCAGGCGTGGCTGGAGCACGGGCACTACATCGAGCGTCCCGGGGCGCCCCTGGGCCTGCTCCGGGACCTGGATCTACCCCACGCCTGCGAGACGCCCAACGGTCGGTTCGAGTGGCTGCAGCTGGTGCTGATGACCGACGAGCAGGTCGAGCGCCTCGAGCAGGACGACTGGTCCACCTGGCTCGCCCGCACCGACGAGGCGGACCCCGGCTGGCGCGTCGCCCCCGCCGGCTCCGAGTTCTGCCTGCCCGGCCAGCGGGTCGGCTGACTCGAGGCCGCTACCGCCGCCAGAAGGACGGGTAGAAGATCACCAGGGCGCTGAACATCTCCAGCCGCCCGACGAGCATGTTCCAGGACAGGAACCACTTTCCGGCCGCCGAGATGCCGGAGTAGTTGTGCGACGGGCCGACTTCGCCGAAGCCCGGGCCGATGTTCATCACCGCCGAGATCACCGCGCTCATCGCCGACTCCATGTCCATGTCGTCCAGGAGCACCAGCACGCAGGCGCCGCCGACGGCGAGGAAGATGTTGACGATGAAGTAGCAGACAGCCAGCGCGATGATCATCTGGCCGATGGGCTGGCCGTTGAGCCGCACCGAGATGATGGACAGCGGCTGGAAGAAGATCTTCTTCACCGCCGCCACGCCGTACTTCCAGATGATGACGTAGTGCACCACCTTGATGCCGCTGGTGGTCGAGCCGGCGCAGGCGCCGATGAAGCACGACGCGTACAGGAACATCTGGGCCGACTCCGGCCACTGTTCGTAGTCCGCCGTCGTGAAGCCGGTGGTCGTCAGCAGGGAGACCACCTGGAACGTGCCGTGCCGCAGGGAGTCGGCCATCCCGTACACCTGGGCGCTGAACAGCAGCCAGGCGACCATCACGCAGAGGAAGACGAGGAAGCCGAGGTACCAGCGGAGCTCGGTGTTGACCTTCAGCACCCGCCACTCGCCCATGGCCAGGTGATAGAAGAGCATGAAGGTCATGCCCCCCAGGACCATGAAGGCGATGATGACCCAGTCGAAGTAGGCGCTGTCGTAGTGGCCGACGCTGGCGTTCATCGGTGAATAGCCCGCCGTCGCGACCGTGCTGAAGGCGTGGCACAGCGAGTCGAACAGCGACATCCCGCCGAACAGCAGCAGGAGCACCAGCAGCGCGTTGAGGGCCAGGTAGATCGCCCACAGCCAGCGCGTCGCGTCCCGGTTCCGGGGCAGGAACTTCTCCTTCGTGATCACCTGCCCGGGGCTCGACTCGGCCCGGAACAGGTGTAGCCCGCCCATTCCGTGGGGGAGGAACAGGACCGTCAGGGTCAGGAACCCCATCCCGCCGAGCAGGTGGGTCTCACTGCGCCAGAACAGCAGCCCGTGGGGCACCGCCTCGATGTCCGTCAGGATCGTCGCGCCCGTCGTCGTGAAGCCGGACATCATCTCGAAGAACGCGTCCGTGAACGACGGGATGGAGCCGTGCAACACGAACGGCAGCGCGGAGACGCCGGAGATGATCACCCAGCCGAACGCCGCGATGACGAACGCGTCGCGCAGCTCCAGCTCCTTGTACGACCGGAACAGGAACCACAGCGGGAAGCCGGTGCCGGCGGCGACGGCGACCCCGACGCTCAGCGCCAGCAGGTCCCCTTCGTCCCGGTAGATCAGCGCGCAGACGACGGGCGCGACCATCGCTCCCGCGGTGACCAGGAGCAGAATCCCCATGACGTGGGCGATCGCCCGCCAGTTCATGCTGCGCTCACTTGTCGAACAGCCGCTCCAGGGCCGGCAGGTCCTTGGACAGGCAGATGCCGATGACCTTGTCGCCGGCCTCGATCTGGGTGCCGCCGACCGCGATTTCCCACGTCTTGTCGCGGCAGAAGCCGCCCAACATCATCTTGTCCTTCGTCACGTCGCTCAGCTCCCACAGCGGCTTGCGGGTGATCGGCGACCCCCGGTCCGCGACCAGCTCCACCACCTCGGCCTCGCAGCCGTGCAGATGGGCGACGGAGAGCAGCTTGCCGCGCCGGATGAACTTCAGGATCTGGTTGCCCGCCAGCACCTTGGGGTTGAGCACGATGTCCGCGCCCATCGCCGAGCCGAGCACCAGGTACTCCTCCTTGCGGACCAGGGCGATGGTCTTGAGGAGCTCGCCGTCGTCGCCCTTGGTCTGGGCCCGAAGCAGGTGCCGGGCCATGACGCAGGCCATGATGTTGGTCTCGTTGTCCTTCGTGACCGCGATGACCGTGTCCATGTCCTTTAGGCCGGCCGTCAGCAGCGTGCTGGAGTCCCGCACGTCCCCGTGCAGGACCTCGGTCTTCTTGAGCCGGTGGGTCAGCTCGGCGGCCCGCGACTCCCGCAGCTCCACCAGCCGGACCGGCATCGCGTCCTCCAGCAGCTCGGCCACGCGCTGGCCGATCAGGCCTCCGCCCAGGACCATCACCCGGTGCTTGCGCTGCTTGCGGATGCCCACGAGCTTGCGCAGCGCCGGCTGGTCGTTGCGGTGGGTCAGGATGTAGACGTGGTCGTCTGGCAGCACCACGAAGTCGCCGCCGGGGATGATCGTCTCGATGTCTCGGGCGATCGCCACGATCCGGAACGCGAACTCGTTGTACTGCTCGGCGATGTCCTGGAGCGACTTGTAGGCGAGCACCGAGCCGGGGAACACGCGCGTGGCCACCACCTGCATGTCCTCGTCGACGTCGATCATCAGGTCGCCCGACCGCATCTTCATCAGGCGGGCGATCTCCTGGGCGCACAGCTCGCTGGGACGGATCAGCAGGTTGATCCCCAGGTCCTCGGGGGTGACGAGGGCGTCCTTGGCCCACAGGGCGAGGTTGCGGACCCGCGCGATCTTGCGGCGCGCGCCGCACTGCCCGGCGATCAGGCAGGCGGTGATGTTGACCGCGTCGTTGTCCGTGACGGCGATGACGTAGTCGATGCGCTGCCCGGAGATCTGCTTCCAGCAGTCGAAGGTCATCGCGTCGGCCTGCAGCAGCCGGGCGTCGATCTCGGCGTCGGCCTTGGCCACCTTCGCCCCGTCAGCTTCGATCGCCGTGATGTTGTAGCCCTCGTGTTCGAGCCACTTCGCCAGGTAGAAGCCGATGCCCCCCAGCCCCACGACGACGATGTTCTCCTTCTTCGGGCTCATCGCGGGTGAGGCTATCAGTCCGACGCCCCGCGGGCATCCGGCGGGCGCAGGCAGGTCGGCGTCGGCGCTACTCGTCGGTCACCGACGGGTGGGCCGCCCAGACGAGCCGGTCGACCGGCACGTCGCTCAGCTCGGTCACCTCGCCGTCGGTCCAGAGCACCGTCAGGCGGTCGACCCGGTCGACGTCACCGAGCCCGAAGTGCAGCCGGGAGGGGCTCTGGCCCGACGCCCGGGGGCCGAGCACCTGGCGCCGGCGCACCACGTCCCCGACCTGCAGCTCGACCCGGGTCCCGATCGCCTGGGCGGCCGCCGCCGGGCCGTGGAAGTCGACCTGCAGCCACGCCCCCTCGCCGCAGCGGTTGAGGTAGAGCTTCGGGTCGACGGTCGGCCCGGCGGTGACGACGTCGAGCCAGCCGTCGCCGTCCAGGTCGGCGGCCACGAGGCCGTAGTGGTTGTCGGGGCTGTCGATGCCGGTGAGAGCCGAGACGTCCTGGAAGGTGCCGTCCGGCCGCGCCTGCCAGACGAGGTCGGGGTAGGAGGTCCGGCCCTCGTACCGCGACAGCTTGTCCTCGCCCGAGGCGTGCACGACGTCGAGTCGACCGTCGTGGTCGATGTCCGCGAACTCCATCGACCAGCCGACGGTCTCGTGCCCCGGGTATGCGGGTTGGTCGGGGATCAGCCCGAGCGCGAGGCCGCTCTGCACGAACGGCCCGTCCGCCGTCGCCACCAGGCAGATCGGCCGACCGATGTCCGACGCGCAGTAGTCGAGCCGCCCGTCCCCGGTGAGGTCGCCGGCGTCCAGCCCCATCGCGGTCAGGCTGACGTCGGCGTCGAGCTCGGGGGCGATGTCGACGACGTTGGCGGGGCCGGCGTCGAAGCCCGTGAAGATCGCGGAGCCGGGGCCGTTGGAGCCGGTGTCGTCGAAGTGCCACAGGTCGGGCTCGCCGTCCCAGCCGACGTCGAGCACCGCCGAGGCCTGGCTGCTGACGCTGTAGCCGCCCAGGTCGATCCAGCCGGCCAGGACCAGCTCGCCGTCGACGTTCTCGAACACCGGGTCGGGCGGGGAGTCGGGGTCCTCGTCGTCGTAGTGCACGCTGACGATCACCGCGTCGAGGTCGCCGTCCCGGTCCAGGTCCCCCATCGCGACGGCGGCCGCGCTCAGCTCGCCGCCGGCGGGGGTGTCGAGCTGGATCGGCCGGAGCGCCTCGAACACGCCGCCGCCGAGGTTGCGGGCCTCGAAGCCGCCCCCGTAGTAGCGGTTGCCGAAGAGGTCGGGGAGGCCGTCGCCGTCGACGTCGGCGACGCCCCAGAGGTCCACCTCCAGCTCGGGGTCGGCGGGGGGCATCGCGTCCGCGACGGTGAAGTGGGCGTCGCCGTCGTTGAGGAAGACGGTCGGCAGGTTGTCCCGCCGGGCGATCAGCACGTCCAGGTCGCCGTCGCGGTCGACGTCCTCGACCACCACCATGCGCTCGATGGTCACGCCGTCGGCCGAGAAGATGAACTCCTGGTACTCCTCCTCGGTCCAGGGCTGCTCCGCCAGGCCCCGCTCGGCGGCCACCTCGGTGAACCGATCGAGCCCCGCGTAGGGGGCGTCGCACGGCACGGCGTCACCGACCTCGAAGGCGGGGTGGGTCGCCGGCGGCGTCGCCGGCTCGGGCTCGGGCTCGGTGCAGCCCGCGAGCGCCAGCGCGGCCGCCAGCCAGGCGGCCGATCGGGGGCGCGCCGTCCGGGCCGGCGCTATCTCAGCTCCTCGAGCACGACGCCCAGGGCCCGGTCCATCACGTCCGGGGCCAGCGGGCCGGTCCCCTCGTGCACCCAGGAGGTCACGTCGTTGCCGTCGGCGTCGAGGAACTGCAGGCCGTCGACCTCCTGCCCGTCGGGGCCCGGGAGCACGAACTCGCCGGTGCCGAAGCCGTAGACGCCGCGGACGCGCGCCAGCTCGGCGGGGCTGTCGTCGAACCGGTGACAGTCGTCGCAGGCGCGGGCCGCCGTGCGGGTGGTGTGCTGGAAGAACGGCATGAAGCCGATGTTGGCGGCGAAGCCGTGGGCGTCTCGGAACTCGCCCACCTCGCGGCCGTCGTCGGCGACCCCCCCGAGCAGCATCTCGCCGTCTTCGCTGCCGAACTCGGAGCTGCCGACGACCATCATCTGGACCTGCTGGCTGGGGTGCACGGTCTGCACCCGGCCGTCCGGCGCGGTGCCGAGCAGCAGGTGGTCCAGGGAGTAGTCGGTGCGCGACCCGCGCGTCAGGCCGGGGGTCGGCAGGCCGGTCTGGTAGTCGACCTGGTCCAGCCGCATGTCGACGCTGACGTGGCAGCCGATGCAGTAGAAGTTCTGCGGGGTGTGGCAGGTGTCGCAGGTCAGCGAGTCGGTGTGGGACCAGCCGGACTCGTCTTCGGCCATCGACTCGTGCATGCGCTGGCTGCCGTCCCCGGCGGCCAGGATCTCGGCCGGCTGGGGCACGACGATCTCCACGCCGTCCATGCGACGGGTCAGCACGACCGCGCCGTCGGCGCGCACCGAGAGCTGGTTGAGGGGGTTGCCCTTGCGGGCGGTGCGGAACACGCCGTCGGTGGGCACCGCCGCCTCGCGGACCGTGCCGTGGCAGTCCTCGCAGGCGATCGACACCTGCTGCTTGCTGGTGCTCCACAGCCGGCCGTCGCCGTGCACGTCGCTGCCGACGTGGCAGTCCGCGCACACCATGCCGGCCTCGGCGTGCAGGTCCGGGGGCGTCTCGTCGACGTCGTTGGTCGTGTCCTCGTCCTCGATGTAGTAGCCCGGGGCGTGGCCGTACAGCGTGCGGTTGATCGCGCCGACGTTCGGCGGCATGCGGTCCGAGCTGAAGCCGCCCTCGCGGATCCCGCGGTACAGCAGGCCGATGCGGCCGCCCTGGAAGTGGCAGGTGGCGCACTGCTCGGTCGGGATGGCGGAGGTGATGACGTGCTCGGCGGCGTGCACGGGGGTGCCGCGGGGGAGCGTCGGGTCGCCGCCGCGGTAGGTGCCCAGCTCGTCGTAGACCATGTGGCACGACGTGCAGCCCGACGACCGGTACAGGCCGGGGCTGTTGTTGCGCGGGTACCCGCCCTGGTGGCACGTGTTGCAGTTCTTGCTCAGGTAGTGGGCCCAGGCGAACTCGAGCAGGTCGTCGTAGTCGGGCAGGCCGTCCCCGAACAGGTCCATCGCGTCCTCGGCGTCCGGCGGGCGGAGGACCTCGACCTCGCACACGCTGCCGGGCAGCGCGTCGGGCGCGCAGTCCTCGTCCAGGGCGCCGAAGGAGCCGAAGTGGGCGAGCCGGTCCGTCTGCAGCCCGGCCAGGAAGAGGGACGGCCAGTAGTGGCCCGCGTTGGTCGCCATGACTGACTTCGGCATCGTCTCGGCGTGGCTCTCGTGGCAGATGCCGCAGGTCTGGTCCAGCACCCGCACGTCGCCGGGGTTGATGAACCGCAGGTAGTCCGGGTCGATCCGGTCGAGCTGGTCGGGGGCGAAGTCCTTGATGAAGCCGTCGGGAGACGGCGGCAGGCCGTCGCCCCGGATGCTCGCCCAGTCCTCGGGGATCGGCACGTGGGCGCGGTCTTCGAGGATCTTCGTCGGGTCGCCGCCGTGGCAGGTGCTGCAGCGCTCGGCCGGGATGAACGGGGTGTGGACCTCCTCGATGCCCTCGTGGCACTTGAGGCAGCCGTCGGGGTGGCCCGGTGAGCCCCACTGGACGCAGCCGGCGAGGGCCAGGCTGGCGAGGAGCCCGGCCAGGAGGAGGGAACGGGTCATCGGGCGCTCAGCCTCCGACGTCGATGGTTACGAGGGAGGTGCCGACGGCCTCGTTGCCGTCGGTGTCGGTGACCGTGACCCTCAGCTCCACCTCGCTGCCGTCCAGGGCGAGGAGGTCGTCGTTGGTGGAGTACACCGCGGGGTCGAAGCCGACGACCTGGCCGTCGATGCGGCCGCCGTCGTCGGGGCTGGCGCAGAAGAGCTGCAGCCCCTCGCTGAGGAACGTCCCCTCCTGGGCGTCGTCCTTGAAGACGTCGAGCACCGCCTGGGCACTGTTCTGCTCTTCGGTGCGCAGGCCCGCGGTGGAGATGACGACCTGTACCCCGAAGCCGCCCTGGGGGGCGGGGGTCAGCGCGACGGCCTGGCCGTCGGTGAACTCCTCGACCTCACCGCCGACGCCCTGGCCCAGGAACACGGTCGGCTCGTCGGCTGGCTCGCACAGGTCGGCGCAGCCGGCGAGGGCCACGTTGAGCACGATCAGCAGGGACAGGGTCGCTCGCATCCAAGTCTCCAAAGTCGGAGAATCTGCCTCGGCCGGAGGCGTTTTGCAAGGGTAGCGCCGCCTCGTCGGGCCGTCGCCGGGCCGGATCGACCCTACTTGCGGATCACCTCGGCGTTGCCGAGCGCGTCGTGGAGGGTCGCGTCGGTGCCGTCGAGCACGATCGTCGGGCCCTCGGTCGCGGTGCCGGAGACGTAGATCTGGGCGCCGTCCCCCTCGTCGACCGTGTTGTCGGCGATGGTGCAGCCCGTCAGCGTCACCTCGGCGTCCTCCCGGACGGCGACGGCGCCGCGAGCGCCGCGGTTGCCCCGGATGGTCGTGCCGGAGACGCGCCAGGTCGAGACTCCGTCGGCGAGCAGGGCGCCGCCCCACTTGCCCTCGTTGTCCTCGATGAGGCAGTCCTTCAGCACCACCGTGCCGCGCCGCGCGAACAGCGCCCCGCCGCCGTACTCCCCGGTCTTGTTGCCTCTGAGGGTGCAGCCGATCAGCGTCACGGTGCTGCGGGACTCCAGGCCGATGGCGCCGCCGGCCTCCCACTCGCCGCCGGTCAGCGTGAGGCCGTGCAGCTCGACGTTCAGCTTGTCGCCGAGCACGCCGAGCACCGGGCCTTCACCGTTGGCGTCGAGGACTACGCCGTCCCCCAGGGCCCGGATCGTGACGCTCCTGGAGACGGGGTGGGAGCCCCGGTGGGTGCCGGGCTTCAGGCACAGCACGGCGCCGTCGTCGGCCGCGTCGATGGCGGTCCGGAGCGCTCCGTCGGTCGCCTCGACGGTCGTATCGCAGTTGTCGGTGGGGGTGCTCACGGGGATCTCCGGCGGCTCGGTGGCCGAGCCGCGACAGGCGAGGAGGGTGGTGGCCAGGGCGAGCGCCACGGCGAGGCGTCGAAGCACGTGCCGTCCTACGCGGTGACGAGTCCGTCGGTGTCCGCTTCGCTGAACGACTGGTAGGTCTCGCGGAACTTCTTGAAGTCGACCTTGCCCGGGTGGTAGCTGCCCCAGGGGTTGTGGATGTCGATGCCGTCGGCGGTGGCGCCCTTTACGACGTAGGCGTGGTTGGCGACGATGTCGGGGCTGCGGCTGAGCCAGTACTTGACCTGGCACTCGAGCACGAGGTCGCCCGCCTTCTCCGGGGCGCCGTCGGTGAACTTGAGGCTGAACTTGCCCTTCTTGTAGTCGATGGTGCCCTCGGCCTTGCCGCCGGCGCCGGTCAGCTTGCCCTTGCCGTCGTCGGTGACCGTCGGGGCCTTGCCCTTGCTGTCGGTGACCTTGACGGAGCGCTCCACGACCACGTTGTTGAGCGACGCGGTGTAGGGCCCGGCGCCGGAGCCGCTGAACGCGGACTCCTTCTTCTGACCGAGCTTGCTCTTGGTCGCCGCGGTCATGGACTTGCCCTTCTCGACGTTGCCCTTGATCGCTGCGACGAGGTCCTCGTCCTTGGAGAACCAGGAGACCGCCTTGTTGCTGACGTCGACGCCGGCCATCTCGGACATCGCCCCGCCGGGGGAGCCGCCGCCGCCGATCGCCTCGTAGCCGCCCTTCCATTGGGCGTAGCCCTTCTCGATGATCGCGGGCCACAGGGCGACCTTGGACATGTCGCCGACGGGCGTGCCGCTCAGGGCGTACTTGAGCTTGCCGCCGCTGACGGGCTGCCAGGCGTCGACCTTGACCGACTCGGACTTGTAGGAGCCGTCGCGCTGCTCCTTCTTGAAGGTGACGGTGTACTCGGCCGCTTCGCTGTGGGGGTGGACCATGTCCATGAGCGCCTTGGCGCCTCCGGGGCTGGCCGCGAGGGCGCCCATGGCGGCGATGAGGTAGCAGTCGCCGATGGCGCCCTGCTTGGCCTGGTCGACCGTCGGCTTGCCGAGGAACGGCTTCCCCTTCGCTTCGGCGTACGTGTAGTCCTGCGGGTTGCCCTTGTCGTCGCCGTCCTTCTTGAGGGTCAGGCCGGGCTGGGTCTTGAGGTACTTGCCGTGCATCCAGCCGGCCTTGCCGCCGCTGCCGGACCAGACCTTGACCTTGACCCACTCGCCCTTCTTGGCGTGCTGGGTGACCACCGTGCCGGCGGGGTACTTGTCGAGGACCTTGCCGTCCATCGACGGCTCTTCGCGCAGGTGCAGGTTGCCGCTCTTGGTCAGCACGGCCGCGGTCTCGCCGTTCATCGGGACTTCGCGGGCTGTCGCGGTCTCGCCCTCCGGGTCGCCGACGTGGGGGTCGGCTTCGTCGCGCTTGAGCTGCACGCCGAGGCCCGAGTACTGCTGGGCGAACTGGCCGGGGCGGCCCTGCACGGCGTGGGGATCGAGGGACATCGAGCCGCCGCCAGAGGGCGCGTCTTCGGTCTTGGCCTGGACCGGGGGGGCCGGCGCGGGGGTACGGCTGAGTTGTCGACCGCTCACGGGGTGCTCCTTCGCCAGGCCCCGGTGTTGCCGGGGAAGTGACGGGGTCGCTTGGAGGATAAGGCACCGCGGACGGAGGGAAAACCCCAATCCGCGCGCGTCGTTCTGGATGGCCTGCTGGCGATGGGGCGGATGACCTCCCATACTCCGCGCGCCTGGAGGAGCCGATGCGTCTGACCGTCACCCTGAGCCTGGTGTGGCTCGCCCTGCCCGCCGTCGCGCTGGCCGGCGACGACGCCGACACGTGGAACCTGACCGACCTGTTCGCGACGCTGGAGGACTGGGAGGCGGCGAAGGCCGATCTGTCGGTCCAGGCGGACGCGTTCTCGGGCTGCTCCGAGCGGATCACGAAGTCGGCCCGGGACCTGGCGTCGTGCCTGGACGCCTACTTCGGGCTGCGTATGTCGGCGGAGCGGGTGTCGGTCTATGCGTCGTCGGAGAGCTCGGTGGACGCGCGGGACGCGGACGCGTCGGCCCGCGCCGGCGACGTGGGCATGCTCTGGAGCCGGCTCGGGGAGGCGACCGCGTTCGTGGAGCCGGCGCTGGTCGAGGCGGGGGCGGACAGGCTCGACAAGTGGGTCGCCAGGACGCCGGCGCTGGCCGACTACGCGTTCTTCATCGACAGCGCGCTGCGCGCCTCGGAGCACACGCTGGACGCGCAGGGGGAGGGGCTGCTCGCGTCGGCCTCCCCGATGATGTGGACCCCGTTCCAGACGTTCAACATGCTGACCACCGCGGACATGACCTGGCCGACGGTGACGCTGGCCGACGGCAGCGAGGCGACGGTCGACAAGCCCGGCTACAACCGGCTCCGGTCGTCCACGAACCGGGACGACCGGGCGGCCGTGTTCGCCGCCGTCTACGACGCGAAGGGCGGGGTCGAGCGCACGCTCGGCACGACGTTGAACGGGGCGCTGTCGGCCCACCACTTCGAGGCGTCGGCGCGCGGGTTCGACTCCACGGTCGAGGCGGCGCTGTTCGGCGACGGCATCCCGGTCGCGGTCTACACGACGCTGGTGGAGACGACGAACGCCAACCTGCCGACCCTGCACCGCTACCTGCGGCTCCGCGCCCGCATGCTCGGGGTCGAGGATCCGGGGTACATCGACATCTACCCGCCCCTGGTCGACCTGGACATCACGTTCCCGCTGGAGCTCGGCAAGCAGCTGAGCCTGGACAGCTCGGCGCCGCTGGGAGACGAGTACGTCGCGGTGATGAAGCGCGGCTTCGACGAGCGGTGGATGCACGCCTACCCGGTCGACGGCAAGGAGGCGGGGGCGTACGCGACGGGGGCGTACGACGTGCACCCGTACGTGTTGATGAACTACCAGGACGACTACGAGTCGGTCTCCACGCTCGCGCACGAGTGGGGCCATGCGATGCACACGTACCTGGCGTCGCAGGCCCAGCCGTACCCGACGGCGGACTACGACACGTTCATGGCGGAGGTGGCGAGCACGTTCAACGAGGCGCTGCTGCTGGACCACATGCTGGAGCAGGCGCAGACGGACGAGGAGCGGCTGTACTACCTGGGCCACGCCCTGGAGGGGCTGCGCGGCACGTTCTTCCGGCAGGCGATGTTCGCCGAGTTCGAGCTGGCCATCCACCAGCGAGTGGAAGCCGGCGAGGCGATGACGGGCGAGCGGCTGAGCGCCCTGTACCTCGACATCCTGCGCCGCTACCACGGGCACGACGTCGGGGTGATGCGGATCGACGAGGCGTACGCCGTCGAGTGGGCCTGGATCCCCCACTTCTACTTCGACTACTACGTGTTCCAGTACGCGACCTCGATCTCCGCCAGCTCGCTGCTCGCCCAGCGGGTCCTGGGCGGAGAGGAGGGGGCGATCGACGCCTACCTGGACCTGCTCCGCGCCGGCGGCTCGGCCCACAGCTACGACCTGCTCTCCGCCGCCGGGGTCGACCTCGCGACGCCGGCCCCCTACGAGGCCACGGTCGCCCGGATGAACGCGATCATGGACGAGATGGAGGCGCTGCTGCCCGAGCCGGCCCCGGCCGCCGATGGGGGGGAGCCCCGGCCTTGACGGCCCTGGCCGAAGTGGTCGTCATGCCTCGTGTCGGGCGTTCCAGTCCGGTTGACCCTGCCTGAAGCGAGTGACATGGCTCATGTCGGACGTTCCAGTCCGGGTATTCGTGCCTGAAGCGGGTGACATGGCTCATGTCGGGCGTTCCAGTCCGGTTGACCCTGCCTGAAGCGAGTGACATGGCTCATGT
>CAYQEG010000084.1:24698-31353 GCA_964416435.1 uncultured Rickettsiales bacterium
CGGACGTTCCAGTCCGGGTACGCGTGACCGAAGCGGGTGACATGGCTCATGTCGGGCGTTTCAGTCCGGGTATTCGTGACCGAAGCGGGTGACATGGCTCATGTCGGGCGGTTCGGACACTCCCGGCTCCCGGCCCCCCCGAAGAGACCCCCGACGCGGATTGTGGAGATCTGCACGGCTGCTAGACCGATGCACACCCACCCGTCCAGGGGTCTTGATGTCGTCGAACCGGTACCAGCAGAGCTTCGAGATTGTCGCCAAGCGAGAGCTGTGTCCCGACACCTGGTACTTCGAGGTCGAGGCCCCGCTGGTCGCGGCCAAGATCGAGGCGGGCCAGTTCGTCGTCGTGCGGCCCAACGAGCGGTCCGAGCGCATGCCGCTGTCGATCGCCGGCTGGGACCGGGACGCGGGCACCCTCCGCCTGATCATCGCGACGGCCGGGTTCACCTCCAACGAGGCCACCCGGATGCAGGCCGGCGATCGCTTCGCCGACCTCGTCGGGCCCCTCGGCCTGCGCTCCCACGTCGCGAAGACCGACGGCGCCTGGGTCCTCCTGGGCGGCGGCTACGGCGCCGGCGCCATCCTGCCGACCGCTCGTGACCTCAAGGCGCTCGGCAACACCGTCTACGGCATCGTCGGCGCCCGGAGCGAACACCTCCTGCTCATGGTCGACGAGCTGGCCGCCGTCTGCGACCGCGTCATCACCACCACCAACGACGGCTCCGCCGGCACGAAGGGCTTCGTCACCCACGCCCTCGCCGAGCTCATGGAGTCCGAGCCGATCTCCGCCTGCCTCGCCGTCGGCCCCGTGCCGATGATGGAGGCCGTCGCCGATCTCACGCGGGACAGTGGCATCGACTGCCAGGTCTCCCTCAACGCCATCATGTTGGACGCCACCGGCATGTGCGGCGCCTGCCGGGTGAGCGTCGGCGGAGAGACGAAGTTCGCCTGCGTCGACGGCCCCGACTTCGACGGCCACCTCGTCGACTACGCCGAGCTGATGACCCGCCAGAAGATGTTCGTCGCCCAGGAGCACGCCGCGCTGGAGCACGCGTGTCAGCGGGGGGGCGGCCATGTCTGAGGCGCCGACGGTCAAGAACCGGCTCAAGCTGCCGCACAACGAGATGCCCCTGGCCGACGCCGAGGAGCGCATCCACAACTTCGAGGAGGTGCCGACCGGCTACACCCTCGCCATGGCCCGGGCCGAGGCGACCCGGTGCATCAGCTGCAAGAAGCCCCATTGCATCACCGGCTGCCCCGTCGGCATCGACATCCCGACCTTCCTGCACCAGGTCGAGGAGGGTGACATCGAGGCGGCGGCCCGCACGATCCGAAAGACCAACTTCCTGCCGGGCGTGTGTGGGCGGGTGTGCCCCCAGGACAAGCAATGCCAGGCGCTCTGCAACGTCGGGGTCCGGCACGTGCCCATCGGCATCGGCAGCATCGAGCGCTTCGTCGCGGACTACGAGCGGGAGCGGGGCCTCGATCGGATGCCCGAGATGGCGCCCCCCTCCGGCAAGGCCGTCGCCATCGTGGGGGCCGGCCCGGCCGGCCTCACCGGCGCCTACGAGCTGCGCCGTCGCGGTCACGACGTCACCGTGTTCGAGGCCTTCCACCGAGGAGGCGGGGTGATGGTCTACGGCATCCCGCGCTTCCGCCTGCCGCTGGAGATCATCGACAGCGACCTCGCGTTCCTCGAGGAGATGGGGGTGCAGTTCGCCTACAACATCCTCATCGGCAAGACGCTGACGCTGGACGACCTGTTCGCCGACGGCTTCGACGCCGTCCTCATCGCCACCGGCGCCGGCCTGCCCCGCATGCTCGACATCCCCGGCGCCAACCTCAACGGCATCTACTCCGCCAACGAGTACCTGACCCGCGTCTACCTGATGCACGCCAACGAGTTCCCCGACTACCCGACGCCCGTCTACCAGGGCCGCAGGCTGGGGGTCGTCGGCGCCGGCAACACCGCGATGGACGTGCTCCGGACCGGCAAGCGGCTGGGCGCCGAGGTGACCTGCTACTACCGCCGTTCCCGGGCCGAAGCGCCGGCCCGCTCCGAGGAGCTGGAGCACGCCGAGCAGGAGTTCATCGACTTCAAGTGGCTGAGCAACCCCGTCGAGTTCATCGGCGGCGAAGACGGCTTCGTCAAGCAGGTCCGGTGCATGGTGATGGAGCTGTCCGAGCCGGACGACTCGGGGCGCCGGCGGCCGGTCCCCACCGGCGAGACGTTCGTCGATGACGTGGACACCGTGGTGATGAGCCTGGGCTGCAACGTCAACCCGATCCTGTCCCAGTCGGCGGAGGACGTCTTCACCAACCGGTGGGGCATCGTCATGGTCGACAAGGCGACCTGCCACACCTCCAAGCCGGGGGTCTTCGCCGCGGGCGACGCGATCACCGGCGGCTCGACCGTCATCCTCGCCATGGGTCAGGCCAAGAAGGCGGCGGGGAAGATGCACGAATACCTGTCCGGCGAGTTCGACTACGACCTCGACGTGCCCGACGACCTCGACGCGCCCGGCATGCAGTGGTCCTTCCAGACCCGCAAGAAGCGCAAGCGCAAGGCCAGGACGGACGGATAGCGCTGCAGGCGCGATGTCGGCGGCTCCCGGCGCTACCCTGCGCCGATGCCGTCCGACCCGATGAACGTCAGCGTGCAGACGCTCCCCAACGGCCTGCAGCTGTGGGTCAGCCCGAACCACGAGCAGCCCCGGATCCGGTGCCGCGTGGTGACCCGGGCCGGCGCCGCCATGGATCCGCGCGACCAGACCGGGGTGGCCCACCAGCTCGAGCACATCCTCGCGAACAAGGGCGGCGGCGAGCTCCTGCGGGGCGAGGTCAAGGAGCTGTACGGGTTGCTCGGCGGGCGCGGCCTCAACGCCTACACCGCCCACGACCGCACCAGCTACGTCGTCGAGGTGCCGAGCGGCAGGCTCGAGCACTGGGCCACCGTCGAGCGCGATCGCCTCGGCGGTCCGGTCCTCCACGACGGGTTCCTCAGCGAGATGGAGGTCGTCCGGCAGGAGAAGCGCCGCGCGCTGGACGACCCCCAGCGAGCCCTGTCCGAGGGCTTCGCCCGCGCCCTGTGGGGAGCGCACCCCTACGGCGTCCCGATCCTCGGCGAGGTGCCCCACATCAGGGCGCCGTCCGCCGACGCCCTGGCCCGTTTCCACGCCGCCTGGTACGTGCCCCGCAACCTGGCCGTGGTGCTCGCGGGGGACGTCACCCCCGAGGACGCGGGGGCCGTCGTCCGGGCGCACTTCGGCGACCTCGCCGGGCCCGACGCGCCGCCGCCGCCGCCGACCGCCGACCGCGCGACCCCGGCGCTCCGGACCGAGGTGCGACACCGGGGCTCGGAGGCGCTGCGTATCGGCTGGCGCCTGCCCGCCGCCGGCCACCGCGACCACGAGGCGCTCCGCCTCGCGTCGGCCGTGCTGAGCAACGGATCGACGGGCCTGCTCGACCGGGAGCTCGTCCAGCCCCAGCGCGTGCGCGCGGCCTCCGCTCAGGCCACCTTCGCCCGGTTCGGCGGGCAGATGGTGGTCACCGTGGTGCCCCGAGGGGAGCAGCCCCTGGAGGAGGCGGAGGCGCTGGCGATGGAGCAGGTCCAGCGCCTGCTCGGCGGCGCCGTGCAGGCCCACGAGCTGGCCGCGATCGTGCGCAACCTGCGGGTCGCGGAGCTGCGCTCATTCGAGGAGGACGACACCCGCGCCCGGCGCATGGAGTCCGCGTTCTCCACCGGTCGGACCTGGCAGGAGGTGCGCGGGACCGTCGAGCGGATGGCGGACCGGTCGCCCGATGACGTGGTCGCCGCGGCTCGACGTTGGCTCTCCTGCACCCCGACGGTGGTGCTCCGGCGGGCGGGGGAGCCGGACCTGCCGCCCATCGAGGCGGTGGAGGTCGAACAGGAGCCGCTCCCCCAGCGGCGCTCCGCCCGCTTCGCCCGGGTCCTCGAGGTCGCCTCCCAGGCCACCGCGGCCCAGGTGCTGACCGAGGGGGAGCACTTCGACCGCGGCGCCGGCCCCTGGGGGCCGCGCGTCCAGGTGAGCAACCCCTTCTCGGACCTCGCGGAGGTCGGGCTGCGCTGGTACGTCGGCAGCGAGGCCGACCGCGGCGTCGGCTCGGTCCTCGCGCTGTGGGGCAAGTCCGGCGCTGGCGACCGGTCGCGCCAGGAGTTGGAGCGGGAGGTCCACGACCGGGCCTGCTCGCTGCAGGTCAGCTCGGGCCGGCACCACGTCGACCTGGGGGTCCGCGGGCCCGCTGACGAGCTGCCGGCGGTGCTGCGGCTCGCGGTCGAGCGGCTGACGACGCCGACCGTGAGCGCCGACGAGCGCGAAGCCTGGCTGAACGATCGGCTCGCCCGTCGCGTCGCCGACCGGGAGCGGCTGGACGTCTCGGTGCAGGCGCTGCGCGCCTACGCCAGGCGAGGGGAGCGCAGCGGTCTGCTGGAGCTGCGGCTGCCGGACGCGGAGCTGAGCGAGTTGGCTCGAGGGGTCGACCTGGGGGCCCGCCTCTCTCCCCTCCTCGGCAAGGTCCGCACGACCGTCTGCGTCGGGCCCGTCGAGCCCACCGCGGTGGACGCCGAGATGACCGCCGGCGATCCAGCGATCCTGCCGATGCCCGCGCCGACGACGTTCGCGGAGCGGGCGCGGCCGACGGTGCTGCTGCTCCATCACCCGTCGTCCCAGGCGACCGTCTGCTTCGACCTGCCCGGCGAGCCCTGGCGACGGGAGGGGCTGGCGACGCGCCGCCTGTGGGCCGAGTACGTCGGCGGCAAGGCGTCCATGGTGTTCCACGAGATCCGGGAGCTCCGCGGCCTCGCCTACAGCGCTCACGCGGGGCTCAGCAGCGGCTGGCGGCTCGGTGACCAGGACCTCGTCTGGGCGAAGGTCGGCTGCGACCCCGGCCGCGCCGACGAGGTCGCCTCGCTGCTCTGCTCGATCCTGCCCTGCCCGCCGAAGGACGAGGCGCGCTGGGAGCGGGCCCGGGCGACCTCGATGGCGTCGATCGCCGACGCCCGGGTGCGCTTCCGGGAGGTCGGCTGGACGCTGGAGCGGTGGCGCCTGCGTGAGCTCGAGCCCGACCCGCGGGCGGCGCTCGCGGCCGAGCTTCCGACCGTGGAGTGGGCCGACGCTCGGGCCTGGGGGGAGCGGCTGGCCGCGCGGTCTCCGACGATCTCGATCATCGGAGACCTGGACCGGGTGGACGAGTCGGCGCTCTCGGTGCTGGGCGACGTCCGCCGGATGAAGCTCGACGACCTGATGGTGTAGTCACCACCAGGTCGCCTCGCCCGAGCCGGCTCACCCGGCTCGTAGTCCTCGATTCACTCGATCATCAGTACTTGCTGCCGAACATCGGCACGCACTCGTGCTCCTCGCACAGGAAGAGGCCGAAGCCCCACCCCCAGCCCTCGTCGGACGTGGAGCAGTCGGCCGCCGCGGTGGCGTCGCTGCCGCACCAGTCGGCCGTGTGACACGTGCCGGAGTCGGCGGGGCCGTCGGCGTCGGGCTTGCAGAAGAGGCCCTCCTCGCACTCCCAGTCGGAGTCGCAGGGCTCGCCGGTGCCGTCACCCCACGAGTAGCTGACGTCGGCGTAGCCGGACTGATAACCGAACGCCTTCATGAGGAGGGGACGCGTGGTCTCGCCCCAGATCTCGATGCGCTCGTGGCCCCAGTCGCCGCCGATGCCGTTGTAGCCGCTGTACTCGATGACCATGCCGTCCCACTCCAGGCTCTCGTCGTTCGGTCCGTTGAGCAGTCCGTCGGGCCAAGCGATGAGCGCGACGCCGGTGGCGGGGTCGATGAGCTGCACGTCGACGTCTCGGCCGTTCTCCGCGAGCAGGTCGATCGACACGTTGACCTTGCCCTCGTCGATGATCCCGACGTCCACGAAGCCCTCGTGGGGCACCCACTGGGAGAAGGAGCCGTCGCCGGTCTCGTTGCAGTTGGAGGCGGCCCGGAACTCGTACTCGACGAGGGCGTCGCCGGCGTCGTAGCCGAACGCGCGCATCTCGAGCAGGCGGTTCGTGGCGCCGATGATCTCGATCCACTCGTCGCCGCGGCCCCAGGCGCTCTGGTCGCCGTTGTAGCCGCTGTAGCAGTACGTCACGTCGTCGAACTCGACGCACTCCTCGGACGGGCCGTTCAGGAGCCCGTCGGGCCAGGCGATGATCTCGGTCCCGGTCATCACGTCGATGAGCTGCACGTCGACGTCGGTGTCGGCCTGCAGCTCGATGAAGACGTCCAGCTTGCCGCTGGGGATGTCTCCCACGGAGGTGATCGCGTCGTGGGGGATGAACTGTTGGAACGCGCCGCTCCCTTCGGAGCAGTCGCTGCCCCAGTCGAAGCCGGCCGAGGCGGCCGTGGGGAAGGCGAACAGCATGAGCAGGGTGAGCAGGGTCTTTCGCATCGGGAACTCCCGGGTTGGGGCTGAGCGACTCCCTCGCCGCTCTCCCAAGGGACCGATCCATGCGGTTGTTCTATTCGATGGCCGTTCGATGACCGTTCACCTTGACCCCCCTCGGGGACTCCCCTATACGGCCGGCGCGTACGCACTCCGGAGGCCCCATGGCTCGTGCCCGACTGTCGCTCTTCCTGCTCCTGCTGCTGACCCTCGTGGCGTCGGGTTGCTACGGCAACCTGTACCGCTCGAG
>CAYQEG010000085.1:0-31234 GCA_964416435.1 uncultured Rickettsiales bacterium
CACCGTGTTCGGCGGCAGCCTGAGCGGCGCCTATGCGGAGAAGATCTGCATGGTCATGGACCGCGCGGGCGAGGTCGGCGCCCCCGTCATCGGTCTGAACGACTCGGGCGGCGCGCGCATCCAGGAGGGCGTGGTCAGCCTGGGCGGCTACGCCGACATCTTCCTGCGCAACACGCTCGCCAGCGGCGTCGTGCCCCAGATCAGCGCGATCATGGGGCCCTGCGCGGGCGGCGCCGTCTACAGCCCGGCGATCACCGACTTCGTGGCGATGGTCGAGGGCAGCTCGTACATGTTCGTGACGGGGCCGGACGTCATCAAGACGGTCACCCACGAAGAGGTAGACAAGGAGAGCCTCGGCGGCGCCAGCGCCCACCGGGCCAAGTCCGGCGTCTGCCACTTCAGCCTGCCCGACGAGGCGACCTGCCTGGCGCTGGTCCGCGAGCTCCTGTCGTTCCTGCCGTGCAACAACGTCGAAGAGCCGCCGGTGCGGCCGACCGACGACCCGTGGGACCGCGAGACCCCCGAGCTGACCGACGCGGTGCCCGCCAACCCCAACCGGCCGTACGACATCCGCACGATCATCCGCGGGCTCGCCGACGACGCCTACTTCCTGGAGGTGCACGAGCACTACGCGATGAACATCGTCGTCGGCTTCGTGCGGGTGGAGGGGCGCAGCGTCGGCATCGTCGCCAACCAGCCCCAGCACCTGGCCGGCTGCCTGGACGTCGACAGCTCGATCAAGGCGGCCCGCTTCGTCCGCTTCTGCGACGCCTTCAACATCCCGCTCCTGACGCTGGTGGACGTGCCGGGCTTCCTTCCGGGCACCCAGCAGGAGTGGGGCGGCATCATCAAGCACGGCGCCAAGCTGCTGTACGCCTTCGCCGAGGCGACGGTGCCGAAGATCACGCTGATCACCCGCAAGGCCTACGGCGGCGCCTACGACGTGATGAACAGCAAGCACATCCGGGCCGACGTCAACTTCGCCTACCCCCACGCGGAGATCGCGGTGATGGGCGCCGACGGCGCCGTCAACATCATCCACCGGGGGGCGCTGAAGACCGCGGACGACCCCGACGCCCGGCGGGCGGAGCTGGTCGCCGAGTACCGCGACACGTTCGCCAACCCCTACAAGGCGGCGGAGCTGGGCTACATCGATCGAGTGATCCCGCCCGCGCGCACGCGCAAGGAGATCGCCCTGGCCCTTCGCATGACGCGGAACAAGCGGGACGACAATCCGCCCAAGAAGCACGGCAACATCCCGCTCTAACCGGGAACCACCCTAGTGACTCGACCGAGAGTCACGGCTATCTTCCCCCGCGTGACTCCGTACCCCGCCCTAGATCGCATCCTCGGCAACCTCTGGTGGACCTGGGACGTCGAAGCCCGCCGCCTCATCAAGGGGATCGACCGCGCCGCGTGGCGCGCCTCCCGGGGCGTCGTGCCGGACTACATCGAGCGCATCTCGACGGAGCGCTGGGAGGCGCTCCGGAGCAACGGCTTCCCGTCCCAGCTCGCCCAGGTCGAGGAGCGGTTCGACGCCTACCTCAAGGCGCCCGACACCTGGTGGACCGACCACCACCGCGGCGCCCTCCCGGGCGGCATCGCCTACTTCTCGGCCGAGTTCGGCCTCCACGAGGGGCTGCCGATCTACTCCGGTGGCCTCGGCGTGCTCGCGGGTGACCACCTCAAGTCCGCGTCCGACCTGGGCATCCCGCTGGTCGCCGTCGGCCTCTGCTACCACGAGGGGTACTTCCGGCAGCGGGTCGACGACGAAGGGCGCCAGCACGAGCACTACGACCGCCGACGGCCGCGCCGGCTCGGCCTGTCCCGGGCCCGAGGCGCCGGCGGGCAGCCGCTGGAGGTCTACATCCCGCTGTTCGATCGCACGGTGCGGTGCGAGGTCTGGCTGGCCCGCGTCGGCCGGGTGCCCCTGTACCTGCTCGACACCGACGTCATCGGCAACACCGAGGACGACCGTCGCCTCACGCGGCGGCTGTACGGCGGCGACCCCCACATCCGGATCTGCCAGGAGATCGTGCTCGGGATCGGGGGCCTGCGCGCGCTGCGGGCGGCCGGCTATCGCATGGACGTCATGCACCTCAACGAGGGTCACACCGCCTTCGCGGTGCTGGAGCGGGTCCGCGAGGAGCAGTCGCTCGGCGCCGACCGGGCGTCGGCCTGGAAGACGGTGGAGTCGGGCACGGTGTTCACGACGCACACCCCGGTGCCCGCCGGCCACGACCGGTTCTGGTACGAGCTCGTCGACTCGGTGCTCGGCCGCTACGGCCAGCAGCTGGGCATGTACACCGGCGAGATGATGGACCTCGGCCGGGTGCACAGCGGCAGCGACGAGCAGCTCTGCATGACCGTGCTCGCCCTCAAGGGCTCCCGGTCCGCCAACGGCGTGTCGGAGAAGCACGGCGAGGTGAGCCGCAAGATGTGGGAGGGGCTGTCGACCGACCTCGGCGCGCCGATCGGCCACATCACCAACGGCGTGCACGCGCCGAGCTGGGTCGGCTCGTCGATCCAGGACCTGCTGGACCGCTGCCTGGGCGACGAGTGGCGGGCCCGCCTGGCGACCGGCGAGCGGCTCGACGCCGTCGAGGACATCGCCCCCCGCGCCCTGTGGGAGGCCCACCTGGCGCAGAAGCGGCGGCTGGTCGACTTCGTCGCCCTGCGGACCGGCAAGCGGGTGAGCAGCGAGGCGCTGATCATCGGCTTCGCCCGCCGTTTCGCGGCCTACAAGCGGGGCGACCTGGTCCTCTCGCAGCCCGAGCGCCTGGGCGAGCTGCTCAAGGACCCCAACAGGCCGGTGGTGCTGCTGTACGCCGGCAAGGCGCACCCGCGGGACGAGATCGGCAAGGGGATCATCAAGCGGGTGATCGAGGCCTCCAAGCGGCCCGACCTGGAGCGCCGCATCGTGTTCATCGAGGACTACGACATCGCCGTCGGGCGGGCGCTCACCCAGGGCGTCGACGTGTGGCTGAACAACCCCCGCCGCCCCCTGGAGGCGAGCGGCACGTCGGGGCAGAAGGTCGCGATGAACGGCGGGCTCAACTGCTCGACCCTCGATGGCTGGTGGCTGGAGGGTTACGCCGCCGAGCCCCTGGCGGGCTGGGGCGTCGGCAGCATCGAGCCGACGGACGACGTCGCCCAGGGCGACCACGACGACGCCGAGGCGCTCTACTCGATCCTCGAGAACGAGGTGGTCCCCTGCTTCTGGGACCGGGCCGGGGACGGCCTGCCCGACGCCTGGGTGCGGCGCATGGCGGCGGCGATCGCGACCTGCCTGCCGGCGTTCAACACCGACCGCATGCTCGCGGACTACGTCGCCAAGGCCTACAAGCCGGACCTGCGGCCGTCGACAGAGTCCCGGATCAACAAGCCCTGACCGGGCCGGCGGCTACTCACCGTCCAGGTCGATCCGCTCCGCGTCCCCCGACTCACTCGCCACGGTCTCCGCCTTCGCGGTGTCCCCGGCGCCTTCGCTCACGCCGAACGTGGTCACCTTGTTGCGACCGCTCTCCTTGCTCTCGTACAGCGCCTCGTCGGCGCGCTTGACGACCGACTCGCCGTCGTCATCGGGGCCGAGCTCGGTGACGCCGAAGCTCATCGTCTTCTTGAGGGTGCGTCCGCCGCCGATGGGGGTCTCGAGCGCCTCGATCGCGGCCCGCAGCCGCTCGGCCGCGACCGCCGTGCCCTCGGCGTCGGTCTCGGGCATGAGGAGCAGGAACTCCTCGCCGCCGTAGCGACCCGCGACGTCCACGCCGGTCCGCAGCCCCGCCATGAGGGTCTGCGCCACCGCCACGATGATCGCGTCACCGGCGGGGTGGCCCCACGTGTCGTTGACCTCCTTGAAGTGGTCGATGTCGCACATCACCACGCCCAGGCTCTGGCCGTACCGGCGGGCGCGCTTGATCTCCTGGCGCAGCCGCTCCAGCGCGTAGCGCCGGATGAACAGGCCGGTCATGCCGTCGGTGATCGCCGTCTCGTACAGGCGGGCCCGGGCGATGGCGACCGCGGCCTGATCGGCCAGGGCGGAGAGGATCTCCTCGTCCTCCTTCACGAACTGGCCGTCGTCCGCCTTGTTGGTGATGTTGATGACGCCGATCGGCTCGTCCTCGGCGATCAGCGGCACGCAGAGCAGCGACTTCGCGTGGCTGCCCTCCCTCTTGGAGAATTCCTCTTCGTCGTCCGTGTTGTTGACGCGGATGATCTCGCCGGTCTCGAAGACCCGCCCGGCCACGCCCTCCCCCGACTTGAAGCGGCGGCAGGCGATCTCGCCGTCGTTGATCTTGCGCTCGACCTCCTTGTCGGGGAGGCCGAAGACGACCCGGATCACCAGCTCCTCGTCGACGTCGTCGAAGAGCATCAGCGAGCCCTTCTCCGCCTCGACCGCCTCGATGGCGCGCTCCAGGATGAGCCGGAGCAGCTTGGTCAGGTTCTGCACCGCCGACAGCGCGCGGGTGACGTCGAACAGCAGCGACAGCTGGTGCAGGCTGCGATCCAGGTCCTTCCGAGCGATCTGGATCGAGCGGTAGAGCACCGCGGTGTGGATCGCCAGGGCAGCGCGGGACGCGAGCCGGTTGAGGAACTGGTGCTCCCGGGTGGAGACCGGACGACCCTGGCGGTCGACGCTCATCGACAGCACGCCGACCACGGCGCCGGGCATCACCAGCGGCACCCACAGCTGACCCTGCAGGTCACCCAGGGAGTACTTCTCGAAGATCTCCTGGAACCGCGGCCGGCCGTCGAGATCGACCACCGAGAACGGCTCCCCCGCCCTGATCAGGCTCCAGAGGATCCCCTGGTCGTCGGGGAAGCAGAGGTCACACGCCTCCTCGGGGAGGCCGATGACCCGTTCGACCGCGACCATGTCGCCGTCATCGTCGTGCAGGAGCACGGCGAGGTGATCGACGCGTACGCGTTCGCGCACCATCGTCATCAAGAGGTTGCACAGGGCGCTGACGTCGAGCTCACCCTGGAGGGCCTCACCGGCCTTGAGGAGGGACTCGAGCTCGAAGAGCCGGCGGTCCAGCTCAGCGTTCAGCTTGGTTACATCGATGTCAGCGGAGGTGGTCGACACCCACCAATGCTACCGCCCCGAAGAGGGAAGAGCACGGCGGCCCAGGATCTCGATATCCTCGGCCTGCAGGTCGTTCATCGCCAGCTCGATGCCCTTGCTCCAGCCCCCGGCGGGGCCGACCGCGACGACGATCTCGCTGCGGGCGCTGGTCGGCAGCGTCGCCTCGTCGACCTCACCCCAGCCGACCACGCCCACGACTTCGTAGGGGCCGCCGACGGGACCGGCGAGCAGGTAGGTGTTGCCGTCGCTCAGGGCGGCGATCGCACCCGACGACAGGCCGACCTGGTGGGTCCGGACCCGGCTGGAGAGCAGCAGGCCCGACGAGGTCGTCGAGATCGTCACCGGCGCTTCGGACGCCGGCGCGGTGTAGCGGCCGACCGAGAAGCCGATGGCGAGGGCGGCGCCGAGCACCAGCGCCGCCGCGAGCATCCACTGGGGGGTGGCGCGAGGCGGCTGCCAGCCCCGCGGGGGGGCGGGGTCGGCGGCCGCCACCGGGGCGGTCGGGGTGGGGGTCGGCTGCTGGAGGGCGGCGGAGAGGCCGGCCTCTTCGAGCTCCCGACGGACCCGCAGGCGGCCAGTGGTCATGGCGGCGAACTGCTCGCCGAAGTCCTCGGCGATGCTGTCCGCCAGCTCATCGGCGATGTGGTCCGGGATCTCCTCGGCCTCGAGGGGATCGGTGGACACCGGGAAGCGGCCGGTGATCGACGCCTCCCCGGCCGCGGAGGCGGCCGCGAGCACGCGGTCGTCGAGCCCCGGCGGCGGCTCCGCCTCCAGCTCGTCCCGCAGCTCACGCATGTCCCGACCGACGGCGGCGCGCGCCGACAGCTCGTCGGAGCACGCCGGGCAGCCGGCCAGGTGGGCCGTGACCGCGTCGGGGGGGTCGTCCCCCGCGCGCTCGGTTCCCCAGATCCAGTCCCGCGTTCGTTCGCAGTCCATCAGCGCTCTCCAGAGGCGAATCTCGGCCTCAGGTGATCCAGCTTTCGAGCCAGCGTCGAGCGGCCCGAGCGGAGCCGACGCTTCACCGTCGCCTCCGAGCAGGAGAGGGCCAGCGCCGCCTCCTTGTAGGTCAGTCCCTGGCAGTCGACGAGGAAGACCGCAGTGCGCTCCTCACCGGGTAGCCCGTCGAGCGCGGCGGCGACCTCGCTGCGGGTGTGGGAGCGCAGCGCCGCCTCTTCGGGCGACGGGCTGCCGGAGACCAGGGTCAGGCTCAGCGGCACCGCCGCCCGAGCCTTGCGCTCGTTCGAGCGCTCGATGACGTGCATGCCGCGGTGGTGGACCGCGGTCAGGGAGTAGCCGATGAAGGAGCCGGTGATCCGGCCCCGGCGGGCCTGCGCCGCCACGGCCGCCATCGCCTCGACCAGGATGTCCTCGGCCTGCTGGACGTCCCACGCCATCTTCTTGGCCATCCCCCACAGCCGTCGGCGGTACCGCCGGTACAGCACGGTGAACGCGTCCTCGTCCCCCGTGGCGTAACGGCTGAGCAGTTCTTCGTCAGTTTCGAGTCTGGCGAGCATGGGCGTTCCTTGATGGTAGGACCGATTCCCTCGCCGCGCCGGGTCATTGGCGCGTGATTCGTGGCCCCACCTTTGGGACGGATGCTGCGCAGATCTATTTGAAGGTCACCGCCACTCGAGCGTCTGAGCCTCGACGGCAACGCCGACCTCCATCGATTCCATCGTCATGGATTCTTCGATGGAGAGGTCGAAGTCCAGTGAGTTGTCCGCGTCCGAGGGCTGGTTCGCCAGCCGATGCTCGAGCTCGTAGGAGAGGGAGACCTGCGCCCCGTCGACCCGCCCCAGCGGCCCCGTCGGCGCGGCGCCGTCCGAGGCCTCGATCGTGGTCAGGTCGACCCCGCAGCGACTCGCCGAGACGGCCTCGACGATGTGCAGGCCGGGCATCTCGGCGAGGTCGATCTCGCTCCCGACGAGACCCTCGTCGTCCACCGGGAGCACCACCGGGCGGCCGTGCATCTCGCCGTCGGACCAGCCGATGACGATGCACGAGCGGTCGTTCGAGAGGCGGAGGAGCGAGCCCACCGGCCAGGCCCCCTTCATCAGGGCCAGCCGACGCGCGAGGCGCCGGTCGACGCGGGGGTGTCGGCCGGAAGCCAGGGACGCCAACGCGTGGGCCGGGGCCATCGGGGGTCGGCCGTCCTCGCCGTCCAGGAGCATCACGTAGTCCGAGATCAGGGAGAGCACCGCGGCGGGACGATCGCTCTCCTCGGGCTCCGCCAGCGTCGACATCCCGTGGACGGCGTCGAGCACTTCGGGGGCGAGCTCACCGAGCGAGCCGAGCGGCAGGAGCGAGGCCACGACCGCCTCGGGCCCCTCGCCCCAGGCGAGGGCGGCCAACGACGAGCTCAGCCCGAGCACCAACAGCTCCCGTCGGCTCAGCTCCATCGCGGTCCCGAAGGCCAGCGCGTGCACCGTCACGACCGCCTGCCGCAGCACGGGCCCGGGCGTGTGCCCCGGCGGACGCACGGCGGTGAGCAGCTCGAGCATCGGGCGGTGCTCGGCCATGGCGTCGACCAGGTCCTGGATCAGGTGGATCAGCGGCTCGAGGTCCGCCGGGCGGCCCTCGCGATGGAGCGCCACGAGCGCTTCGAGGTGGTCGATGAGATCGACCCACAGCAGCACCGCGGGGTGGTTGGGGGCCTGGCCCGTCACGCGGCCTCCCAGGTCGACAGGGCGCCCTTGATCGCGCGGCGAACGTCCCGGTGCAGGGCCCAGCCCCGGCCGGCGCGCCTCAGCGCCTCCTTCTCGGGGCCACCGCGCCGACCGCGGAGCAGGCGGACCACCTCCACCTGGACGCTGATCAGCGCTTCGTCCGCCTTGTCCTTGCGCTCCAGGAGCCCGACCAGGAGCGAGCGAGCGCCCTCGTCACCGAGGGCGTGGACCGCCTGGAGGAGCAGGCGACGCTCCTGCTCGTCTCGCTCGAACAGCGCGCCGGACTCCACCAGCTCCATCGCCGCGGCGCCCGCGTCCTGCGGGTTGAGCGTCGCCAGGGCGGCGAGCCTCACGTCCCGCCGCGGGTGGCGGGTCAGCTTCGCGAGCTCGTCCGGTCGGGCGCCCGTCCCCGCGTCGGGGTCGAGCGTGAGCAGGCGGGCCAGTCGCTCGCCGCTCCGCAGGTGCGCCGCGAAGAGGGACGCCTCGGGCCAGGGCACCGCTTCCAGGGCGGCGAAGATGTCGCGCAGGACTCCCAGGTCCCCGGAGTCGAGGGCGAAGTCGACCGCCCCCTCCAGGAGCGGCGGACACTCCGGCCCGGCCCCCGCCTCACGGACGGAGCTCTCGCCGGCGAGCACGAGCTGGACGAAGCGGCGCCACCGCCAGGGCGACGCGCCCCGCGGCGGGCTGGGGTCGGAGCAGTCCGAGACCACCTCGGGCGCGACCTCGGGCTTCCGCTGGGCCGCCGCGAGGGTCCAGTCGAGGCGACCGGAGGAGCGGACCCGACGGACGTCGTCGACCGGGAGAGGCGCTTGCATCGCCGGTGGGGCGGCAGGATCAAAGCGGGATCTCGCTCTGTCCAGTCCGCCGCCCCGAACCGGCGACGCGCAGTGAAAGCGAACGTGCGGCAGGTCCGCCAGCCACAGCTGAGTCCGCCGATCGGTGGAGCGAGGGGGATCGCAGGCCAGCACCTGCAGCACGACCCGCAGCTCGCGGTGCTCGAGACCCGGGAGGAAGCGGAAGCCGCGCACGCCCTCGGACCCGATCGACAACCAGGGCTCGGCGGGGGGGCCGGCGTCCGAACCGACGCCTTCGGACAGGCCCCAGGGCGAGACATGAACCTCGACCGGGCCCCCGGGCAGCGCGTCGGCGAGGCGGAACTCCAGCTCGGCGATCTCTTGCTGGATGCGGGGGTCCCGAGGGTCTCCGGCCCTCATGCGCAGGACGGTCTTTTGCAGGGCGGAGACGACCACGGGTCCTTCATCGGCGGCCCGGGACCGGGCTTTAGCGCGTTCGCGTCGCGCGCGTGAGGGGTGCTGTGCTAACAGGCAGGCATGAGCTTGTCGGAGCTGAGTTGGGGCGATCTGGATCGGTTCCGCGTCGTGCTGTTCGCAGCCGACGAGGGGCAACTGCCCGCCATGGAGGCGTCGGTCGGACCCCGCCTGCAGACCGTCTGCACCGCGGACTGGGACGAGGCGCTGCTCGGCGTCTCGGGCACCGGCACCGCCGTGCTGGTCGTCGCCGAGGCGACGGCCGAAGACGCGCTGCGACGGCTGAGCGAGGGAGCGGGGCGGGCCCCCCACCTGGAGCGCCTGGCCATGGCGCCCGTCGACGAGATCCCGGCCCTGCTCGGCGCCCAGCACCGCGGGGTTCTCGACGGCGTGCTGGTCGCCGGCGGTCCCGACGGCGAGCTCGAGTGGGCGGTGCGGGGCGCGCTGCTCCGGGTCGCGGCCGCCCGGGCGTCGACCGAGCTGGTGGAAGCGCTCCGACGCGACCGCGCCGCCGCCCGCCGCGAGGTGGACGCGCTGCGGGCGGAGCTGTCCGACGCCCACGGTCGGCTGACCCGCATGGCGCCGACCGACGGGGTGACCGGGCTGTACAACCGCCGCCACTTCCTGGACCACTGGCGCCGGGAGGTCGCCCGCGCGCGGCGCTACCAGCTCCCCCTGAGCCTGGTGCTGCTCGAGCCGCTCCTGCCGGACCTGGGCGACGACCAGCTCCGCACGGTCGCCACGTTCCTGGTGCAGCAGGTGCGGGACGTCGACTTCGTCGCCCGCATCGGGGAGCGGCGGTTCGCGGTGGTGCTCCCCCATTGCGGCAGCCGCAACGCGGCCCGGATGTGCGGCCGGCTGCTGGAGGACCTGACCTCGACGGAGCAGGTCCGGCTGGCCGCGGGCGCCGCGTCGCTCCGGGACGACGGCGAGGAGCCCGGCCGCGTGCTGGAGGCCGCCGAGCTGGCCCTGGAGCGAGACCTGAGCGCGTGAGATGATCGACCAGGCCCGGATCGAAGCGGCGATCCAGGACGCGTGCCTGGACGTGTTCGACGGCGGCCCCCCGGGCCCGATGCTCTACAAGCGGCTGCGACGCGGGATCGAAGCCCGGCTGCGGCGCTTCGTGCGCGGGCGGTTCACGATCGAGGTCGGCGAAGGAAGTCTGCCGGAGGAGGTCGCCGTCGCGGTGACCGTGCAGACCCAGCGCCGGGTCGAGCAGGTCTCGGTCCAGATGACGGCGCTGTAGGGCGATGAGCGAAGACGGCCCGCGACCGAAGCTGAGCTCGGCGCCCACGATCGCCCCCAGCGGCGGCGCGGCCTTCGTCTCCCCGGAGCGGGCCGAGCGGGAGGTGGACCGGAGCGAGGCACCTTCGGACCTGCCGGAGCGGCTCGGCCGCTACCTGCCGGTGCGGGAGATCGGCCGGGGCGGCATGGGGCGCGTCATCGAGGCGTGGGACCCGGACCTGCGCCGCCCGCTCGCGATCAAGCTGATCGCGGGGGACCGGGCGCTGACCAGCCGTCGCCTCGGACGGTTCGTCGCGGAGGCGCAGATCTCGGCCCAGCTCGAGCACCCCAACCTGGTGCCGGTGCACGACGTCGGCCTGCTCCCCGACGGCCGCGCGTGGTTCGCGATGCGCAAGGTGGAGGGGCGGTCGCTCCACGAGGTCATCTACCTGCTCAGCCAGGACGACCCGGAGATGCGCGAGCGCTGGACGCGGCGGGGGCTGCTGTCGGCGCTCCTGCAGGTCTGTGACGCGCTCGCGTACGCCCACGATCGGGGGGTGCTCCACCGGGACATCAAGCCCGCCAACATCATGCTCGGCGAGTTCGGCGAGGTGCTGCTGCTCGACTGGGGCGTGGCCCGGCTGATCGGACGGCGGGACCCGGCGGGCGCGGACACCGACGGGCCGCCGTCGAGCGGGGAGGTCGACGCCTTCAGCATCGGCAAGACGGTGGACGGCGCGGGCGTCGGCACGGCCGGTTACTGCTCCCCCGAGCAGGCCCGGGGCACGTGGGACGAGCTGGACGAGCGGTGCGACGTGTTCTCGCTCGGCTCGGTCCTGTACGAAGCGATGACGCTTCACCCGACGTTCCCCGGCCAGACGCCCGCCCAGATCGCCTTCGCGACGATCTCCGGTCCGCCGCGGGACCCCCGGGACCGCTTCCCCAAGCTGCGCATCCCCGACGAGCTGGCCGCGATCTGCATGAAGGCGCTGGCGACGGCGCCGATCGACCGGTACCGCACCGCCCGGGAGCTCGCGGCGGCGCTGCGGTCGTTCCTGGAGGGGCGGCGGCGGCGCCAGGAGGCGGCCGAGCAGACCGACGCGGCCCGGCGGGCCTGGATCCGCCACCTGGAGCTCGACCTGGAGCTCAAGCGGCTGGAGTCGGAGGAGGTCGAGCTGCAGGAGCGGTTCCGGCCGTGGACGGCTCGGGAGGACAAGCGGCCGCTGTTGGACTTGCAGGACCGCCTGTCCGAGGCCCGGATCGAGCGCATGCAGGCGTTCTCGGAGCTGGTGGGGGCGTGCGAGCGAGCGCTCTCCCGCGACCCCGACAGCCCGGACGCCAGGGCGCTGCTGGCGGACGCGTTCGTCGACCGGCTCGGCGACGCGGAGGAGCGGGGCGACCCCGAAGGGGCCCGCTGGTTCGAGGCCCGGGCGCGGCAGCTGGACGACGGTCGGCACGCCGAGTTCCTGGAGGGGGACGGCACGGTGACGCTGATCACGGCGCCGGCGGGGGTCGAGGTGGTCGCGCGGCGGGTCGACCCCACGGGGCTGGTGTGGGGGCTCGGCGAGCCCCGCGCCATCGGCCGCACCCCCCTGCTCCGGGCGACGCTGCCGAAGGGGAGCTGGCAGCTGGAGCTTCGCGGGCGCGGGCTTCGAGACACGACGTACCCCGTCTTGCTCGGTCGGTGCCGACACTGGGACAGCGGGCCGGCGCCGGTGCCGCTGCTGAGCGAGCGGGAGATCGGCGAGGGCTGGGTGTACGTGCCCCCGGGGCCGTTCGTCGCCGGCGGGTTCGTGGGTGAACAGCACCAGGGCGAGCGGGGGGAGCGGGACCTGCCCGGCTTCCTGATCGCCCGGGACCAGGTGACGATGGCGGAGTACGGGGCGTTCCTGACGGACCTGCACCGGCAGGACCCGGCGGAGGCCTGGGACCGCTCGCCGCGGGACAACTCGGACGCGACCGACGGCGGGGTGCGCTTCTGGGCGCGGCCGGGGCACGACGGCGTCTACGCGCCGCCGGAGCAGGACCGGGACGGCGACCGTTGGGATCCGCGCTGGCCGGTGATGGGGATCTCCTGGGACGACGCGATGGCGTACGCCCGGTGGGCGGGCGAGCGCGACGGCCTGCCGACGACGCTGCCGACGGAGTACCAGTGGGAGAAGGCGGCCCGCGGCGTGGACGGCCGCCCCCACCCCTGGGGGGACCGGTTCGACGCGACGCTCTGCCACGTGCGCTACAGCTGCCCCGACCGCCCCCAACCGGCGCCCATCGCGACCTACCCCCACGACACCTCGATCTACGGGATGCGCGACTCCGCGGGCGGCATGCGCGAGTGGTGCGGTGACCCCAGCTACGCCGGCGACGACCGTCGACGACCCGTGCGCGGCGGCGGCTGGTCCTCGTTCTCTACCTACGCACACCTCGGCCACCGGGCCGGGACCGAGCGGTGGTCCTGCTTCCAGGGGATCGGGTTCCGGCTGGCGAGGTCGCTGCCGGGGTGAGGAGTTAGGACTTGCCCCCGGCGCGAGGATCCATTAGCTTCCGCCGGCTCCGGGCCCACTCCGAATGCCTGGTCCGGACGCAGGAGGCACACATGTCACGTGGACGTCGGGGCAACCCGAACCCCAACCTCGCGGTCGACTACAAGGACACGAAGACGCTGAAGCGGTTCATCAGTGAGGACGGCAAGATCCTCCCCCGCCGGCGCAGTGGCCTGACCGCCAAGAACCAGCGCAAGATCACCGTGGCCGTCAAGCGGGCCCGGCACCTGGCGCTGCTTCCGTACGCGACGCGCGACTAGCGCGACGGGGGCCTCGGCCCCAACCGAACATCTCGGAACCCGAGCAGCCCCGCTGCTCGGGTTTCAGTTCTTGGTGAACTTCTCGCCGACCTGGCGATAGGCGTCCCGGAACGGCACACCTTCACGCACCAGGCGGTAGGCCTCCTCCGTCGCGAACAGCTCGGGGCTCATCGCCGCCTCGCACGCTTCGCGGTCGACCTGCAGCCCGCCGACCACGTGGGCGGTCACCTGCAGCATCGACATCGCGACGTCGAAGCCGCGGAACAGCGGCCCCTTGAGCAGCTGCAGGTCCCGGTGGTAGCCCGACGGCAGGGACCCGCTGATCCCCTGCACCTCGGCCAGGCACGAACGTACGACTGCGGCCTTGCCGCGGGTCAGCTCCAGCACGTCCGGGTTGCGCTTCTGGGGCATGATCGAGCTGCCCGTCGTGAACTCGTCGGGCAGCGCCATGAGGCCGAACTCCGCCGACACGAACAGGCACACGTCCCACGCCCAGCGGCCCAGGTCGCGGGCCACCTCGGACAGCGCGAACAGCAGCGCCGCCTCCGCCTTGCCGCGGCTCAGCTGGGCCGCCTCCGGGGGCTCGAGCACCCCGTCGAACCCCAGCTCCCGCGCCGTCATCGCCCGGTCGATGCCCAGCACGTCGGGCACCCCGTAGCCGGCCGCCGATCCCAGCGGCGAGTCGGCGCACAGGGCCGCGGCCGCGTCGAGCAGCGGCAGGTCGCCGCGCAGCAGCGTCGCCCAGGCCCGCGCCCACCGCTCCACCGTCGACGGCATCGCGCGCTGCAGGTGCGTGTAGCCCGGCAGCGGCACCCCGGCGTGGCGCTCCGCGAACGCGTCGAACGCCGCCGCGGCGGCGGTGACCGCCTCCCGAGCGGCCGCGACCGCGTCCCGCTGCCACAGCCGCAGGTCCACGAGCACCTGGTCGTTGCGGCTGCGGCCGGTGTGGATCTTCTTGCCGACGTCCCCGAGCTGGCGGGTCAGGAACCGCTCGACCGCCGTATGCACGTCCTCGTCCGCCTGGTCGATGGCGAACGCGCCCGCCTCGTCGGCCGCGAGCACGGCGTCGAGGCCGCGGCTCAGCGCCGACAGCTCCCCGTCGTCCAGCACGCCGATGGCGTGGAGCATGTTGGCGTGGGCCCGACTCCCGGCGACGTCGTACGGCAGCAGCCGCGCGTCGAGCACCGGGTCGTCGCCGACCGTGTACTCCTCGATGAGAGAGTCGAGGGGCTTCCCCTTGTCCCAGAGCCTGCCGGACATGGCGCCTACCGTCCCAGCAGGGCGAGCAGCAGCGCCGCCTGACCCCACACCCGGTTCTCCGCCTGGTCGAGCACGGCGCTGAGGGGGCCGTCGAGCACGTCGCTCGCCACCACCACGTTGCGACGCACGGGCAGGCAATGCATGAACCGCGCGGGCGCCCCCCGCTGCAGGTCGGAGGGTCGGACCGTCCAGTCGCGCAGCGCGACGAAGGCGTCGGCGTGGCCCGCCAGCGTCGCCTCGCGCCCCTTCCAGGCGCCCCACGACTTGGCGTAGACCACCTGGGCGCCGTCGAAGGCGGCGTTGCGGTCGTAGGTCACGTCGAACGAGCCGCCCGACTGCGAGGCCAGGTCACGGCCGAGCGACAGCGCCTCGGGATCCAGCTCGAACCCCTCGGGGTGGGTCAGCACCACGTCCATGCCGGCGGCGGCGCCCGCCCAGATCGCCGAGTTGACCGTCGCCATGGGCAGCTGCTTGGGGTGCGGGGCCCAGGTGACGGCCAGCTTGCGGCCCTTGGGCTCGCCGAGCAGGTCGCGGAACGTCAGCGCGTCGGCCAGCCCCTGGCAGGGGTGCGCGAACGGCCCCTCCAGGTTGACCACCGGCACCCCGGCGTGGCTCGCGAAGGACTGGTGGACCGGCTGGGTGCGCTCGATCTCCCACTGGCCGCGGGTCGGGAAGGCCCGCAGGCCGACGATGTCGCCGTAGCGACCGAGCACCCCGGCCGCCTCGTAGACATGCTCGGCGGCGGTGCCGTCCATCGTCACCGAGTCCTTGAACTCCATCGTCCAGAGGCCCGAGCCGGGCTGCAGATCCAGGAACTCCGCCCCGAGCTTGCTGCAGGCGACGTGCATCGACGTGCGGGTCCGCAGCGAGGGGTCGAAGAACATGCCGGCGAACGACCGGCCGGCCAGCGGGCGGCTCCGCGCCAGCTCCCCCTGGTGGGTGCGGATGGCCGACGCGAGATCCAGCAACGCGCCGATCCCGGTGAGCCCCGGCTCCAGCCCCGTCAACCAGTGGGCGTGGCCGCCGTCGCCCCACTCGGGGACCGCGGCGAGGGCATCGGCGACAGGCTGGGGGAGGCTCACGATTCGTCTCCTCGCCGCTGCGCCAGGCCGGCGAGCAGCTGCTGGGTTCCGTAGATCCGCGAGAAGCCCTCGGCGTCGCGGCCGTCCCACAGCGCGTTCTCTTCGCCGTAGCGGGCCAGCTCGGGGGCGAGCATGGAGTAGGGGGACCGCACGCCCCGGACGGCGACGGCGCCCTGGCGCAGGAACACGCGGACGTCGCCGCAGACGCGCCGCTGGCTGGACGCCAGGAACGCCTCGATGTCCCGCATCACCGGATCGAAGTGACGCGCCTCGTGGAGCATCGCGCCGTACAGGTCACCGAGCTGGTCCTTGTGGAACCGCTGGGCGTTGGACAGCGTCAGCTTCTCGAGCTCCCGGTGCGCCGCGACGAGCACGACCGCGGCGCTCGCTTCGAACGCGATCCGACCCTTGATGCCGAGGATCGTGTCCCCCAGGTGGATGCTCCGGCCGACGCCGTGGGCGGCCGCCCGGGCGCGCACCTGCTCCAGCAGATCCAGGCTCGCGAGCTCCTCGCCGTCCAGGGCCACGGGCAGCCCGTCGCGGAACGAGATCACGATCTCCTCGCCGTCGGCGGGGGCCGACGCCGGCTCGACGGTGGTGGGCCACGCCGCTTCGGGGGGGTAGCCCCACGGGTCGTGGGTCTCCTTGCCGCCGATGGTGACGCCCCACAGGCCGGCGTTGATCGAGTAGTCCCGGGTCGACGCGTCGACCGGGGAGCCCGGGTCCCCGAGGTAGGCGGCGGAGTCGGCGCGCGGCCCGGTGCAGTCGCGGATCGGGCTCCAGCACCGCAGGCCGGGGTACAGCGCGGCCATCGCCACCTCGAACCGGACCTGGTCGTTGCCCGCCCCGGTGGAGCCGTGCACGGCCAGGTCGGCCTCGCGCTCGGCCGCGACCCGGGCGACCTCTCGGGCCTGCACGACGCGCTCGGCGCCGACGCACAGCGGGTAGACCGCGCCCCGCAGCACGTTGCCGCGGATCAGCCACGCCAGGTGCTCGTCGTAGACCGCCTGGCGACCGTCTACGAAGACGTGCTCCTCGGCCCCCAGCTCCGCCGACCGGGCGGCGATGGCGGTCAGCTCGGCGGCGTCGAAGCCGCCGGTGTCGACCGTGACCGTGACGACGCGGGCGCCCGCCTCGCGGCGCAGCCAGCAGACGCAGAAGGAGGTGTCCAGGCCGCCGGAGAAGGCAACGACGGCGAGCCCGCCGGGCTCGATGGGCGCGGTCGGGGCGCCGGGACCGGTCAGTTCCATGGGCTGCCAATACACGATCTCTGGGTGGTCCGCACGGCTCGTCGCCCGTGTGTTCACCCCGCCGGGGATCCCGGTCAGGTCTCGATGCCGTAGCGCTTGATCAGTCGGTACAGCGTCGTGCGCTCGACGCCGAGGATGCGCGCCGCGTCCTGCTTCACGCCGCCCGCCTCCGCCAGCGCCTGGCGGATCCGCTCCGCCGCGGCCCGGTCCAGGTGCTCCTGCAGGGTGCCGCCGACCTCCCGGCCGGCGCCGCGGGCCCCGGGCATGGCGACGTCGCCGAGCTCGATGACGTCCCCCCGGGCGAGCACCACCCCCCGCTCGACGCAGTTCTCGAGCTCGCGCACGTTGCCGGGCCAGGCGTGGGCGAGCAGCCAGGCCTCCACCTCGTCGGTCCAGCCGTCCAGCGGACGGCCCTGCTCGGCGCAGGCGCGGGCGAAGAACGCCCGAGCGAGGGGCAGCACGTCGTCCCGCCGCTCCCGCAGCGGGGGGATGCGGATCACGACGACGGCCAGCCGGTACCAGAGGTCCTCCCGGAAGCGGCCGGCGGCGACGTCGGACCGCAGGTCCCGGTTGGTCGCCGCCACGAGCCGGACGTCGACCGCGCGAGGCGTGGCGCCGCCGACCCGCAACACCTCCCGCTCCTGCAGCACCCGCAGCAGCTTGGCCTGGAAGTTGGCCTCCACCTCGCCGATCTCGTCGAGCAGCAGCGTGCCCCGGTGGGCCCGCTCGAAGACGCCCTCACGCGCACGCGCGGCACCCGTGAACGCGCCCTTGTCGTGCCCGAACAGCTCGGACTCGAGCACCCCGGCGGAGAACGCCTTGCAGTTGACCGCCACGAAGGGGGCGCCCACCCGGTCGCTGTGGAGGTGGATCGCGCGCGCGACCACCTCCTTGCCGGTGCCGCTCTCGCCCTCGACGAGCACCGTCGCCCGGCTCGCCGCGGCCCGCCGCGCCAGGTCGAGCACCTGCTGCATGCCGTCGCTCACGGCGACGATCCGGTCGAGCCCGCCCCGGGCCCGGGAGTCGGCCCGCAGCTGCTTCACCTCGCGCTTCAGCTGCCGCACCTCGAGGGCGCGGGCGACCAGCGCGCGGCAATGGTCGTTGTCGAACGGCTTGGTGACGAAGTCGAACGCGCCCTGCTTCATCGCGGCGATGGCGGCGTCGATGGTGCCGTGGGCGGTGAGCACGATGACGGGCAGGCCCGGTTGGATCTCCCGGGCCTTCGTGAGGACCTGCACGCCGTCGAGGTGGGGCATGCGCAGGTCGGTGATCAGCAGGTCGATCCGGTCCTCCGGCAGCGCCTTCAGGAACGCGCGCGGGTCGGTGAACACGACGACGTCATGGCCGTCGCGCTTCAGGACCATCGCCAGGACCTGGCCGACCCGCCGCTCGTCGTCGACGACCGCGACGCGCGCGCTCACGCCGCCCCCCTCAGGCGGAGGCGGAAGCAGGCGCCCGCGCCGCCGGCCCCGAGCCCGGCGCCCTCGACGAGCTGGAGCCGGCTGCCGAGCGCCTCGGCGGTGCGGGCGGCCATCGGGAGCCCCAGCCCGGTGCCCTGGGCCTTGGTCGTGAAGAAGGGCTCGAAGATGTCGCCGCGGCTGTCCGGGTCGATGCCGGGGCCGTCGTCGGCCACGTCGATCTGCACGTCGATCCCCTCCCGCCGAGCGCGGACGACGATGCGCTCGCACTCCGCCTCGCCGGCGTTGACGAGCAGGGAGAGCAGCAGCTGGGACAGCAGGACCGGGTCGGCAGTGGCGATGGCGTGGTCCTCCACGTCCGGCTCGAACGGCACGGGCGACCGGGCGCCGAGCTCCCGGACCAGCTCGGCGAGGTCGGTGCGCTGCAGGTCCGCCTGCACCGGGCGGGCGTAGTCGAGCAGCGCCGTGACGAACGCGTCCAGGCGGTCGACCTCCTCGGTGATGAACGTCGCGGCCGCGCTCGTGTCGTCGTCGGTCGCGCTCTCGAGCACCAGCCCCGCGGAGCTGCGGATGACCGCCAGGGGGTTGCGGACCTCGTGGGCGACGCCGGCGGCGAGGCGACCGATCGACGCCAGCCGCTCGGACTTCTGCAGGTCGGACCGGGTCTCAAGCCACCGGCCCACCGCGAACCCGAGCAGGCCGATGGTGATCGCGTAGGTGACCAACGCGATCACGGTCGGGTCGAAGCTCCGGAACCGGACCTCGAGGCCCAGCATCACGAAGAAGGCCCCGTCGGCGAAGCCGATCACCAGCCCGACGATCGCCCCGATCCACGCCCAGTGTCGTCTCGCTCGCATGCCCTTCACCGCTGCATCATCCATGCCGCACGCGGGATCGGGCAACGCATCGACACCAGCTCGGTCCGATGCCCCTCAACCGCGGTGCACCGGCGCCACGCGACGTTGCACGGCTGCAACGCGGGCGCGCCGACGAGGGCCCCGATTCGCACGACGTCGTGCCTGGCACGGGCGTTGCTCAGGGGAAGGACGAACCCGACACCGAAGGAGCTGTCATGAAGAACTGGAAAGCCATCCTCCTCGCCCTCGTCGTCGCCGACTTCACCGCGTTCTCGATCTGGGCCTTCGCGAGCCTCGGCTGGAACGAGACCTGGGCCGCCGCCTTCGCGTCGCCGGTCAACACCCAGATCGGCCTCGACCTCGGCTTCGCGGTGCTCTTCGGGCTCGTGTTCCTGTGGCGCGACGCGAAGGCCAACGCAATCAACCCCGTGCCGTTCGTGCTGCTGTCGCTGTGCCTGGGGAGCATCGGCCTGATGGCGTACGGCGTGCGTCGACTGTGGGCGCCGGCGTCGGGCGTGGCGCGCGGCCGGCTGCAGGGAGCCGGAGCGTAGGAGCTCCCAGGAGCTCCTACGGGACGACCTGGAACGCCGAGAGGTTGTTGTCCTCGTTCGGCTCGTCGATCTGGGCGGCGCTGTCCGCGAGCACGTAGCTCTGCCAGTAGCCGCTCGGGATCGCGCGGACCGCCACGTCGAGGTAGGCGGTCTCGCCCGCCGGGAGCACGTCCACGTACGCCGACTCGTCTCCCTGCTCCGGCGCGACCGGCGGGAAGGCCGGGTCGGCGTACACGCTCACCGTGAAGCCCGTGGCCGCCTGGTCGCCGGTGTTGGTGACGTCGACGATGTACAGCACCTGCTCCTGGCTCTCCTGGACGAAGGCCTGCAGGTAGGTGATCGACAGGTCCGGGCCGATGGGGCCGCCGGAGCCCGACACCGTCACCGGCTCGGGGCCCCAGATGTTGTTGTTCTCGCCGACGCTGCCTTCGATCACCGAGTTGAAGGAGTCGACCATCACCCAGGACTGGAAGCTGCCGGGGGAGGCGTCGGCCATCTCGATGGTGATCTGGGCGCTCTCCCCGGAGTCGAGCAGGGAGACGAACTGGTAGGCGTCGCCGCTCGTGGGGGGCGGGGGCGGGGCCGCGGTGCGGTTGAGCCAGGCGTCGATCCAGAAGCTGCTCGCGGGGGAGCCGCCGCTGTTCTTGATCTCGACGGTGTAGGTGACTGTGCCGCCGGTCTCCACGGCGTTGACGCCGAGCACCCGGACGTCCGCCTCGTCGATCACGACGCTGCCGTCGAGCACCTCGACCTGCCCGGGCGTGCCCTCGTACTCGCCGCCGCCGCCGGTCTCGTAGATGACCTGGACCTCGGCCGACCCCAGGGACGTCCCCGCGGTCGCGACCCCGTTGACGTCGACCGTGACGACCCCGGGGTTCGACGTGATCCACCGCACCGAGCCGGTCACGTTGCCGTGGCTCCCGTCGCTGAACTCCGCCGCCGCCTCGAGCTGCACCGTCTCGCCGCCGTGCAGCTGCACCGCCGGGGGCACCACCTGCAGCGACGTGATGGCCGCTTCGGTCACGGTGACGCGGACCTCGTTGCTGCCGAAGTCGAACATCTGGCAGCCGACCATCGACTGACCGGGACCCACCGTCGTGCCCCGCCCCTCGCTGTCCAGGCCCGAGCTGACGTCGATGACCGACGTCTCGGTGGAGTACCAGTCGACGGTGTCGGTGATGTTGCGGGTGGTCTGGTCGTCGTAGAAGCCGGTCGCCACGAACTGGATCGGCTCCCCCAACGTCACCGTCGGGTTGATCGGGCTGACCCCGATACCGACCAGCGCGGCCCCGAAGTCGGGCCCCGTGTCGTCGTCGTCGGCGGTCGTCCAGCCGCCCCCGCAGGCCATCAAGGCTGCCAGGCAGACGCAGGTCACCGCGCTGGGAACGAAGCGCTCCACGACGCCAATCTAGCGATCACGCGCCCAAGGCTCCAGGGGTGTCGTGCGACCCGGTCGTCGGGCGGCCCCCCAAGCAGCGACGCCGCCGACCCCGAAGGGACGGCGGCGTCGCCTGACTCGTCTCAGCTGGGAGCTACTCGCGGACGGTGCCCGGCATGTAGTCCTGGAGGTCGCCCCACCACAGGTAGGGGTTCTCGGAGCGGCCGGAGTACACCGAGTTGGCGTACGGGGCCCAGGCGAAGTCGGCGTGGCCGCCCTCGTTGTCGTCCCACTCGCCGCTGATGATCTCACCCGCCGGGCTGGCCGACAGGGTGAAGTTCCAGGTGGTCCAGAAGCCCTGCGGCTGGTTGATGTCGGTGTCGACGTGCGCGTAGCCCACACCGTCGGTGGAGAAGCGGACGCGGAGGGCGCCGTCGAACTCGCGGAGCTGCGTGCTCTGCGTCACCGTGATCTGGTCCTTGATGCGGTTGAAGATGCCGTAGCCGATGCCGCGGACGTCGACGATCTCCTCGATGGTCTGGAAGGGACCGTTCTGCTCGCGGTACTGGATGGTCCGCGTGGCGCGCACCGTGTTGATGCCCCACAGGGTGCTCAGCTCTTCGATGCCGGCCGTGTTGATGTTGATGAGGCCGGAGGTGGACTCACCGCCACCACCGGTGGTGGTCTCGGTCAGGGTCAGCTCGAAGGCCCACGCCGGGAAGTTCCAGACCTCTTCGTTGGCCGACGTGTCGAACACGAACGGGACGCCGCGGTCACCGATGAGGGTGCTCAGCAGCTGCAGGGTCGCCTTCGGGGTCAGGTCGGAGATGTCGTCCCCGTCGTTGCCGTTGTAGCGGGAGCCCCAGAAGTTGCTCAGCTGGCTGTAGTAGGACTCCGAGAGGAGGCCCTTCTGGTCGGCGACGCTGAACTCGACCGTGTGCTGGTCGGTGCTGCCGAAGTTGACCGTGACGGCCTCGCGCGGCTCGTGCGTCAGGATGGCGGCGCCCGCCCAACCGTTGCAGTGACCGAACCAGCTGCTGCCGGCCGGGCTCCAGTGGTTCAGGGCCTCCCACGCGGGGCCGAACCAGGGGTTCGTGCCGTGCGTGCGCTGCTCGAGCTGGCTGACGAGGGCGAACTTGTCGAGCGGGGCGAGGCGGTTGATGTCGAAGTCGAAGCCGTCGTAGTCGGCGTGCCAGGAGTCCTGCGCCTTGAGGCGGCCGTCCTCGACGACGATCTGGCCGCCGTCGATGCCGCTGCGGATGGCGTTGTAGAAGGACACCATCTTGTCGACGAGCTCGCTCTGCTTCTCGCGGTACTCGTTGACCTTGTCCGTGTACTCGCTGGACTCGCCCTGGCCGTTCTTGCGCAGGTCGCGCAGCTCGTCGCCCAGGTTCTGGATGTCGGTCGCGATCGGCTTGATGACCGGCTCGATGACCTGCGAGACCGTGTTGTTCTCACCCGACAGGTGCCCGAAGATCAGGGCGCCTTCGGACTGGCGCCACCAGGAGCCGGCCCAGGGGCGGTAACCCTCGCGGGCCTCCCAGGTGTTGGTGCCGATGAGGCCGTCGACGCTCAGCGTGTCGCTGATGTTGACCGGGTCGCGCAGGCGGTCGACGAAGTCGAAGTCCTCGTCGTCGTCGTGGTTGTCCAGGTCGACGCCGCCGGTCAGCTCGTCCACCTCGTCCACCGTCATGAGGCGGCTGTCGATGGTCGGCGTGGTGCTGTAGGAAGCCCAGGGCTGGCCGTCTTCCCAGGTCTCGGCGATGAGCGTCTCGTCCATCGCGTTCTCGTAGATGACGTCGACGCTGGTGCCGGTGGCCTCCGCGAAGGAGACGACCTGGCCGTCCTCGAGCACCCGGTCGCCGTCGGCGTCGGGGGCGATGGGGAACGGCGGGATGAAGTGCGGGATGATCGACAGGTTGGACTGGGACAGCCGGCTGTAGGCGCGGTTCATGTCCTCGTCGTCGACCGTCATCGCGATGGACTCGCGCTCGCCGCCGATCGTGCGGAACATCACCATGCCGGCGAGCCGCAGGCGATCCTCGCGGATGACCATGTAGACCTTCGGGTCCGACTCGATCAGCTCGGTGCCGATGTTCAGCGTCGGGTCGAGCGACGCCTTGATCACCGTGATCGGGCTCTCGGTGCCGCCCTTGTTGGCGTACTCGTAGAAGTCGTCACCCTCGGCCGGGCGCAGCCCCTGGTCGATGACCTGGTAGCGCCAGTAGACCGGCTCGGACCACTGGTCGTCGACCAGGTCCATCGTCTCCGCCCACTCGTCCTCGGCCGCGGCCGGATCGGCGCCGTTCTCAGCGCGATCGGTGCGCATCGAGACCTTCTTGTAGGTGGTCTCGATGTGGAACTCCTGGTTCTGCACCCACCCGGGACGGATGGAGTTGCCCTCGATGGGCTCCTCGGTGCAGGCGGAGGCGCCAAAGACGAAGCTCGCGGCGAGTGCCGTCGTAGCCAGCCGGCGCCAGGTCGAAGCGAAAGGCGTGGTGCTCATGATCAGTTCCTCTTCCCGTGTTTCTCTCTCCCGAAGGGGGAGCGTTCCCTGTCTTCTCTCCCGCCTCTGCCCAAGGCGGTGTTCTCTAATAAGTCAAAGGGTCCCGGCCGGGTCCACGGGCCGAGACGCGGTGTACCCCGAAGCAAGGCGCGTGCCAAGGGTTGTTGAGAGGTCGTGACAGCCTCCGTACACGCTTTTTTCTCCCACCTGGTGCACCCGTGGTGAGCACTTGTTGCGGAAGCGATGCGACCGCGCAACCCGGTGTAACGCTGTAACTACAGCGCTACAGTCGCTGTAGTGCTCCACGGATCACTCGTCTTGATGACGTTTGATCATCCGGTGGAGGTTCACCCGGTGGATGCCCGCCAGCTCGGCCGCCCGGGTGACGTTTCCGTCGGTCGTGCGGAGGAGGGCGTCGAGGTAGCGCTGCTCGAACCGGCGGACCAGCTCGTCCTTGAGGTCCTTCCAGGCCCAGTGCGTGCCGTCGAGCTCGACGACGCCGGTGTCGAGCAGCGGGGGCGCGCCGCCGGCCCGGGGGGGGACCGGGGTGGACGCGGGCGCCTGGGGGTGAGCCGGGGCGAAGCCGTAGCCCGCGGTCGGACGCAGCGTCGCGGGCATGGGCGGCGCCGGCACCTCGCCGCGCAGGTAGGGCGGCAGGTCGCCCAGCTCGATCCGCGACGCGTCGGCCATCAGCACGCCCTGCTCGACGATGTTGCGCAGCTCGCGGACGTTGCCGGGGAAGTGGTGGCGAGCGACCGCCTCGAGGGCCTCGTCCGAGAAGCCGATGACCGAGCGCGCGTAGGCGATGTTGGCGTCGCGCACGAACTGCTTGACCATCGACGGGATGGAGCCCGGGTAGTCCCGCAGCGGCGGCAGGAACATCGGCACGACCATCAGGCGGTAGTAGAGGTCCTCGCGGAACCGCCCCTCGCCCATCATCGTCTCGAGGTTGCGGGACGTCGCCGCGATGATGCGGACGTCGACCCGCTCGCTGCGGTCGCTGCCGACCTTCCGCACGTCCCCCGACTGCAGGACGCGCAGCAGCTTGACCTGCAGCTGGGGCGGCAGGTCGCCGATCTCGTCCAGGAAGATCGTACCGCCGTCGGCCGTCTCGAAGCTGCCCGCCCGGTCGGAGACGGCGCCGGTGAACGCCCCCTTGACGTGCCCGAACAGCTCCGACTCGAGCAGCTCGGCGGGGATGGCGGCGCAGTTGACGACCACGAAGGGGTCCTTGCTGCGCGCCGAGTTGAAGTGGATCGCGTGGGCGACCAGCTCCTTGCCGGTGCCGCTCTCGCCGCGCAGGCAGACCGTCGCGCCGGTCGCGGACGCCCGCTCGATGCGCTTCTCCACCATCTCCCAGGCGGGGCCGCGGCCCTTGATCAGCACTCCGCCGCTGCTGCCGCGGGTCGCCTGGTACAGCTGGGCGCGGCGAACGAACGGAGCTGCGGTGCGGGCGAGCCCCTCCACCTGCCGCTGGTGGTCGGGGGTGAAGTACCCCTCCTCCGTCGCCTCCACCAGGATGATCCCGATGCAGCGGTCCTGGAACGGGATCGGCACCGCGAGGGAGGCGCGCGTGTCGTCGAACACGGCGATGTAGTTGACGTCCCGGCGAGCGTCGTTGGCCAGGTAGGTGCGGTTGTCTTCCTGGACCCGGAAGACGATGCCCGAGGCGCGCTCGGCCCGGCGCTTGAGGACCTTGGGGATGGCGCCGGGCCGGTCCCGGGTGAACGTCTCGGCGTCGACCCGAAGGTCGCCGGTCTCCTCGTCCACGAGCAGCACCGCGCCGGTGCGGCAGCGGGTCAGGGACAGCGCGATCTCGAGCACGCGGTCGGCCAGGCGACCGAGCTCCGCCTCGTCGAGGTCCAGGGTCAGGTCGCTCGGGCCGCGGGTCACCTCCATCAGCAGGTCGAGCTCGCGGTCGGCTCGCGAGCGGCTGTAGCGGTTGTGCAGGGTCGCCTCGAGGGTCTGCAGCAGGTCCTGGACGAAGTGCAGGTCGTCGCCCGTGAAGCCGGCGGTCTCCTTGCTCTCCAGCGCGAGCAGGTCGGGGGAGTCCCCCTCCAGCCGGAAGCGCACCGCGAGCAGCGACTGGCTGCCGGCGTAGAAGAGCCCCTCCTTGCCGGCCTGGGCCCGGGACGCGACGAGCAGCGAGCCGTCCGGCGACTCGAGCACGCTCGAGATGAGCGGGTGCTCGACGGGGACCTCGTCGGGGGCGTTGCCGCGGCCCCGCTCGTCGCGGGCCATGATCTCGACGACCCCGCGCCGCGCGTGCACCCGGCCGACGAACGCCCCCTGGAGCTGGAACTCGCGGGCCACGCCCTCGAGCAGGGCCCCGTACAGCGCGGCGGTGTCGGTCACCGAGACGAGATCCCGGAACAGGACGACCGAGCGCCGGAGCCGCTCGTACTGGGCGCGCAGGTCGGTGAGCTGGCGGGCGAGGCCGTCGTCGCTGCGGGATCGGCGTGGCCGGCGGGTCCGGCGATCGTCGGGCATCAGCGGCCGGTCGCGACGAAGTCGGTGAAGTACTGCAGGTCGAGCGCGGTCGGCAGCTCGTCACCCGCCCAGTCGACGATGGCCCAGTCGTGCATGTCCGACGGCTGGGTGCTGACGTCGTTCGACCACTGGATGCGGACCTGGGCGTCGTCCCCGGACTCGGCGAAGAGGCGGAAGTAGACGGCGCGGTCCTGGGCGTCGTGGTGGGCCAGGCCGCAGGTCGACTCGACCATGGTGAACTCCATCACGAAGCGCATGACGACGCCGGCGGCCTGGATCTGCTCGCCGTACGAGTCGCCCACCGCCTCCCAGCGGATGCCGCACTCGACCTCCCCCTCGTCGTCGAAGAAGTGCTTCGCCTCGCAGCCGCTCCAGTCGGCGGAGAAGAGGCCGCCGCGCTCCTCGTACTCGATGTCGATCTCGGCGTCGCCGGTGAACACCTCGGTCGCGGTGCCGGCCCATCCGGTGCCGGGCGAGATGGTCGGGCCGCAGAAGACGGGACCGCCGATGACGACGTCGTCGTCGTCGGTCACGTCGTCGTCGTCCGTGATGTCGTCGTCGTCCGTCGCGTCGTCGTCGTCCGTCGAAGCGCTGTCGTCGTCGTCCCGGGGATCGAACATCCACAGCGTGCCGCCGACCTGGATCGACCCGTGGCAGGCGAGCAGGCCAAGCGCCGCCAGGAGAGGCGCTGCGATCACGGGGGGGCGGGACACGGGCGAAGTATACCCACGCGCGTGAGCGACCCGGTGACGAGGACGGCGGTTATCGGAGCAGGCGGCAGAGTCGCTCGGTGGCGCCGGACGGCAGCTCGGCGAGCACCTTCAGTCGGACCTTCCCCCCGCCCGGCCGCCAGGAGGCCCACTCCGTCTGGACGTGGAAACGCAGGACCCCGGGCGAACGGCCCCCGGTGACCTCGACCGCCAGCCGGAACTGGTCCTCGCGCCGCGCCGAGACGCCCCAGAGCGGGCGACCAGGGAGCCCCCCTCGCAGCGGTTGAGGTCGACCCGAGAGTCCGGCTCACCTTCGAGCCGCGCCTGCCAGGTCGCCGGCGCGAGCTCCATCGTGAGCGAGGCGATCGACTCGTCGGTCGGCGCGGTCGCCTCGGCATCGGAGATGACCTCCTTCGCCGGCTCGTCTTCGGGGGTCTGGTACGAGCCGGAGAGCTGGTCACCGACGATCGGCACCTCCATGCTCGTGGTCACCGAGCCCAGGAGTCCGCGGCTGTCCACGGGGCCGTCCGGGTGGGCGCGGGAGACGGAGTCCCGCAGACCCCGGACGGTGAAGGGCTTGGCGAGGTACTCGGAGGCGCCGAGCGCGCCCAGAGCCCGTACCTCCTTGCTCCCGGAGGAGTACAAGGCCGTCGTGACGACCACCGGCAGGTCCCGAGTCGCCGGGTTCTTGCGGAGCAGCCGGAGGAGGGAGACCCCGTCCATCCCCGGCAGGTGCACGTCGAGGATCAGGAGGTCGGGGGGATCTCGGCGACGCGGACGAGCAGGGCGTGGGGATGGTCGAAGACCTCGACGTCGTAGCCGAGCAGGCCGAGCATCGCCTCGACGATCTCTGCCGCGTCCTCGTCATCCTCGATGACCATGGCCAGCTGGTCGGGTCGACCCTGGGACGTCGGGATTCGCTCTTCGGCGTCCACCTGGTTCATCGGGAGCCCCTCACACACGCAGACCTCGATCGGCAGTTTGACATGAATTATGAGAATTACGGCAATCAGACCCGATTCAGGGGCCTCAGGGGACGACAACCGACAACAGCCTTGACCGCCCCCAGACGAGTCCGTATATTGCGTCACCCTTGTGGGCAGAATTGAGATAAGCCCGCGTATACAAAGGGTTTTTCGGCCAACCCAGGCCGACGGAGTGAGACCGATGGTTGCCATTCGACTGGCCCGGCACGGTGCCAAGAAGTCGCCCTTCTACCGCATCGTGGCGACCGACTCGCGGAACCCGCGTGACGGCCGTTTCATCGAGATCCTCGGGCACTACAACCCCGTGTCCAAGGACAAGCAGCTCGTCGTCAAGGGCGATCGCATCCAGCATTGGATCGATCAGGGCGCCCAGCCCTCCCCGACGGTCGCGCGGCTGCTGAAGCAGAACAAGGCCGCCGAAGCATGAGCGACGGCAACCCGCGCCAGCTGCTGGACTTCCTGGTGGGCTCCATCGTGGCCCACCCCGACGCCGTCGCCGTCGACGAGACCGACGACGGCAAGCGCACGCTCTTCGAGGTGACGGTGCACGAGGACGACCTCGCCGCGCTGCAGGCCGGCGAAGGCACGATCGGCGAGGCGATCAAGACCGTCGTCGACGCCTGCGCCTACAAGCACCGCCTCCGCATCGACATCGAGATCGGCGCCTGATCCCGGGGCCTCCCCCGTGGCGCCACCCAAGACTCCCCCCCACTCCCCTCGCGGCCGCGACCTCCTGGTCGAACGGCACGACTACGTGTTCGATCGCGACGAGCTCGTGCCCGTCGCGAAGCTCGGACGCCCGTGGGGCGTGCGCGGCGCGATCAACGTCCGCCTGCACAACCCCCACTCGGACGTCTCCTGGGCCGACGAGGTCGTCTGGCTCCACGGCGAGGGCTTCCCGCTCCAGGCGGTCGAGGTCGACCGGTGGGAGGACAAGGGCGGCAAGCTGCTCCTCCGCTTCGGCGGGGTCAACTCCCCCGAGGACGCCCGGTCGCTGACCCACCTCGAGATCCTGGTCCCGGCGGAGTGGCTCCCCGAGACCCGCGACGACGAGCACTACGTCGTCGACCTGATCGGCCTGCAGGTCATCGACGAGGAGCGGGGCGAGCTCGGCAGGATCGTCGACGTCTTCCCCACCGGCGGCGCGGACGTGTGGGTCATCAAGGCCGGCAAGGACGAGACGCTCATCCCGGCGGTCAAGGAGTTCGTACGCTCCGTCGACCACGAAGCCGGCGTCGTGACCGTCGCCTGGCCCGGCATCGAGTAACCCCGCCGTGCACTTCGAGGTCATCACCGTCGTGCCCGAAGCGGTCGAGGGCTACCTCGCCGCGTCGATCCTGGGGCGCGCCGCCGAGGCCGGCGTCGTCTCCTTCTCCGTCACCCCGCTGCGCCCCTTCGGCGAGGGCAAGCACCGCATCCTGGACGACGCGCCGTACGGCGGCGGCTCGGGAATGGTGCTCAAGCCCGGACCCGTGGTGGCGGCCATCGAGGCGGCCCGAAGCGCCGCCGGGGAGGGGGAGCAGACCCTGGTGCTGCTGACGAGCCCCGCGGGGCGCCCCTTCGACCGGGCGATGGCCGGAGACCTCGCCGACGGGTTCGACCGGCTGGTGCTCGTGTGCGGACGGTACGAAGGGGTGGACGCGCGGGTCGAGGCGTACGTGGACGGGCTGATCAGCGTCGGCGACGTCGTGCTGACCGGGGGTGAGCTGCCGGCCCTGGTGGTCATCGACGCGGTGGCGCGGCTCCTGCCCGGTGTGCTCGGCAACGACGCCAGCAGCGACGACGAGAGTTTCGAGGGTGCGCTCCTGGAGTACCCCCAGTACACCCGCCCCCGGAGCTTCCGCGGCGACGACGTGCCCGACATCCTGCTGTCCGGCGACCACGGCCGGGTCGACGCGTGGCGTCGGGAACAGGCACGGCAGCGCACCGCGAAGCTCCGCCCCGATCTCTTGCGTGCCACGGATCGTTCAGAAGAACTGGACTGACGAAGCTCGGCGGTGTAAATGGCGCGTCCGCGCCGTGGGAACCCCGCGACGCCAGCGAGCAGCGACCCACCGGGCTGCCCTCAGGAGAAGGCCATGAGCGCGATCATCCAGGAACTCGAGAGCACGGGCGTCGCCGTCCGTCCGCAGCCGCGCTTCCGCCCCGGCGACACGGTGAAGGTCCACGTCCGCATCAAGGAGGGCGCCAAGGAGCGCATCCAGATCTTCCAGGGCGTCGTGATCGCCTGGAAGTCCGCGGGAGTGCGCACCACCATGACCGTGCGCAAGGTCAGCTACGGCGTCGGCGTCGAGCGGATCTTCCCCGTGCACAGCCCCACCATCGAGAAGATCGAGTGGGTCCGCCGGGGCCGCGTGCGCCGCGCGAAGCTGTACTACCTCCGCAACCTCCGGGGCAAGAAGGCCCGTCTGTCGGAGGTTCGCGAGGCCAAGGCCCCGACGCTCGACTGAGTCGTATGTCATCCCGTGACGGTCGTCGGGTCGCCCTCGGGCGGTCCGGCGAGGACGTTGCCGTGCGTTTCCTGACCGGACGAGGGCACGACGTGCTCGCCCGACGTTTCCGGATCCGCCACGGCGAGGTGGACGTGGTCAGCCGCAGCGGCGACCACCTGTACTTCATCGAAGTGAAGACCCGCCGCCCCCGCTCGGACGCGTTCGGCGGCGCGCTCGGCTCCATCACGCGGCTCAAGCAGCGGCGCATGCAGCGGGTGGCGGAGGTGTTCGTGGCCCGGGAGCGGTTGTTCGACCTGGTCCCCCACGTCGCCCTGGTCACGGTCGAACCGACGGACGCGGGCCACCGTGTGCGCTTCCTCCCGGACGTGTTCGATGCCTGAGTCCGCCGGAACCCTCTACATCGTCGCCACCCCCATCGGGAACCTGGAGGACATCACCCTCCGGGCGGCGCGCCTGCTGGGCGAGGTCGACAAGGTGCTGGCCGAGGACACGCGGCGTACCCGGCGGCTGCTCACCCACCTGGGGCACAACACCCCCACGATCAGCCTGCACGACCACAACGAGCGGGGCCGCATCCCCCAGGTGATCGGCTGGCTGGAGGCGGGCGAGACGCTCGCCCTGGTGTCCGACGCCGGGACCCCCGGGATCAGCGACCCCGGCTTCCCGCTGGTCCGCGCCCTCGTCGCCGAGGGCCACAAGGTGGTGCCGATCCCCGGCGCCTCGGCGCTGGTGACCGCCGCCTGTGCCGCCGGCCTGCCGACCGATCGCCTCTACTTCCTGGGCTTCCTGCCGGGGCGGCCGGGCCGGGCGAAGCGAGCGCTCGCCGAGGGCGTGGCGCTGTCGGCCACGACCGTGGTCTACGTCGGCCCGCACAAGCTGCCCCGCACGCTCAAGATGGCCGCCGAGGTGGCGGGGGACGACCGCCCCGCCTGCATCTGCCGCGAGCTGACCAAGGTGCACGAGGAGTTCGACCGGGGAACCCTCGGCGAGCTGCGAGACCGGTGGGCCGAGCGCAAGGTCAAGGGCGAGGTGACCCTGCTGATCGCGGGGCCCGAGTAGCGGCCGCCCGCCCGTCCCGGCGGGTCAAGGGGATCGTGGTCGACCTCACTCACGACATCGACATCGTGCTCGTACGCCATCGGCTCGTTCCGCCGGGGCGGTCACAACGGCGACCCTCGCGCCGAGGGCCGGGGACGTCAGCTGGGGGCCAGATGGGTTGTCTCGGCGCTGGTTGGCGGCTGCGGGCGTC
>CAYQEG010000086.1:0-31028 GCA_964416435.1 uncultured Rickettsiales bacterium
GGGGAAACACCCCGCTCCGCTCCTCCCGCCTTGTCATCAACGCGCAGGCCATCAGGCTCAACTCACCGAATTCCCTGTGCAGAACCACTAGATCGACGAGAGGATCTCGGCCTTCTTCGCGTCGAAGTCGTCCTGGGTGATCAACCCGGCGTCCAGCAGGCCCTTGAGCTTGCCGAGCCGGGACACCAGGTCGTCGCCGCTCGGGGCGGCCGGGGCGGCCGCGGCGGGGGCCGCCTGCTGGGGGGCCGCCGTGGCGCCGGAGACGGCCTGCGCCATCACCTGGCCCATCGCCAGACCCGCGCCCAGACCCATCGCGTCGCCTGCGCCGCTGCCCGGGTTGGCCGCCGCAGTCTCCATGGCGTTGGCCGCCTGGAACTGCGTGTACTTGCCCATGTCGCCGAGGATCCCCATCGACGTGCGCTTGTCGAGCATCTTCTCGACTTCGGGGGGGAGGCTGATGTTGCTGATCAGGAACTTCGTCAGCTCCAGGCCGTACTCTGCCAGCTCGTCACCCATCCCCTCGCCGATGGTCCCGCCGAGCTCCTTGTAGTTGGCCGCGAGGTCCAGCACCGGGACCTTCGCCTCGCCGAGCGCGTCCGTGAACGCCGTCAGCACGTGCGCCCGGATCTGCCCCGCGATGTCGTCAGCGCTGTAGCTGCCGTCGGTGCCCGTCACGTCGATCAGGAACCTGCCCGGATCGTTGACGCGGTACTCGTACGCGCCGAACGCCCGCACCCGCACCGGACCGAAGTCCGCGTCGCGCAACATGATCGGGTTCGGCGTGCCCCACTTCTGGTCCGTCACCTTCGTCGTCTTGACGAAGTAGACGTCGACCTTGAACGGGCTGTTGAAGCCGTGCTTCCACGACATCAGCTTCGTCAGGAGCGGCATGTTCGCCGTCTGGAGCTCGTGCCGACCCGGCTCGAAGACATCCGCCAGCTGGCCCTCGTTGATGAAGACCGCCGCCTGGCCCTCTCGGACGGTCAGCTGCGCGCCCATCTTGATCGCCGCGTCCTTGTCCGGGAAACGCCACACCAGCGGCCCGCTGCTGTCGCCCTTGTACTCGATGACCTCGAGCAGCTCGCCCTTGATGAAGTCCAGGATGCCCATCGTGTCTCCTCAGTTGGGGCGCGGATCGTCGCAGCCGGCCCAGGGGGGGTCAAGCGGGCTCTACGGCCGACCGCCCGACCTATTGCGCGGAGTCCGGCTCTCCGAGGGGCGCCTGGTCGCAGACATCACCCGCGCCGTCCCCGTCGACGTCGCCCTGCTCGGGCGCCCACAGACCGTCGGCCGAGAGCGACACCCCGAGGTCCGTGATCGGCGCTCCGTCGACGTCGAGGAATCGGAAGAACATCCCCCAGCCGCCGCCGTGGTCCCGGACCTTCGTGAGCACCGCGTTCCACCCCGCGAGCAACGTCACGTCGGCCTGGAACTGGTCGACGTTCGTGCCCTGGCAGCTCGCCACGTCGATCACCTGCTCGCCGTTGATCCAGACGAACGCGCCGTCGTCCGGCCCGATCGCGACCACCGCGTCGCGCTCCGACTCCGAGTAGACCCAGACCGCCGCGTAGACCTCCCGGTCCGTCGGCCCCGCGATCGCGTCCAGGAATCGGATCCGCCGCCGGTTCGACCGGAAGACGAACCACGCGATGCCCTCGCCGGCCCACTCGCCGAGCTCCGGGATCGCCGCTCCGTCGTCGTCCCCCTCCAGGATCTGGTCCTCGCTCGGACGGCAGTCGCCCGTCGTCGGGTGGTCCGTGTACGGCCCCGCCATCAGCCAGTCGCGGACGAACCCCTCGCCGTCCACCGCCAGGTCCAGCTCGTCCCCCCCGTTGGGGGCCGCGGGGCAGTCGTCGTCGCCGTCGGAGACACCGTCCCCGTCGTCGTCTTCATCGCAGACGTCCGGCACACCGTCGGCGTCCGGGTCGTCGTCCGTGGTGAACGGCAGGTCCGGCAGGGCGCACGTGTCGTCCCCCAGCTCCACCGACAGCGCGTACTGCGGCACCGGCCCCGCCAGGTGGCCCGACACGCAGAGCGCCCAGGCGCCGCCCTCCATGAACCGCGCCCCCGGGTGATGCACCGGGTCCATCGGGCTGCAGCCTCCGTCGGTCGACGGCGTCGCCTGAGCGACCAGCGCGCCGCCCGGACTCAGCAGGCTCAGCACCACGTCCGCCGGGCAGTCGCCTTCCCCTTCCCCGGCCACGTCGGCGCTCAGCCAGCCGCCGTCCACCTGGTCGATGGCGAAGCAGTCGACGTCGCCGTCGGGGAGCGCCCCGGTCACCACCTCGGACTCGGCCAGCGGCTCCGCGGTCGCCGCGTCGTCGTTGGGCTCGGCCTCCAGTCGGCCGTCCTCGGTCCGGCAAGTCGGGGAGCAGCCGTCGGCCCCCCACGTCCCGCCGTCATCGCAGTCCTCCCCGGAGTCGACGACCTCGTCCCCGCAGGTCGGGAGCGTGCAGTCGACCCGGCAGGCGTCGGTCGCGGTGTCGCTGTTCCCCTCGCCGTCGTCGCAGTCCTCCGGCTCGACCACCACCCCGTCGCCGCAGCCCGCCGGGGTCGGCGGCTCGGTCGGCTCGGGCTCCGGGCAGCCGCCCAACAGAGTGGCCATCAGGAGGCCGATCAGGAGATACCCACGCATGCGCCTGGGAAGGTACCATCCACGGCGCATGAGAAGCTCAATCCTCAGCCTGATCGCCGCCCTGCTCTGCGTCGGCGTCGCCCACGCCGGGCTCGGCGAGCCGACCGGCAAGGTCATGCTCCGGTTCGATGTCGAGCCCGACGACGCGCTGCTCCAGCGGCTCGTCGACCGGACCGCGATCGCCTCCTTCGAGCGGCGCGCCGGCGCGTGGCCGGTCTTCACCGCGACCCTCGAGGGGGCCGCCGACCCGCTCGCGCTGGCCGCTCGCCTGCAGGACCGCCCCGAGATCCTCTGGGCCGAGCAGGAGCTGAAGCTGGAGTTGGTCCCCCACGGCGGCTTCGACGACCCCTACTTCGGCGACGCGTGGCACCTGGAGAACCTCGGACAGGTCGAGGGCGGGCTGCCCGGCGCCGACGCCAACGTGCTCGCGGCGTGGGACATCACGACCGGTGAAGGCATCGACATCGCCATCCTCGACACGGGCGTGGACGCGAGTCACCCCGACCTGACCGTCGTGCACAGCGTCGACACCATCGACGACGACCTCGACGCCTACCCCGACACCAGCGACGGCGGCAACGGCCACGGCACCATGGTGGCCGGCGTCGCGGCGGCCATCGGGGGCAACGGGATCGGCGTCGTCGGCGTCGCGCCCTCCGCCAACATCATCGCCATGCGCATGCTCGGCGGCGGCGATGCCGGGGACATCTACGACGCGTTCGCCCTGGCGACCGACGCCGGCGCCGACGTGCTCAACAACTCCTGGGGCTACGGGGACGGCGACTGCAACCCCGTGCCGACCATCAACGCCATCGCCAACGGCATCGACTACGCCCGCATCGAGGGGCGAGGCGGCCTCGGCGCCATCGTCGTCTTCTCCTCGGGCAACCAGGGCTGCGAGCACACCGAGTACCCGGTGCTCGCGCAGACCGGCGTCATCGCCGTGGGCTCGCTGACCGACCAGGACCGCAAGTACGGCTACTCCTCGTGGGGCGCGCACATGGACGTGATGGCCCCGTCGGGCCCCCTCGGCGGCGGCGCCCGGCCGGGGCTGATGTCGACCGACGTCGTGGGGGACTTCGGCTGGGGCGGCCTCGGCGACGAGGACGAGTACACCACCTCGATGGGCGGGACGTCCGGCGCCGCGCCGGTCGCGTCCGGGGTCGTCGCGCTGATGCTCGCGGCCAATCCCCGCCTCACGTGGCAGGACGTCGAGGACCTGCTCTGCGTCACCGCCGTCCGCGTGCAGCCCGAGTCCGCCGAGTACGACGCGACCGGCTGGTCCAACACCCACGGCTGCGGCCGGGTCGACGCCTCCGCCGCGGTCGCCGCCGTCGCCGACTCCGGCCCGCCCGCCGCCCCCACCTGGCGCATCGCGGACGACGGGCTGGTCCGGGTCGACGCCGCCGTGCTCGCCTGGGAGCCCGGCCTCGACCCGGACGGCGATGTCGTCCTCTTCGACCTGGTCGTGCGTCCCGCCGCCGGGGGGGAGGCGCTCGTCTTCGAGGGTCTGTCGGAGGTCCGCGTCGATCTCACCGACCAGGTCGGGCTCGGCCCGTGGGAGGCCGAGCTGACCGGGTGGGACGAGTGGGGGCCCAGCGGGGTCGCCGAGCTCGCCTTCGAGGTGGTGGAGCCGCCGCCGCTCCCCGAGCCGGAGCCCGAAGGCTCCGGCTGCTCCGCCTCGGTCGCCGGTGACGACGCCGGTCGCGCGTCGCTCCTGCTCCTGGGCGCGCTGTGGATGCTCTTCGGAGGCCGTCGCCGCGCGTGGTAAGTTGCGCCAGCATGGCGCGATCGGTTCCACATTCGACGAAGCGGGTCGAAGCACCGGTCGAAGACCGCATCGGCGCGTACACGGTGCTCGGCAAGGTCGGCGAAGGCGGCATGGCGACCGTCTACCGAGTCAAGGGGCCCGGCGGTCGTGTCCACGCCCTCAAGGAGCTGCGCCCCCAGCGGGAGGCGCGCCGTGAGATGGAGCGCCGCTTCAAGCAGGAGTTCGAGGTCACGTCCCGGCTCTCACACCGGAACATCGTCGTCGTGCGCGACTTCTTCGCCGCCCAGGAGACCCTCCACCTGGTGATGGAGTGGGTCGACGGGCCGGACCTGCGCGACGTGCTCAAGCACGCCGGCACCTTCGATGACGGCCGCCTCGCCTACATCGGCGCCGAGATCGCGTCGGGGCTCGCGGCGGCCCACGCCCAGGGGGTGCTGCACCGGGACCTGAAGCCCGAGAACGTGCTCATGAACCGGCGCGGACAGACCAAGATCACCGACTTCGGGGTCGCCCGGGTGACCGGCACCCGCCTGACCGCGACCGGGATCATCGTCGGCTCGCCCGCCTACATGAGCCCCGAGCAGCTCGCCGGGGTGTCCGGGCAGAAGCTCGAGGCGCCGTCGGACGTCTACTCGCTCGGCGTGATGCTCTACGAGCTGGGCGAGGGGCGCGATCCCCTCGGCCTGCGCAAGCACGAGGACCTGCTCACGGTGCTCAAGGCGAAGCGGGACAAGCGCCCCCGCCGCATGCGCCGCATCGCCGATCCCGAGTTGGCGCAGCTCATCCTGGAGTGCCTCGAGCCGGAGCCGGCGAACCGCCCGTCCGACATGGAGATCGTCGCCCGTCGGCTGCGCCGCGTCGCTCGTCGTTCCTCGACGAAGCGGGACGACACCCGCTTCCTGGTCGAGACGGCGATGCGAAACCGCGAGGACGGGGTCCGCAACAAGGAGGTCGCCCCGCCGCGTCCGCCCGAGGCGCCGAGCGCGCCCTGGAGCCGAGCCGATCTCCCGGCCGCCGCCCCCCCCGAGCCGGAACCCGAGCCCGCCCCGCCGCCCCGCCGGGTTCGCCGCCGGGGCCGTCCGCCGGAGCGTCGCCCCGAGCCGCCCCCGACCCCGCCCCCCGAAGCGTGGGACCGGGCCGACAAGCGCGCCCACGACCGGGACTTCGGCACCGGTTCGCGGCGGTTGAGCAGGATCACGGAACTGTCCGTCAAGCGTCGTGGCGCCCGCTCCGAGACGTCCCCTCTGGCGTGGGTCGTGCTGCTGCTGCTCGCCGGTGCCGTGGTATTCTTGGGGGCGTCCGCGTCGTTGACCGGCTCTCCCCTTGGGCTCCTGGAGATGCTGGTCCCGCTGCCCTGAGACACCGAGCCTGAGGGTGCCGTGACCAAGGACGATCGCACCCTCGTGGACCAGGTCCCTCGCACGCTGCGGTCGGAAGTCCGCGCGATGCGAGACGGCGACGGCTCACGCACCCCCACGCTGACGATCCTCGCGGGCCCGAGCCCCGGCCGCTTCGTGTCGATCGAGCGCGGCAGCCGCGCGGTGTTCATGGGTCGCGACTCCACCTGCGAGTTCCCCCTGGACGATCCGTCGGTCAGTCGTCGCCACGCGCGGGTCTACGTCGACATCGGCCCGACGGGCGAACCGATGGTCGTGCTGCACGACCTGCAGTCCACCAACGGCACCCTCGTCAACGGCGCGCCCACCGACCGCGCGTTCCTGAACCACGGCGACCGGATCCACATCGGCGACGTGCTCCTCCGCTTCGAGATGCTGGACTCGGTGGACATCGCCTACCGCGACGGCATCGCCCGGCGCGTGGAGGAGGGCGAGCGGGACGTCCTGACGGGGCTGCTCAGCCGAGCGGCCATGCTCGATCACCTGCCGGCGCTGCTCGAGCACTGCGAGCGGTCCGGCACCCCGGCGTCCGCGGTCATGCTCGACCTGGACCACTTCAAGCGGATCAACGACACCCGGGGCCACGGGGCGGGGGACGACGTGCTCCGCTCGGTCGGTCAGCTGGTGATCGAGACGGTGCGCAAGGAGGACCTCGCGATCCGCTACGGCGGGGAGGAGATCCTGCTGGTCCTCGCGGGCGCCCGCCGCCTTCACGCCCGGCTGCTCGCCGAGCGGCTCCGGGAGGCGGTCGGCAAGATCGAGCTGCGTGACATCCCCGGCCTGCGGGTCACCTGCAGCCTGGGCGTCGCAGAGCGCGGCCCCGGGGAGCCGGTGGAGGACTGGCTGCGCCGAGCCGACGAGGCGCTGTACGAGGCCAAGGCCCGCGGACGAAACCGCTCCGAGGCTTCGCGCACCCCCCGGGGGTGACTGCGTCACCTCCGGCTCCATCCCCCAGGCTGGTAGCATCGCGCCCGCTGGAGGTCTGTGATGACGACTGCGCGCATCCTTGGGCTCGTGATCCTGTTCGCTGCGATGGCCGCGTGTCACCCGGTCGAGGAGCCGGGCGGACTGCTCGAGCCGCTGGAGGATGGCGTGCTCGCGCAGGCGACGCTCGACGGCGACGTGCAGACCGGGCAGACCGAGCCGGAGCCCGAGCCGGAGCCGACCCCCGAGCCGGAACCGGAGCCGACCCCCGAGCCGGAGCCGGAGACCTCCGAGCCGGAGCCGGAGACCTCCGAGCCGGAGCCGGAGACCTCGGCCGTCGAGGACGAGCCGGCCCTCGACGAGCCCGAGACCGCGGACCTGTCGGATGAGCCCGACACCACCGACGTCGAGGCCGAGCTGGCCGACGTCGGCGAAGGCGCGACCCACGCCGCCGACCCCGCCGCGGTCGACTCCGGCGACGAGCCCGTCGCCCCCGAGCTGCCGACTCCCGAGCCGATCCCGGTCTCCCAGGATCCCGAGCCGGTGCGGGTCACGCTGGAGCCGGTCGAGGCCACCCCCGAGCCCGCCCCCGTGGTGGTCGAGACGGTCCCGGAGCCGGCCGCGGAGCTCACCCCGCCGCCGGTGGTCGAGGCTCCGGTCATCGACGCGCCGCCCGAGCCGGTCGCCCCGGTGGAGCTGCCCGAGCCGCCCCCCTCGGACGCCGACGCCATCGCGGCCCTCGACGACCTGCCCCGGGCGGAGCCGCCCGCCGCGCCCGCCCTGGAGCCGTCCGCCGTGACCACCCCCCCGGTCCGGTGCGAGGCGGACGACCCGCTGCTCGCCGCGTCCCTCGGTGACCTGGAAATGGTGCGTTGGTGGTCCGAAGGCGGCAGCCAGCGCGCAGAGCTGTCCGGCGGCGGCGACGCCGTCTACGTGGTGCAGGTCGGCGACCGCGTCGGGCCCGACGGCGGCAAGGTGGTGCGGATCGAGCCGACGCAGGTGATCGTGGGCGAGATCGGCTTCAACCTGTCCGACGAGCCGCAGATCACCGTGCGTCCGATCAAGCTGGGGCGCTGAGCCCCACGTCGCTCGTCGGGCGGCTGACCGTCGGCACCGGGAGCTCTCCGAGCGCCCCCCGGAGCCCCCAGCGGCGGTCGGGAGCCCGCTCCGCCGCCCGCTCGACGCGAGGAGCGCGCCCCGCGAACACCTCGATGGTCCAGTGACGGTGGGAGAACCGGTGCTCGACGGTGCCCGCCGAGCGGACCGACACGCCCGCCATCGCGGCCGCCTCTGCGCCGGGATCGACCCCGTTCGAGACGGTCGCGGATGGCAGCTCCCACATCCCCGGCAGCAGGCCCGTTGTCGGCCGCCGACGCAGCAGGAACCGGCCGTCGGCGCGGCGCAGCAGGACGGCGACCCGACGCTCGAACGTGACCTTCGCCCGCTTGCCCGGGACCGGCAGGTCGTCGGCCACGCCGGCGGCCCGCGCTTCGCACGGATCGGTCAGCGGGCAGCCGGCGCAGCGAGGGCCCAGGGGCACGCAGACCGTCGCGCCCAGGTCCATCAACGCCTGGTTGAAGTCGCCGGGTCGGCCGTCCGGCAGCACCGCCTCGGCGAGCTCCCACAGCCTGCGGAGCGTCGCCGCGCGGTCGATGGCGCCGTCGACCCGGAAGACGCGGGCCAGCACCCGGATCACGTTGCCGTCGAGGATCGGGAGCTTCGCGTTGCGCCCCGACGAGAGGATGGCGCCGACCGTGTAGCGGCCGATGCCGGGCAGGGCCCCCAGCGCCGCGGGGTCCTCGGGCACCCGCCCGTCGTGCTGCTCGGCGACGAGGACCGCGCCGGCGTGCAGCCGCCGGGCGCGCCCGTAGAAGCCGAGGCCGGACCACGCCGCGACGACGTCGTCGAGGTCGGCGGCGGCGAGCGCCTGCACCGTCGGAAAGCGCTCGAGGAAGTGGTCGTAGTAGCCGAGCACCGTGTCGACGCGGGTCTGCTGGAGCATCACCTCGCTGACCCAGATCCGATACAGGTCGTCGATGCCGCGCCACGGCAGCGGCCGATGCCCGGCGTCGTACCAGGCGAGCAGGGGGGCGGCGAGGTCGGCGGGGGCGGCGGGCACGCCGGCAGCGTGCAGCGATCGGCTGCGCTGCGCAAACACTCCGGCGACGCAATGGATCCCGGGGTGGTAGGAAGACGCGATGGCGATGACCGCGACGCTCGGACCCTTTGACGAGGAGCGGACCAAGGTGGTCTGGCTGATCCGGCTTCGCTGGGTCGCGATCGCGGGGCAGCTGGCGGTGTTCGGGCCGGCGCTCGCCAAGGGCTGGCTGGCCCCCGCGTCGGTGCCGCTGTTCCTGGGCACCGTCGCCGCGCTGGTCCTGTTCAACGCGGTCACGTGGTGGCGCGCCCGGCGGCCGCGCCAGCCGGTCGCGGGGGCGCTGCCCCACCTCGCGGTCGACCTCGTCGCCCTGACCGTCATGCTGGTGCTGTCCGGCGGCGCGTGGAACCCGTTCGCGCCGCTCTTCTTCATCCACGCGGGGCTGGGGGCGCTGCTCCTGACCGGCTGGCGCACCGTCGTGTTGGCCGGGCTGCTCTGCGGGGTCGCGACGACGATCAACCTCGCGGCGACGATGCCCCCGGCGATGCCGGCCCCGCCGACCCCCATCGCCATCCAGCTGCCGACGCAGATCCTGATCGCGCTGGTCGTCTGGGCGATGACCAGCTGGCTGGCGTCGGGCCTGGCGGAGCAGCGCCGACTGCTCCAGAACCTGCGAGACCACCAGGGGCGGATCGATCGCTTGCGGGCGGCCGGCGCGCTGGCGGCGGGCTTCTCGCACCAGTTCTCGACCCCCCTGAACACCCTGAAGATGCGCCTGGACCGGATCGGCCGGCGCGACCTGGGCGACGCCGTCGACGCGGACGTCACCGCGGCGCTGGACGCGGCGGAGAGCTGCGAGTCGGTCCTGCGGAGCATGGTGGGGCGCCAGCTCGACCCGTCGAAGATCCGGCTCGAGGACGTCGACCTCGGCAAGCTGGTCAGGCGCGTGGCCGACAGCTGGGTGGGGGCCGGCAACCGCACGGTGACGGTGGTCGGGTCGGGCACCCGGGTTCGCCTGCCGACCCTGGTCCTGACGCAAGCCCTGCTCGACCTGCTGGACAACGCGGCGGAGGCGAGCGACGGCCCGATCGAGCTTCGGGTCGAGGAGGACTCGACCCACTTCCGCCTGGCGATCTCCGACCGAGGGCCCGGCTGGCCGGACGTCGTCAAGGCGAACCTGGGGCAGCCGTTCTTGACCACGAAGACCACCGGGACCGGTCTTGGCCTGTTCAACGCTCACTCCCTGGCGGTCGCGCTCGGGGGCGAGCTCCTGTTAGAAGATCGGACAGGCGGGGGGGCGGTCGCCGCGTTCCGCATCCCCTGTCATCGGGACATCGCGCCGGAGGGCCCGTGAGCGAAGCGCCCAGGATCGTGCTCGCCGAAGACGACGTGGGGTTCCGCGAGACCCTCGCGTTGGAGTTTCGGGACCGGGGCTACGACGTGCGCGAAGCGGGCAGCCTCGCCGACCTGGACGCGGTGCTCGCCGATGGCTTCGTGCCCCGCTTCGCGGTGGTCGATCTGCGGCTCGGAGTCGACGACGGGCTCGTGGCGCTGGAGCGGATCGCCCGGGCGAACGCGGCGGCTCGGGCGGTCATCCTGACGGGCTACGGGAGCCTGCCGACGGCCGTCCAGGCGATCAAGCTGGGCGCCTGCAACTACCTGGCGAAGCCGGTCGGGTTCAAGCGGCTGGAGCGCGTGCTCTGGACGGACGAGCCTGACCCCGAGGAGGTCGCGGTGCCGGACAAGCGGGAGAGCCTCGCTCGCCACGAGCGCGAGTACATCGAGTACGTCCTGCTCCAGTGCGACGGCAACATCAGCAAGGCCGCCCGCTGGCTCGGCATCCACCGCCAGAGCCTGCAGCGGAAGCTCCGGAAGTACTCGCCCTAAACGGCCCCTCACAATACCTCCTTGCCGGTGCCCGTCTCGCTCGACAGGAGCACGGTCGCGTCGGTGCCCGCGACCCGCTCCAGGGTCCGACGGAGGGCCGGCGCCGCGGCGGAGGAGCCGATGAGGTGGGGGTCGTCCTCCTGGACGTCGGCCGGGTTGGCGACGAACACGAGGAGCGTGTCGCCGAGGCGGAGCACGTCGCCGTCCGACATCGGGGAGGGGTCGTGCAGTCGCTCGCCGTTGAGCCGGACGCCGTTGCGGCTGCCCAGGTCGGACGCGACCCACCGGCCCTGCCTGCGCTCGATGCACAGGTGCGCGCACGACATCTTCCCGTCCTCGAGCGGGCCGCCGGGGAAGAAGTCGGCGCCGCGGCCGAGGCGCACCCCGCCGACGTCCAGCGTCCTGCGTTCGGGGGGGCGCTCGCCGTCCGCCGTGAACGCCGGCACGAGCTGAGGGCTCCAGCCGACCTCCATCCCCGAGGAGGCCTCCGGGTCGTCGTCCGCGATGGTCTGCAGGTCGGGCGTCGGTCCGGCCACGAAGCTGCTGCTGCCCCCTCTCCGTACCCGCCCCAGGATCGCGTACGACCGGGGCGATGTCGAGCGCCGCGGTCATCCCTACGGGGCCGGCGGACGGGGGAGGTCGGCCCGCCGCAACCATCTGCTGCGGCTCAGCGCGATCGACAAGCCTTGACAGGGAAGGGCCCACGAATACACTCCGGCCGCCTCAGGCCTGGGGAAGATCAACCGTCTCGAAGACAGGGAGCGACGCCGTGAAGGTGTGGACACTCGCAGTCGCGACTTCGGTGACCACGTTCGCGCTGCTGCTGATCGGCGGCACGGTGAACCCCACGGGCTCTTCGCTCGCGTGCCCCGACTGGCCCACCTGCTACGGCTCCTTCTTCCCGGAGATGACCGGGGGCGTGCTGTTCGAGCACAGCCACCGCATCGTCGCGACCCTGGTGGGGGCGCTGACCGTTGGCCTCGCCGTCGCGATCTTCGTCGCCCGCAAGCGGGACGCGATGCTCAAGCGGATCGCCGTCGTCGCGGTGCTCCTGGTGATCTTCCAGGGCGTGCTCGGCGGCGTGACGGTGCTGATGCGCCTGCCGACGATGGTGTCCACCAGCCACCTGGCGATCGCCCTGCTGTTCTTCGGGCTGACGATCTTCCTGTGCTTCCGGCTCCGCCCGGGCGCCACCGCCGGCGTCGAGAAGCTCGACGCGGTGCGTCGGATCACGGCGTGGGCGATGGCCGGCGTCTACCTGCAGATCCTGCTCGGCGCCTTCGTTCGTCACACCGGCTCCGGTCGCTTCTGCCTGACGATCCCCTTCTGCGACGGTGAGCTGTGGCCCGCCGCCGGCCCCGCGGCGCTCAACATGCTCCACCGCTACGCCGGCGTGACGGTCTTCCTCCTCGTCATCGCGGCGGCCGTCGTCGCGCTGCGCCGGCTCAAGGGGCACGACCGGCCGACGGCTCGCCTGGCCGCGGCGCTCGTGCCGTGGATCGCCGGCCTGCAGGTCGCGCTCGGCTTCGTGATGGTCGCCCGGAAGGTCGAGTGGGTCTCCGCGATGGCCCACACCGGCGTCGCGGCGCTGCTGCTCGGCGCCCTGGTGGTCCAGTACGTCGCGGCCGGCCCGCTGTCGGACCCGGTGACCCGCACCAGCGCCGGCAAGGTCGGGGCGTCCCGCCGGGTCGAGGGGGTCGCCTGATGCGCACCCTGTCCAGCGATCGCCCCGTCGCGGAGGACGTGAAGGAGCCATGTTTCTTCGACGACGTCGTGGCCCTCGGCAAGCCGTCGGTCACCGGCATGAACGTCGTGATGGCGCTGGGCGGCATGGCCCTGGCGGGGGTCGAGGTCGCCTGGGCGACCATCGTGCTCGCGGCCATCGGGACCGGCCTCGCCGTCGGCTCCGCCAACACGCTGAACATGGTCTGGGAGCGCGAGGGCGACAAGCTGATGGCGCGCACCGCGTCCCGACCGCTGCCCCAGGGGCGGCTTCCGGTCTCCGTCGCGGTGGCCGTCGGCTTCGTCACCGGCGTCGCCGGCATCGGCGCCCTGTTCGCCGTCAACGCGGTGACCGCCTGGCTGGGGGTCTTCGCGCTGCTCTCGTACGTGCTGGTCTACACCCCGCTGAAGCGGCGCACGCCGCTGTCGCTGCTGATCGGCGCGGTGCCCGGAGCGATCCCGCCGCTGATGGGCTGGACGGCGGCGACGGGCCGCATCGACGCCCCTGGCCTGGTCCTGTTTGGCATCCTCCTGATCTGGCAGCTGCCCCACTTCATCGCCATCGCGCTGTACCGCAAGCCGGACTACGCGCGGGCGGGCATCAAGACGGTGCCGGTGGTGCGGGGCGACAAGGTCGCCAAGGCGCAGGCGGTGGCCTGGGCGACGGCGCTGGTGCCGATCAGCCTGCTGCTCGTACCGCTGGACGTCGCGGGCCCCCTGTACGGAGCCGTCGCGCTCGGGCTGGGGCTGTGGTTCCTGCGGATCGGCGTCCGGGGGTTCCGCCCCGACGGGGACGCGAAGTGGGCCCGCAAGTTCTTCCTCGCATCGCTCGTCTATCTCCCCTCGCTGACCCTCGCGCTCGCGCTCGACGTCGCGATCTTCTGAGGCTGCCGTGAAGAAGATCCTCAAGAACCCGTGGTTCTGGGGTGTCGTGGCCTTCATCGTCGTCGACTCGGTGTTCCGGTTCACGCCGCTGCTCAAGGCCATCCCGGACCCGCCGCCGGTGGTCTCCACCGTCGCCGACTTCGAGCTGGTCGACCACAACGGCCAGCCGTTCACCCGCGCCGACCTCGACGGCTCGGTGCACATCGTCGGGTTCTTCTTCACCTCCTGCCCGTCGCTCTGCCCGACGTTGATGCGGCAGATGAAGAAGCTGCAGGAGAAGATCGACGCCCAGGCCCCGATGGAGAAGGTCGACAAGACCGAACTGCGGCTGATGGCGATCTCGGTCGACCCCGACACCGACACGCCCGAGCGCCTGCGCGCGACGATGCAGGAGTACGGCCTCGATCCCGAGCGCTGGACGATGTTGACGGGCGACCCCGCCGTCATCCAGCAGGTCGTCGTCGGCGGCTTCAAGACCATGATCGGCGACAAGACCGAGCTCGCCCCCGGCGTCTACGACATCGCCCACTCCGGCAAGCTGGCGATGCTCGACGAGGACGGCGGCGTGCGCGGCTACTACGCCGCCGACACCGAAGGCATGGACGAGGCCTTCTGGCTCGCTGTGCGCACCGTCCGGGAACAGCGAATCCAGGCAGACAAGAGCAACTGAGCCCCGCAGCAGAGTGAGGCGCAGCAGATCGCTGCACTCCCTTCGAACACAGAGAAGAGCATGGTGTTGAGAGTATGACGACCGTCGTTTCCGGCAGCTTGCTCACGCCCCGACCGTCTGTTATCAGGGCGCGGCTTCCGTGGCAGGGACCGCCACAGGACGCCCGACTCGCCCCCCACAACTTCGTTTCCGGCGCCTGCCGCGCCGCCTTCGACGCTCCTCCGAACGAGAGGTAGGAACGTGTCTCCACTCTTCCCCCGATGGGCCAACCTGGTGTTGCCCGCGCTCATCGTTCTCGGCCCTCCCGGGGCCGTGACCGGTGCGACGCTGGGTATCTGGTACTTCGCCAGCCCGGAGTTCACCGACGTCGGCTACGCGCCCGACCAGCCGGTGCCGTACAGCCACAAGCTGCACGCCGGTGAGCTCGGCATCGACTGCCGCTACTGCCACAACACCGTCGAGGTGGGGCAGCGCGCGGCCGTCCCGCCGGTCGACACCTGCATGAACTGCCACAAGGTGATCAGGACGGACAGCGAGCTCCTCGCTCCCATCCGGGAGGCTGCGGAGGATCCGAACGTCTCGGTCGCCTGGAGCCGGGTGCACCTGTTCCCGGACTACGCCTACTTCGACCACTCGGTGCACGTCGCCGCCGCGGTCGGGTGCGTCACCTGCCACGGCCGCGTCGACCAGATGGACGTCGTGATCCAGCAGGAGCCGCTGTCGATGGGCTGGTGCGTCAAGTGCCACAGCGACCCGACCGACAACCTCCGACCGCGGTCGGAGATCACCAACATGGGCTGGGTCCCGGCGGACTCGCCCGACTTCGACCCCCACGCCGCGGCCCGCCAGCCGGATCCGCCGCAGCATTGCTCGGGGTGCCACCGATGACCGACCTCATCAAGATCCGCCGGCTCGACCGGCCCGATCACGACCAGCCGCGCCAGTGGCGCAGCCCCGCCCGGTTCGAGGGTGACGCCGCCGCGGAGGCCGCCCAGGAGGCGGTCGAGTCCCCCAACGGCCAGCGCGACAGCGAGCTGCAGCTCACGCGCCGCGGCTTCATGGGCACCGCCGGCTTCACGATGGCGGCCGCCGCCTCGGCGCTCTCGGGCTGCATCCGCAAGTCCGAGTCCTTCCTCGTCCCGTACGACAAGCGCCCCGAGGACTACATCCCCGGCAAGCCGGTCTACTTCGCCACCGCGAGCAAGTTCGGCGGCCAGGTGCTCGGCCTGCTGGTCGAGAGCCAGGACGGGCGCCCGACCAAGATCGAGGGCAACCCGCGCCACCCTGGCAGCCTCGGCGGCACCACGTCGCACGCCCAGGCGAGCGTCATGGACCTGTACGACCCGGACCGCCCGCGCGTGCCGGCGCAGGGCGCCGAGGCCACGACCTGGAGCGCGTTCGACGCCTGGGCCGGCGAGCACTTCGGCGGCCTCCGCAGCCTCGGCGGCAAGGGCCTGGGCGTGCTCCTGGAGGACACCACGTCGCCGACCCTGCAGCGCCTCGTGCAGGAGTTCCGGTCGGCCTTCCCCCAGGCGAAGATCTACCGTCACGACCTGCTGGCCCCGGTGAACCGGGACGCGGGCACCGGGCTGGTCGGTCTCCGCGGCGTCGCCCCGCGCTTCAACCTGCGCAAGGCAGAGGTCGTGCTCTCGCTCGACGCCGACTTCCTGGGCACCGACGGCGAGACCGTCCGGCTCAGCAAGGAGTTCGCGGCGGGCCGCCGGCTGAACGGCCCCGACGACGCCATGAACCGGCTGTACGTCGCCGAGCCCGGCTTCTCGATCACGGGCATGTCGGCGGACAACCGGATCCGCATGAAGTCGGCCCTGGTCGGCGCCATGCTGCAGGCCATCGCCCACGAGGTGCTGACCCCGGCCGTGCTCGCGGGCATCCCCGGCGCGGACGCGGTCGCCTCCAAGCTCAGCTCCGACGGGCTGGACGAGGGCGGCAAGAAGTTCGCCCTGGCCGTCGCGAAGGACCTCGCCGGGCGGCGCGGCCGCACCGCGGTCATCGTCGGCGAACGGCAGCCCGCCCACGTGCACGCCCTGGCCCACCTGGTCAACGTCGCGCTCGGCAACGTCGGCCAGACGGTCGGCTACGTGCCGCGGCACGAGCTGCCGGCCGGTGACCTGGCCCAGCTGACGGCGGACGCGGGCGAGCTGAACACCCTGCTGGTGCTCGGCGGCAACCCGGTCTACTCCGGCGGCGCCGCCAGCGGCTTTGCGGAGGCGTTCGCGACCATCGAGCAGCGCATCCACCTGACCCTGGACGTCAACGAGACCTCCGCCGCGTCGACCTGGACGCTGCCCGCCAGCCACTACCTCGAGAGCTGGGGCGACCACCGCGCCGCCGACGGCACCGTGTCGATGCAGCAGCCGCTCATCGAGCCGCTGTTCGGCACCCGCTCCGGCATCGAGCTGCTCGCCGGCCTGACCGGCGGGGGCACCGGGCTGGACGAGGTCCGCAACACCTGGTCGGCCGGCGCCGCCACCGCCGCCTTCGAGCGCAGCTGGCGCCGTTGGCTGCACGAGGGCATCGTCGCCGACTCGGCCGCGACGCCCATCGCGCCCGCGCTGGTCTCGGCCCCGGTGGTCGAGGTCGCGCCCGCCGAGGTCCCCGCCGACGGCGACGCCGCCGTCGAGGGTGACGCTGCCGAAGGCGAAGGCGCCGAGGCCCAGGGCGACGCGCCCGCCGAGGCCCCGGTCCGGCCGATTCCGCCGCCCCACACGTACGAGTGGTCCGGCCTCGCCGGCGCCCTCCCGGGCAGCCACGACGTCTCCGGGGTCGAGGTCAACTTCGTCCTCGACTACTCGGTCCTGGACGGTCGCTACGCGAACAACCCCTGGCTGCAGGAGCTCCCCGACCCGCTGACGAAGCTGGGCTGGGACAACGCCGCGCTCATCTCGCCGAAGATGGGCCGAGCGATGGGCATCAGCGCCCGAGGCGGCGTGGCCCTCCCGGCCGAGGGCGAGTGGGTCGAGCCCGACCTGCCGCACGAGGGCGCCGAGACCGACATGCTGACCGTCAAGGTCGGCGGCCGCACGCTGCAGGTGGTCGCCCACGTGGTTCCCGGCATCGCCGACGACACCGTCGTCCTGGCGCTGGGCTGGGGCCGCCAGACGGTCGGCCGCTTCGGCGAAGGCACCGGCTTCGACGCCGGCGCCCTCCGGACCGGCTGGTTCCTGGCCGGCGGAGAGGTCAGCAAGGCGTCCGACCGCTACCCCATCTCCACCTCGCAGGACCACCACGTGATGGTGCCGCGAGCCGGCTACGAGTCTCGCCCCCTGGTCCGCGAAGCGACCATGGCGCGGTTCAAGGAGCACCCGGACTTCGTCGACGACGCCGAGGTGCTGCCGGGCGAGCGGCTCAAGTCGCTCTGGGAGAGCCCGAACGTCACGACGGGCCAGCAGTGGGGCCTGTCGATCGACCTCAACACGTGCACCGGCTGCGCCACCTGCGTGGTCGCCTGCCAGGCCGAGAACAACATCTCGGTGGTCGGCAAGGAGCGGCTCGGGTACGGCCGCGAGATGCACTGGATCCGCATCGACCGGTACTTCACCGGCGAGTCGCTCGAGGACCCGCAGGCGGTGGTGCAGCCCATCCCCTGCATGCAGTGCGAGACGGCGCCGTGCGAGGGCGTCTGCCCGGTGGCGGCCACGTCCCACAGCCCCGATGGGCTCAACGACATGGCCTACAACCGCTGCATCGGCACGCGGTACTGCGCCAACAACTGCCCGTTCAAGGTGCGTCGCTTCAACTACTTCGCCTACGCGAAGGAGAACGACACCGCCAACGAGCTCGCCCAGTGGCAGAAGAACCCGGACGTCACCGTCCGCTTCCGCGGCGTCATCGAGAAGTGCACCTACTGCGTGCAGCGGATCAACGCCGAGAAGATCGAGGCCAAGGCCCACGGTGACGGCGTCGTGCCGGACGGTCGGATCATCCCGGCCTGCGCCCAGGCGTGCCCGACCGACTCCATCGTCTTCGGCGACATCCGCGACCCGAACTCCCTCGTCGCCCAGCGCAAGCTGAGGCCGCAGGAGTACGTGTTGCTCTCCGAGCTCAACATCCACCCCCGGACGAGCTACGGCGCTCGACTCCGCAACCCGAACCCCGACCTCGCGTCGCACGCCGAGGCTCCGGCCGAGGCCCACGGGGAGCACCACTGATGGCCACTGCAACAAGGGTCTACACCGAAGCCGACCAGCTGGCGGATCACGTTCACGTACGTGCCCCGCTGGTCCTGGGCGGCTTGTCCTTCGCCGACATCTCCGAGCGGGTCGCGGTCGTCGTCGAGAAGCCCGACAAGCGCTGGTTCGCCTTCTTCGGCTTCTCCCTGGCGCTGCTCGCGGTCTACGGCATCAGCGTCGCCTGGCTGCTCTGGAAGGGCGTCGGCGTCTGGGGCAACCGCAACCCGGTCTTCTGGGGTTGGCCCATCGTCAACTTCGTCTTCTGGGTCGGCATCGGCCACGCCGGAACGCTGATCTCGGCGATCCTCTACCTGTTCCGACAGAAGTGGCGGACGGGCATCAACCGCACCGCGGAGGCGATGACGCTGTTCGCGGTCGCCTGCGCCCTGAGCTTCCCGACCATCCACGTCGGGCGCGTCTGGCTGCTGCACTACGTCTTCCCGCTCCCCAACCAGATGTGGGCCTGGCCGAACTTCCGGTCGCCGCTGCTCTGGGACGTGTTCGCGGTGTCCATCTACGGCACCGTGTCGCTGCTCTTCTGGTACACGGGCCTCATCCCGGACCTCGCGACGATGCGGGACCGGAGCAAGACCCGGCTGCGCAAGATGGCCTACGGCCTCCCCGCGCTGGGCTGGCGCGGGAGCAACCGGCACTGGCACAACTACGAGGTCGCCTACCTCATCCTGGCCGGCATCAGCACCCCGCTGGTCCTGTCGGTCCACTCCATCGTTTCGTTCGACTTCGCCGTCTCGCAGCTCCCCGGCTGGCACACGACGATCTTCCCGCCGTACTTCGTCGCCGGCGCCGTGTTCAGCGGCTTCGGCATGGTGATGACGCTGATGGTGCCCCTCCGGGTCATCTTCAACCTCAAGGAGCTGATCACCATTCGGCACCTCGAGAACATGGCGAAGATCATCCTGCTGACCGGCACGATGGTCGGATACGCGTACGGGATGGAGTTCTTCATCGCCTGGTACGGCCAGAACCCGTACGAGAGCTTCGCGTTCATCAACCGGGCGTTCGGGCCGTACTCCTGGGCCTACTGGACGATGATGACCTGCAACGTCATCACGCCCCAGATCTTCTGGTTCAAGTTCGCCCGCACGACCCCCTGGGTGCTCTTCGTCGTCTCGATCTTCGTGAACATCGGGATGTGGTTCGAGCGCTTCGTCATCGTCGTGACGTCGCTGAGCGCTGACTTCCTGCCCTCCTCCTGGGGCTACTTCTCCCCGACCATCTGGGACATCGGCTGCTACGTCGGCTCCTTCGGTCTCTTCTTCACCCTCTTCTGCCTGTTCGTCCGCTTCGTACCGATGGTCGCCATCAGCGAGGTCAAGGGCGTGATGGAAGAGGCCGACCCGCACTGGGACGGCTACCACCAGCATGACGGCGACGACGCCGCCGAGGGGGCGCACTGATGGCCACCCGCAAGCTGTTCGGCGCCATCGCCGAGTTCGACAACCCGGCCACGCTGTTCCACGCCTGTGAGAAGGTGCGGGACGCCGGCTTCAACGACTGGGACAGCCACTCCCCGTTCCCGATCCACGGGATCGAGGGGGCGATGGGCTTCTCCTGGTCCAAGGTCCCCTGGTGGGCGCTGGTCTTCGGGCTCAGCGGCGCGGCCGGCGGCTTCCTGCTCCAGTGGTGGGTCGCGGCGGTCGCTTCGCCGCTCGTCATCTCGGGCAAGCCGCTGTTCAGCTGGCCGGCGTTCATCCCGGTCACGTTCGAGCTCGGCATCCTGTGCTGCGCGATCGGCACCCTGACGGGCATGGCGGTCCTCAACCGCCTCCCGATGCTCTGGCATCCGCTGCTGCACAACGAGCGCTTCGCCCGGTTCAGCGACGATGGCTTCTTCATCTCCATCGAGTCGACCGACCCGAAGTGGACCGAGGACGGGACGCTCGCGTTCCTGCAGGACATCGGCGCCAGCCACGTCGAGCTGGTGGAGGTGTAGACGATGGACCGCAAGCTGTTGCTGCTGTTGCTGCTCGCCGCCGCCACCTCGATGGTCGGCTGCCGGGGTTCGGTCAAGAAGAAGGCCCCGATCCACCCCAACTGGAACATGGACCAGACCACGCGCTTCGACGCGCAGGAGCCCAACGAGTTCTACGCGGACGGTCGCTCCAGCCGCGTCTGGCCCGAGGGTACGGTGCGCGGCGCCGATCCCCGGGGCGACGCGCCCGTCTGCGTGCTGTCCGAGGCCAACCCCCACCTGTGTGAGGGCAAGGCGGACGATGGCTCCTGGGCGACGACGCTGCCGCCCGAGCTGACCCTGGACGCGGCGTTCATCGACCGCGGCCAGGACCGCTACGGCATCTACTGCACGCCCTGCCACGACGCCGTCGGCAACGGCGACGGCATGGTCGCCCGGCGCGGCCTGAAGCCGGTCAGCCTGCACCTGGACCCGATCCGCGCCCGCGAGGTCGGCAAGCTCTACGACTCCATCAAGAACGGTGGCGCCTTGATGCCGGGCTACGCGACGCAGATCAGCGTCGAAGACCGCTGGGCCATCGCCACCTACGTCCGCGCGCTGCAGATCAGCCAGAGCGGAGGGAACTAGCCATGGCACACCACGGAGTGTCCCTGCCGACGGCCGAAGAGGTCTCGATCCCGGACGGCCACGTCTGGACGAAGCTCCCGGCCATCCTGCTGGTCACGGCCATCGTCGCCCTCGCGGGGGCGTACTTCGCGGCCGAGGACCACTACGGCTTCAGCTACGCGTACCTGGTCGGCTTCCTGTACGCCGCGACGTTCGCGCTCGGCAGCCTCTTCTTCGTGCTGATCCAGCACGCGAGCAGGGCCGGCTGGAGCCCGGCGGTGCGCCGGGTGGCGGAGGCGGTCATGGCGACGCTTCCCCTGCTCGTCCTCCTCTTCATCCCGCTCTACCTGTTCCGGCACGACCTCTACCACCACTGGATGGACGCCGAGCACATCGCTCACGACCCCATCCTCAAGGGCAAGGAGCCGTTCCTGAACGAGGGTTTCTGGACGATCCGCGCGGCGCTCTACCTGTCGGTCTGGTCGCTCCTGGGCGTCTGGTTCTGGCGGACCTCGGTCAAGCAGGACACGGCGGCCGACGTCGAGGCCCAGCGCGGTCTGACGCTGCTGCTCGAGAAGGTCAGCTACCCGATGATCCTGGTCTTCGCGATCACGGTCTCGGTCTGCGCCATCGACCTCGGCATGAGCCTCGACCCGCACTGGTTCAGCACGATGTGGGGCGTCTGGTACTTCGCCGGCTCCACGGTGGCGGGCTTCAGCTTCCTGGGTCTGAACGTCCTGCTGCTGCAGAAGTCGGGCCTGCTGACGAAGCACGTCACCACCGAGCACCACCACGACATCGGCAAGCTGACGTTCGCGTTCACGATCTTCTGGGCGTACATCTCCTTCTCCCAGTTCTTCCTGATCTGGTACGCGGACCTGCCCGAAGAGACGACCTACTTCGCCCACCGGATGGGCGAGGGGAGCCACGGTTGGGAGACCATCGGGATCATCCTGATGGCCTGCCACTTCGGCGTGCCGTTCCTGCTGCTCATGCCGCGCACGATCAAGCGCAAGGCGGAGACGCTGCTCGCCTTCTGCATCTACATGCCGATCATCCACCTGGTGGACATCTGCTACGCGGTGCTCCCCGCCAACGTCCACAGCACCGCCACCATCACGGTGAGCGCCGTCCTGTGCGGCGTCGGCATGCTGGCGCTCATCTGGGCGCTCGGCATCTTCATCATGAAGCGGGCGGCCTTGATGCCCGTGAAGGACCCGCGCCTCGCCGAGTCGCTGGCGTTCACGAACTTCTAGGCCGTAGGGAGAGTCAAACGTGACCTACAACGACTCGAACATCGAGTACGGCTCCAACCGCGAGCTCAGCATGCACATCGGCATGATCGGGCTGGTGCTGCTGATCCTGCTCGTCGCCCTCAAGTTCATGATCCCCTGGCGGGCGATGCCCGAGGCGGTGCCGACGGTGGATCAGTTCGCCGAGCTCGAGGAGCTGCAGGCGGCCGAGGCCGAGGCGCTCGCCGGGATCGACGACGCCAAGGCGAAGCTCGTGGCGGATCCGGGTCTGCTGGCCAGCGCGTTTGGGAGCGCGCCGGTGGTGGCCGCCGGAGACGACGCGGACCCCGTCGCGGTGGGCAAGGCGCTGTACCAGAGCAAGGTGTGCTTCACCTGCCACTCCGTGGATGGGACGCGGATGGTGGGGCCGAGCCTCAAGGGGCTCTGGGGAATCGAAGAGAAGATGGCTGACGGTACGACCGTGCTGGTGGATGACGCCTACCTGCGCGAGTCGATGCTCCAGCCGATGGTGAAGGTCGTCGAGGGATACCCCCCGGCGATGCCGCCGCAGATGTTGACGGAGGACGAGCTGGTCGCGCTGGTCGCGTACATCGAGTCGCTCAAGTAGTTCGAGAAGACAGTCACACCAAGTATCCTTCGCGCTCCCGCGGGTAGGGAGGAGATGAGATGGATGGTTCCGTGTGGCGGATCGGCCTGGCCCTGTGCCTGGTCGTCGCCGCCTCTGCGTGCAACAAGACCACCGAGCCGGGTGCGGCTCGGGGTGAGATCGTGTTCGACACCTGCGTCCCGTGCCACGGGGCCGACGGTGGAGGCAGCGAAGTCCTGGCCGCGCCAGGGATCGCCGGTCTTCCCCAGTGGTACCTCGAAGCACAGCTGGTGAAGTTCCGTGACGGAGCGCGGGGAGATCACCCCGACGACGTCGAGGGGCTCCGCATGCGGCCGATGGCCCGGACGCTCGACGTCGAGGGCGACATCGAGTCGGTCGCCGAGTACGTCGCCAGCCTGCCGGCCGTCGCGCCGGACCACGGGCTCGGCGGGGACGCCGCCGCCGGCCAGGCCAAGTACGCCGTCTGCATGGCCTGCCACGGCCCCGACGGCAAGGGCAACCAGGACATGAGCTCGCCGCCGCTCGTCGGCCAGGACGACTGGTACCTGGCGTCCCAGATCGTCAAGTTCAAGACGGGCATCCGCGGGTCCGACCCGCTCGACAAGACCGGCGCGACCATGGCTCCCATGGCCGCGACCCTCCCCGACGACAAGGCGATCGCCGACGTGATCGCCTACATCGCGACGCTCAAGTAGGGGGCCGCCGACATGGCAGACGTAGACATCCGAGACGACGAGTTCGGCACGCAAGTGGCCTACAAGACCTTCGTAATCACCATGGTGGGATCCGCGCTGTTCATCGGCGTCGTGTTCCTGTTCATCCTGTAGGGGCCGGCCGATGATCTCCGAGCTCGTCGACAGCGCGTCGACCTACGCAAACGACATCGACTACCTGATCTTGATGATCGGGCTGCTCACGGGCTTCTGGTTCGTGGCGTGTTGCGTCGTCTTCTTCGGCCTGATCTTCAAGTTCCGGGCGAAGCCGGGCGTCAAGGCCCAGTACATCACCGGCACGAAGAAGCACGAGAAGCAGTTCGTCAGCATCCCGCACGCGCTGGTGCTGATCTGCGACGTGCTGATCATCGTCGGCGCCATCAAGGTCTGGGTCGACGTCAAGCAGGACCTGCCGGACCCGGACTACGAGATCCGCGTGGTCGGCCAGCAGTGGGCCTGGACGTTCCAGCACCCCGGGGCCGACGGCAAGCTCGACACCGAGGACGACATCCGGCTCGTCGACGAGCTGCACATCGAAGTGGACAAGGTCTATCACTTCCACCTCGAGGCGACGGACGTCATCCACAACTTCTCGGTGCCCGTGTTCCGGCTGAAGCAGGACGCGATCCCGGGGCGGACCATCACCGGCTGGTTCGAGGCGACCAAGACCGGCGAGTACGACATCCAGTGCGCCGAGATCTGCGGCATCGGTCACGGGGCGATGGGCGCCCGCATCCACATCGAGCGGAGCTCCCAGCACGCAGCCTGGATCTCCGACAACACCAGCGACTCCGCGCTGGCGGCGAAGTAGGGAGGCGGCGATGTCAGATCACGCTGTCGAGGAGGGGCACGGCCACGGGGCCGATCACGCCCACGACGATCATCACGACGTAGGCTGGTTCAAGCACTACTTCTGGTCGACCGACCACAAGATGATCGCCAAGCAGTACATCTTCACCGGCATGGCGATGGCCGTCATCGGCGCCTTCATGTCGTACGTGTTCAGGATGCAGCTGGCGTACCCGGGGTCCGAGGTCCCGGGCTTCGGCGCGGTCTCCCCCGGCGAGTACAACGCCCTGGTCACCAACCACGGCAGCATCATGATCTTCTGGGTCGCGATGCCCGTGCTGATCGCCGGGTTCGGCAACTACTTGATCCCGCTGATGATCGGCGCGGACGACATGGTGTTCCCGCGGCTGAACCGGCTCAGCTACCAGATCTTCCTGATCTCGGCCGTCATCATCATCTTCTCCCTGTTCGTGCAGGGCGGAGGCTTCGGCGGCGCCTGGACGTCCTACCCGCCGCTGTCGGCCAAGGGGGAGTACAGCCTCACCCCATCAGGCAGCAGCTTGTGGTTGATAGCGGTGGCGCTGGAGTTCGTCGCCTTCTTGATGGGCGGCATCAACTTCATCACCACCGCGATGAACAGCCGCGCCCCGGGCATGAAGGCGTTCGACGTGCCGATCGTCGTCTGGATGATCGTCATCGCGTCCATCCTGTTCATGGCGTCGGTCGGTCCGCTGATCGCCGGCGCGATCATGCTGCTGTTCGACCAGCAGCTGGGCACCGGCTTCTACGACCCGTCCCGCGGCGGCGACCCGATCCTGTGGCAGCACCTCTTCTGGTTCTTCGGCCACCCCGAGGTGTACGTCGTGCTCCTGCCCGCCCTGGGCATCACCGCCGACGTCATGGTGACCTTCAGCCGCAAGCCGATGTTCGCCCACAAGCTGGTCATCTACACCGCCATCGCGACCGGCGTGCTCAGCTTCTTCGTCTGGGCCCACCACCAGTTCGTCGCCGGCATCGACCCGCGCATGGCCAACGTGTTCACCGTGACCACGGTGCTCATCTCGATACCCATCGCGGAGATGTGTTTCGTCTACATCGCGACGCTGTACGGGGCGTCGATCCGGCTGACCACGCCGATGCTGTGGGCGCTGGCGTTCGTGTTCGAGTTCCTCATCGGCGGCGTCACCGGCATCTTCCTGGGCGCGTCCGGCTCGGACATCTACTTCCACGACACGTACTTCGTGCTCGCCCACTTCCACTACACGTTCTTCCCGATCGCCATCATCGGGACCATCGCGGGCTTCACCTACTGGTTCCCGAAGATGTTCGGGCGGATGATGGATGAGCGGCTGGGCAAGCTGCACTTCTGGGGGACGATGATCCCCTTCAACCTGATCTTCATCCCGCTCTTCTTCCTGGGCGCCGCGGGCCAGCACCGCCGCATCTACGACTACACCAACTTCCCCGAGCTGGCGGTCCCGTGGATGCAGAACATGCGCATCCTCGCGACCACCGCGCTCATCGTGATGCTGCTGTTCCAGATCGTGCTCATCTACAACATCGCGAAGTCGATGATGAAGGGCCCCAAGGCCGGTCCGAACCCCTGGAACGCGAACACGCTCGAGTGGACCACGCCTTCGCCCCCGGGGCACGGCAACTGGCCGCCCGACGCGATGCCCAACGTGTACCGGGGCCCCTACGAGTACGCCCACCCCGACCGTGAAGACGACTACTGGCCGCAGAACGAGCCGCCGGAGGATCAGGCCTGATGCAGGGCAAGCCCATCGCAACGCTTCGGGAGGCCACTGGCGTTCCCACGGGGAAGCTGGCCGTCTGGTGGCTGCTGGCTTCCGAAATCGTGATTTTCGGCGGCGTGCTCGCGTCGTACCTGATGTTCCGACTGCGACACCCCGAGTTCGGTGACTTCGCGGCGCACACGAACCCATGGATCGGCGCCACCAACACGTTGGTGCTGCTGACCTCGAGCCTCTGCGCGGTGCTCGCGCACCAGGCCGCGGAGAGCGGGAACGGCAAGAAGGCGGCGAAGCTCCTGTGGTTCACCGTCGCGTTCGGCGGCGTGTTCCTGTGCATCAAGTCGTACGAGTGGTACGTCGAGATCAGCCACGGCTACACGATCACGGCCAACGCCTTCTGGTCCTTCTACTACACGGCCGCGGGCATCCACGCCTCGCACGTCATCGCCGGCATGGCGGTGATGGCCTGGGTGGCGATGACCGTCGCCCGTGGCAACGAGCTGCAGCGCGTCGAGCTGGTGGGGATCTACTGGCACTTCGTCGACGTCGTCTGGATCTTCCTGTTCCCCTTGCTGTACATCGCGAAGTAGGAAGGAGGCAGACATGGCAGACCACGGTCACGATCACGGCGGCCACCACGGCCCCGACCACTACATCAAGATCTACTTCGTCCTCCTCGGCCTGTTCGCCATCTCCGTGGCCGGACCCGTCGTGGCGGAGTTCATGCCCGAGGGGAGCGGCCGCCTCTGGCTCGTGCTGATCACCGCGTTCGGCGTGGCGTTCGTGAAGGCCTACCTGGTCTGCGCGAAGTTCATGCACCTGGACGTCGAGAAGCCGATCGTCCACTGGTTCCTGGCCACCTGCCTGGTGTTCATGGTCCTCTTCTTCGCCGGCACTGCGTCCGACGTGATGAAGGACGACGGCCAGAACTGGGTCAAGACGGCCGAGATCGAGTGGCACCAGACCAGCGAGGCCTACCGGGCAAAGCACGGCGAGGGCGGTCACCACGGTGACGCGGCCCACGGCGACGAGAGCCACGGCGAGGAGCCGGCCGGTGGTGACGAGCACCACTGACGGCGTCGGCCGGCTGCCGCCGGTCCCCCGGGCGGACCGACCCAAGCTGGTCGGCGACGCCACCCTGGCGACGATCCTGTTCGTCTTCGCCGAGGCGATGCTGTTCGCCGGGCTGATGTCGGCGTTCACGATCGTCAAGAACAGCGTCACCAAGGGGCTGTGGCCGCCTCCGGGCCAGCCGCGGCTCCCGATCTGGGAGACGGCCATCAACACCTCGGCGCTGCTCGCCAGCGGGGTGGTGCTGTTCGTCGCGTACCGGGCGTTCAAGGCGAGCGACCTGGCGACGGCGACGAAGCGCTACGGCGCGGCGGTGCTCCTGGGCGCCGCCTTCGTGCTGTTCCAGGGGATCGAGTGGGCGATGCTGCTGCGCGAGGGGCTGACCATCCGGTCGTCCCAGCTGGGCTCGTTCTTCTACTTGATCGTGGGCACCCACGCCCTCCACGTCATCGGCGCGCTGATCGCCCTCGCGATCGGCTACGGGCGCCTCAAGAAGGGCACGCTGACCGAGGATTATTTCGCCGCGGCGGCGCTGTTCTGGTACTTCGTGGTCCTCGTGTGGCCCATCCTCTACTTCGAGGTCTACCTCTAGTGGCTGCTCTCGCGGCCATCGCCTGCGCGGTATGCGGGGTCGGGCTCGAAGAGAGCCGGCTGGCGTTCATCCTGACGACGGCGTTCCTCACGTTCCTGCCGCTGATGATGATCGGCGGCACGATCTGGTGGCTGCGCCGCCGGGCCCTCGCCCTCGCCGAGGGCGACCAGGGCTGACGGTCCCGTGACTCCCAAGGGCCGGCTGCGTCCCACGCTCGTGCCCACGGTCGCCACCGTCATCGGCGTCCTCATCCTCGGCAACCTCTCGGCGTGGCAGCTGCGCCGTCACGCGTTCAAGAACCGCTGGGTGCCCCACGCCCGGTCGGTGGAGGGGATGCCCGCGATCGACGGGTCCGACCTGGTCGACCGCGACCTGGGCGCCCTCGCGTTTCGGCACATCAAGCTCCGGGGGGCGTTCCGGGACGACCTGATGCTCGAGGGGGGCCGCCGGATGGGCCACGTGCCCGGGTACGCCGTGCTCCAGGTGTTCGAGACGGAGGACTACGATCTCCTCGTCGATCGCGGGGAGATCCCCTCGGCGGACCGGGACGCGACCCTGGCGGGCCTCGCCGGGCACGGGCCGACGACCCTCGAAGGGCAGCTCCGGCCGCTCCCCGACCGGTTCGACGCCGACCCCGTGCAGCCGGTCTCGGACCCGCCCGTGTGGCCCAGCCGCAGCCTGCCCGGGATCCACCGCCACGCCGGGGACGTGCTGAAGGGCGTCTACCTGCGCGCCGGGCCGGCGCTGGAGGCGGGCCAGGAGCCGGCGCCCAACCCGGTGCTCGCCGACGGCTACCGGCCGCTGGAGAAGAACTACAGCAGCCTGCACTACAGCAAGCAGTGGGCCGCCATGGCGCTCATCCTGCTGGGGATGTGGGGCTGGGTGTCGTGGAAGCGGGACGAGTCATGAGGGCGGCGCTGAGGTTCGCCAAGGAGCACCCGGTCATCACGACGGTGATGGTCGTCTGCACGCTGCTCGGCACCGCGCTCGGCGCGCTGTTCCTGCCTGGCGATTGGCCGGCGTGGCGGCGCGTCGCCGCCGGCACCCTCTCGGGGTGTGGCGTGGGGCTGTTGATCACGGCGCCGCGGGTGATTGGCTGGTGAGACGATGACCGATCCGCTGACCGACAACGCGTCGGACGAAGAGCCGAAGCCCAACCGCATCGAGCGCTGGGTCATGCCCTACCTGCGGGACAGCGGCCTGTGGCCGATCCTGTTCGCGTTCCTGGGCATCACCGCGACCTTCCTGTCGGTTCCGCTGCTGTACTCGGTGCGCGACCGGAACCTCGTCGCGATGGCGGGCGTGGCGTTCCTGATCGGGGGACCGACGGCCGCGTTGATCCGCTACGAGCGCCGCACGACGGGCCGGGTGGGCGCGGTCAGCAAGGTGTTGATCGGCACCTGGATCGCCGCGGCGGTCCTCGCGGGGCTGGCCGGAGCCTTCGACCTGTGGTGAACGGGGTCGGGGCTACCGGGCCGAGTCGTCGTCGTCGCTGACGTCGTCGTCGTCCGCGGCGTCGTCGTCGTCACCGCCGCCGACGGTCACCTCGTCGTCCGACGGGACACCGACCAGGGTCTCGTCCAGCCAGTCGATCCAGGGGGTGGCCCGAACGGCCCACACTTCGCCGTCGGCGGTTCGCTCGGCCGGCACCTCGCGCCCGGTCAGGTCGTCGACGTCCACCCCGTCGACCGACCAGTCGTAGCTGTAGCGGAAGGTGTCCTTGTTCGAGCCGGCGGCGTGCACCACGACCGTGGCCACGAGGTCGTCTTCGACCGCGGGCTCGGAGGGCACGATCTCGATCACCAGCCCCTCGAGCGACGGCGGGGGCGGTGGGCAGGCGGTCAGCGCGCCGACGGCGGCGACCGCGAACAGAGAGGCGAGCCTGCGTCGCATCACGTGTCCTCCGGCTGGGCGACCCCGGTCCGGTGCTCGAGCATCAGCCGCACGTAGGTCTTCCACGAGTGGTCGATCCAGTCGGTGTGGCCCTGGGACACCGGGCGGGCCACCTTCGCGGGCGAGCCGAGCACCAGCGAGCCGGGCGGCACCACCGTCTTCGCCAGGACCACGGCCCCGGCCCCGACCACCGAGCCGTCGCCGATCACCGCGTTGTCCATCACCACCGAGCCCATGCCGATCAGGCAGTCGTCCCCGATCTGGCAGCCGTGGATCACCGCCCGATGACCGATCGTCACCCGCGAGCCGACCGTCACCTCCGACAGGCCGCCGGTGGCATGCACCACGACGCCGTCCTGGACGTTGCTGTCCGCGCCGATCCGGATGCCGCCCTGGTCCCCCCGCAGCACCGCCGACGGCCAGATCGACGTGCGCGGGCCGATCGTCACCTCTCCGCCGACGTACGCGGTCGGGTGGACCCAGGCGTCGTCGTCGATCTCGGGCTGAGAGTCCAGGTACCGCTCGATCACGGTCCTCGTCCGATCCAGCGGTCGATGACCGCGTGGAAGTGAGCCGCAGCGGCCTCTTCGTCGTGCAGGTGCTGCACCGGGACGGCGCCGGTCGCGACCCCCGACTGGAACGCGTCCAGCACCTTGATGTCCTCCCGCAGGATGTAGCGCGACGCCACCCAGGTGCCCAGCGCCCGCGCCAGTTCGACGCCCCGGGCCCCGGCGCGGCGACAGAAGCTGTACCGCAGCCGGCACGTCGTCGCGGTCACCGGGAACACCTGCATGATCGTCAGGTGATAGGGCAGGACGTTGATCAGGAAGTTGGGGAACAGCAGGTACTTGTGAAGGCTGCGCAGCTGCTCACGGGAGTAGGGGCCGCCGCGTGTGCAGGCGCGGTCCAGCCGGTCCCGCAGCGGCCAGCGGCCCGCGATCTCCAGGCGCTGGCGGGTGTGGTCGCCGTACGACTTGAGGTCCGGCCCGTCGCTGACCTGCGGTGCGACCGTGCCGCCGTGCACGAAGGGCACGTGATAGAAGTCCATCGCGTTCTCGAGCATGGCCTTCCAGTTGAACGGGTACACCCGCTCGAAGGTCTGGATCGGACGCATCTCCTCCAGCGCGTACGGCTCGAGCTCGTCGTCGATGCCACCCAGCGTCTGTCGCAGAGAAGGGGCCCCCGGGTCGAGGTTGACCCAGACCTGGCCCATCCACCGGTCCGAGCGCACCGCCCTCAGCCCGAACGACCGATGCTCCAGCGGCTCGGCGAAGCCGTCCCCCTTGGTGATGCTCGAGCAGCTGCCGTCCAGCCGGTAGCCCCAGCCGTGGTAGGGGCACTGAAGCTCCCGGGTGCGCCCGTGGCCGGTGATGATCCGGCTTCCCCGGTGGCGGCAGGCGTTGTGGAACGCGCGGATCTCGCCCTGCTCGTCCCGCACCACCAGCACGTCCATGCCCAGCTCGGTGAAGGTGACGTAGTCACCGGGCCGCTTCAGCCGCCACTCCGGAGCCACGGCGAGCCACGCCCGCTCGAAGATCCGGTCCTGCTCCTGGGTCGCGAAGTCCTCCGAGAGGTAGCGATCGTGCGCGATTCGACGAACGCGGCGGTCCGTCGGGAGGGGGGTCACGTTCGGGGGAA
>CAYQEG010000087.1:0-30806 GCA_964416435.1 uncultured Rickettsiales bacterium
GTTGTCGGCCCACCCCGCCAATCCGCGCCGAGACGGGTCATCTCGCACCTGGTTGGCGGTGTGGGCCGCCAACTGGTGCCGAGACGGCTCATCTCACCGTTAGCTGGCCGGCCACACCACCAATCCGTGCCGAGACGGATCGCGGTGGGCCGGGGAAGGTGGTCCGGTGGATCGCGGTGGATGTCCGGCCGACCGCGTCGCCATCGGTAACCTCACCCCCGGCCACTCCTATGCGGAATGGCTCCCCAACTCCACCGACGTCAAGCTGTCCAGCGACTCGTCCTCCTGGACCGGAGGCTGGGGGAGCGGCAGGCGGACGCTGAAGCGGGTGCCCGAGCCGACGACGCTCTCCATCTCGATCTCGCCGCCGTGCTCCCGCACGATGCGCTCGCAGATCGCGAGACCCAGGCCGGTGCCCCCCGCCTTGGTCGTGAAGAACGGGATGAACAGCTTCGTCGCATCCTCCTCGCGGATGCCGTGGCCTTCGTCCTCGAAGCTCAACTCGACCGCGTCGGTCGCCGAACAGTGTCCCCGCCGGATCCGCACGTCCACGCCGTTGCTGGGCGCCCGCGCCCGGAGCGACTCGATGCGGACGCTGCCCCGGCCGCCGTGCAGCGAGCGGGTCCGGATCTTCAGCCGACCGCCCGTCTCACGCATCGCTTCGATCCCGTTGAGCACCGCGTTCAGCACCACCTGCTTGAGCTTCTCGACGTCCATCGGGACCTCGGGCACCTCCGGGTCGGGCCGGTAGTCCAGCTCCACCTCCGGCGGCACGCCGCCCGCCTCTACCATCGCGAGCACCCCGGCGAGCAGCAGGTCCGGCGGCACCTCCTCCACCTCCATCCGCATCGGCCGGGCGTAGTCGAGGAACTGGCGGACCACGTTGTCCAGCCGGTCCACCTCTTCGACGATGATCCCCAGGAACTCCTCCTCCCGGGCTCCCCGCTGCTCGGAGCTGCGGGCGAGCACCTGCACCGCGCCCTTGATCGCGCCCAGGGGGTTCCGGATCTCGTGGGCCAGGCCGGCGGACATCTCGCCGAGCGTCGCCAGGCGGTCCCGCTCCTTGAGCCGCTCGAACGCCCGCGAGTTGTCCACCAGGACCGCCACCTGGTCCGCCAGCTGGCTCAGGTGATCCAGCTCGTCCTCCGACCACGCCGGCGTCGCCGGCCGTCGACGCAGGTTCCAGAACCCCGCCACCGTCGCGCCGATCCGCAACGGCAGGCACAGCTCCGCCTGCAGCGCCTGCAGGGTCCCCACCGCCCCCTCGACCCACTCCGCAGGCTCGGCGAAGCGGTTCACCTCGGCCTCCAACTCCTCCAGCAGGTAGAAGCGCCGCCCCTCGGCGAACCCGTCGATGAACGGCCTCGGCGCGATGGCGGGGAGCAGCGCCTGCTCCGGCTCCCCCTCCCAGCGACGCAGCCGGTAGCCGTCCCGCGTCTCGTCGTACAAGTAGATCGACGCCAGGTCGATCCGGCCGACGAAGAAGCTGCCGTCGAACAGCGTGTCCAGCAGCGGCCCGAGCTCGATCAGCCCCGGCAGGCGACGCTTCAGGTCCGTCAGCGCCGAGATGTGCTCGCTCCGCTCCCGCGCGAACCAGCGCCCGACCTGGTTCTCCATCGCCAGCTTGACCGGCTCGTACAGGATCAACACCAGCACCGACGCGATGAGGATGTCGACCGCCTCGGCCAGCGGACCCGTCGGCTGGCCGATCAGGCGGACCAGCACGCCGTAGACCGCCGTCACCAGCATCGCCATCACCGCGAAGACGACCAGCCGGGCGATGATCTCATCCTTGTCCAGCAGCCTCGCCCGCTGGATGATCTGCCCCAGGAAGTAGATCCACGCCGCCGTCGCCACCGAGCCGAAGGGCGGGAACAGCACCGCCTCCCCCTGGGGCAGCGCGCGCACCATGTTCCAGTCGATGAAGGCCATCTCCAGCCCCATCGCGATCACCGCCGCGGAGCCCGACCACAGCAGGTAGGCGACCCGGCTCCGCTCGACCGGGCGGTCCAGGCGACGGGACAGTCGGAAGATCCAGATCACCTGGATCGACAGCCCCCCGAACACCAGCAGCGCGTTCGTCGCGACGACGAGGTTGCTGCTCGGGCCGATCAGGAGAATCGCCACCAGCTGCATCGCCGCCAGCACGTACAGCACCGGGATCAGCACCCGGAACGGCGGGTCGTAGGCCCTCAGGATCTGGCTGAACACCTGCAGCGACGCCGGCGCCACGAGCAGCGCGGAGATCATCAGCGCGTAGCGCCACGCCGACTCGTCGCTGAGCAGCAGGAAGAAGAGGCACAGGAAGACGATCGAGATGACGCCCGAGAGGTAGGCGAACTCCTGGTGGAGCCGGTCCCGCGCGCCGCGGATCAGCGTCGAGATCGCCATCGACAGCGCGATCAGCGCCGTGAAGAGCGGGGCGACGGTCTCCACGTGCGCAGGGTACACGTCCCGCGCGGGTAGACTCCGCGGGATGGACGCGTACCGACTGCTCCCCAAGGTCGACAAGCTCCTCGCCCACCCCGCCTGGGAGGTCGTCCCTCACGTCGGCCGGATCAGCCGCCGGCACGCCTGCCGGGCTGTCCTGGACGACCTCCGCGCCGCCATCGCGGCCGGCGACGCGGGCACCGACGACTGCGACCTCGACCGCGTCGCCGCCGCCTCCGTCGCCCGCGCCCGGGCCGACGTGCAGCCCGCCCTGCGCCGCGTGGTCAACGCCACCGGCGTCGTCCTGCACACCAACCTCGGCCGGGCCCCCCTCGCCGACGCGGCGCTCGCCGCCATCGCCGACCTCGGCGGCGGCTACCTCAACCTGGAACTGGACCTGGAGGACGGCCGCCGGGACAACCGCCTGGACCGCGTCGCCGACGCCGCCTCCCGGGTGCTCGGCTGCGGCGACGTCGTCGTCGTCAACAACAACGCCACCGCCGTCTTCCTGGCCCTGGCGGCGCTGGCCGGGCACGGCGTCGGAGTCGTCGTCTCCCGCGGCGAGCTCGTCGAGATCGGGGGGTCCTTCCGGATGCCCGACATCATGGAGGCGTCCGGCGCCTCGATGGTCGAGGTGGGCACCACCAACCGGACCCACCCGGAGGACTACGCGGCCGCCCTGGAAGCCGGCGCGGGCGTCGTGCTGAAGGTCCACCGAAGCAACTTCGACGTGGTGGGCTTCACCAGCCAGGTCGACGTCGAGGCCCTCGTCGCGCTGGCCGCCCCCTCGGGCGCCCTCGTCGTGCACGACCTCGGCTCCGGTCAGCTGTACGGCGACGACGCCCTCGGCCGGGACACCATCTCCCGATCCCTGGAAGCGGGCGTCGACCTCGTCCTGTTCAGCGGCGACAAGCTGCTCGGCGGACCCCAGTGCGGGGTCGTCGCCGGCCGGGCGGACGTCGTCGAGCGCCTCCGTCGCCACCCGCTGATGCGCATGCTTCGGCCCGGCAAGCTGACGCTCCTGGCGCTCGAGGCGACGCTCCGGGAGTGGGAGCGGGACCCTGACGGTGCGTCGATCCCGGCCGCCGCCCTCTGCGCCCGCTCCCAGGACGACCTGCGCTCGGACGCCGGGGCCCTGGCCGCCCGCCTCTCGGCCCTCGGGGACGAACGCCTGCGCGCCGCCGTGGTCGACACCCGGAGCACGCCCGGCGGCGGCAGCTCCGCGACCGTCCAGCTGCCGTCGGCCGCCGTCGCGCTCGAACTCAGGGGCTGGTCCGCCGACGCCCTCGCCGCGGATCTCCGTCGCGCCGACCTCTCCGTAGTCGCGCGGATCGACGACGGCAGGCTCCTGCTCGACGTCCGCACGCTGCGCTCCGGAGACCAGGATCGAGTCGTCGCCACCGTAACGGCCCTGCTCCGGGGTAGTCTCCAACCGTGAAGCCCGAACAGAGACGAGCGGTTGGCAGTTTCCTACCCGTCCGGCTGGCCGGCCGGCTGACCCGCGTCGCGGAGGACGGGACCGCGTCGGTCGAGGGTGACGCCGCGGTCCTCTTCTCCGACATCTCCGGCTTCACCCGCCTCGCCGAGACCCTCATGGCGAGCAGCGGGATGGAGGGGGTCGACGAGCTCACCGACGTGCTCAACCGCCAGTTCGGCCGCTGGATCGAGCTGGTCGGCGAGCGCGGCGGCGAGGTCGTCAAGTTCGCCGGCGACGCCCTCCTGGCGCTCTGGTGGGCCCGCGACGGTGGCCTCGAGGCCGCCGCCGCGTCGGCCTCGGACTGCGCCCTCGCCATCCAGGAGTCGATGGCCGGTCGGCCACGGGTCCAGGGCGTCTCCCTGTCGCTCCGGGTCGGCGTCGGCGCCGGTCGGTTCACCGCCGCCCGCGTCGGCGGCGAGCGCGATCGCTGGGAGCTGGTCGCCGGCGGCGACGTCATGACCCAGATCGGGCCCGCGCTCCGCCACGCCGCGCTCGGGTCCGTGGTCGCCTCGCCCCAGGCCTGGAGCTGCTGCGACGAGCTCTTCACCGGCGAGCCGGAGCCCGAAGGCACCACCCTCACGGGCACCCACTCGGCCGTCACCTCCATCGAGATCCCGTTCGAGCAGCTCCAGGACGACGACGCGCAGCGTCACATGCGCTACCTGCCGTGGGTCGTGCGCTCCCACCTGGCGAGCGGGCTGGACGCGTTCCTCGCCGAGCACCGCCTCACGACCGTGCTGTTCATCCGCCCCGAAGGCCTCGGGGTGGCCGACGAGGGCTGGGACGTGCGCCTCCAGGCGGCCGTTCGCGCTGTCCAGCGCGAGCTGTACCGGGCCGGCGGCTCCCTCGACAAGGTCAGCGTCGACGACAAGGGCGTCACCATCGTCACCGCGTTCGGGCTGCCGTCGCAGGAGCTGGAGTACCGCCCGGCGGAGGCGGTGCGCGCCGCCCAGGCCATCCACCGCAAGCTGGCCGAGCAGGACATCCGCGCCTCCATCGGAGTGACCACGGGCAAGGTCTTCTGCGGCCCCATCGGCAGCGACGTCCGCCGCGAATACACGATGATCGGTGACGTGGTGAACCTCGCCGCGCGCCTCATGAGCTCGGCCGAAGGCAGCGTCGTCGTCGACTCCGAGACCTACCGGGTCGCCGCCGAGTCGGTGCGGTTCGAGTCCCTCCCGGCCCTGGTCGTCAAGGGCTTCCGCCAGGACATGCCGCGCTTCCGGCCGCTGGACGTCGGCCCGGTCGAGGCGAAGTCGTCCGACCGCGTTCGCCTCATCGGCCGGGATCACGACCTGGCCTACCTGCTGGACGTGTTGACCGGGGCCGAGTCCCAGCAGTCCAAGGTCTGCCTGCTCGAAGGGGAGCCGGGTCAGGGCAAGTCACGCCTGGTCTCCGAGCTGCTGAGTCACCTGCAGAACCGCGGGGTCTCCGCGTTCATCGGCACGGCCCGCCCGACGCTGCGGGACACGCCCTACGCCCCCTGGCGGGAGCTCCTCCCGCGTGCCCTCGGGCTGCCCACCGGCGACGAGGCGGAGGCCCGGCAGCAGCTGCTGACGGCGCGCCTGCAGGACGATCCGGAGCGCCTCGCGCTCCTCCCGCTCCTCGACTCGTTGCTCGACCTCGACCTCGAGGACAGCGAGCAGACGAGCGCGCTGCTGGGTTCGGCTCGTGGCGAGTCGACCCGCGCGCTCGTGACCCACCTGCTGGTGCAGCGGGCCCAGGCCCGACCGTTCGTGCTGGTCCTGGAGGACGGCCACTGGTTCGACTCCGCGTCCGCCGACCTCGTCGAGCAGGTGGCGCGGGCGGAGATCCCCCTGACCGTTCTGGTGACCGGCCGGGCGCGGGCGATGACGGCCGATCCGCTGGCCGACCTCAGGGGGCTCGAGGAGGTCCACCTGCATCACCTCGAGCCGCTGTCGATCGACGGCGTCGACGAGTTGATCCGGGCCGAGCTGCGCGCCACGTCGGTGGGATCGACGTTCGCCTCCTGGCTCTGGAAGCGGACGGACGGCAACCCCTTCTTCTGCCTGGAGCTCCTCGTCGCCCTGCAGCACGCGGGCGCGCTGCGGGTGCAGGGGGGCAACGTGGAGGTCGAGGGGTCGGTCGGCTCGCTCGACAAGCTCGGCATCTCCGCGACGATCGAAGGGCTGGTCATCGGCCGGATCGACCGGCTCGCTCCGCTGGAGCAGCTGATCCTGAAGACGGCGGCCGTCATCGGCGCCGACTTCGGCCGCGACCTGCTCGACCAGGCGCTCCCGGAGCCCGCCCGAACGGGGGACATCGGCGCTGCCCTGGCCGCCATCGTCGACTCGGGGCTCGCGGAGCGCCTCGACGCGTCCGACCGGGAGGCGTGGGTTCTGCGACAGGGCATCGTCCGCGAGCTCGCGAGCGAGGCGCTGGTCAGCGGACAGCGCCGGGAGATCCACCGTCGGGTCGCCGAGTGGCTGGAGGCCGCCCACGCCGCGGACCTCGCTGCCGCCTACCCGCTGCTCGCCCACCACTGGAGCGGCGCCCGGGACCTGCCCCGCACCGTCGAGTACCTCGAGAAGGCGGGCGACGGCGCGCTCGTCGTCGGCAGCGCCACCGAGGCGGTCGGCTTCTTCGAGCGCGCGCTCGACCTCGCCGACCGCTACCCGGACGAGGTCGCCGCGGTGACGACGCCGGTCCAGCGGGTGCGCTGGATCCGCAAGCTGGCCCGGGCGACGATCGACGAAGGCAAGCACGTCGAAGGCGACGAGTTGATCCGCCGCGGGATGCGGGACCTGGGCATGGCGGTGCCGACGAAGGATGGCGCCTGGGGCCGGGTCCTGATGGGTCAGCTGCTTCGCCAGAGCCTGTCCCGCTGGTTCCCCTCCATCTTCCGTCGGGCTCCCAAGCAGCCCGACGAGCGGTTCGCCGAAGCGAGCGAGCTACTCCGGGTCTACGCGGAGGCGGTCTACTGGCTGGTCGACTCGCCGGTCGTGTTCCCGGCGGTCGCGCTGTGGTGCCTGAACCTGCGGGAGCGGTCGGGCTCCCCGCCCTGCCGGACCGACCTGAGCAACGTCGGGCTGGTGCTCGGCGGCTTCGGCATGCAAGGCGCCGCCCGCGCCTACTTCGCGAGGGCGCGCGCCCTCGAGGGGGCCGAGTCGGACTACCTCGACCGGTTCCTCGGCCACGTCGGCGAGGCGTTGCACCACGCAATGTCGACCCGCTGGTCGGATGCCCAGCCCGCCGTCGAAGCGATGAACGCGGTCGCTTGGGAGATCGGCAACGAGCAGCTCCGCGCCCGGTGCGGCCAGACCGAGGGATTCTTGCGGCTGTACCAGGGTCGGGTGCGGGAGGCCGAGGGCCAGTTCGAGGGCAGCATCGCGTGGGCCGTGCGGTGGGGCTATCGCCGCGACGAGTTCAACGCGCGGGTGCTCGAGGCGGTCCGGCTGCTCGAGATCGGCAGGACCGACGAGGCCAACGCCCAGCTCACCCGGGCCCGGACGCTGTGGGTGGGTCGAGACGCCCAGCCGGACGTCGTCGTCTGGTTCGGCATGCTCGGGGCCGTAATCGCGCTGCGGCGCGGCGACCCGGTCGGCGTGCTGGCCGGCGCCGAGCAGGCCGTCGAGGCGGCCGGGAGCAACCCGAAGTTCGAGCTGACCTACGTGCTCAGCTTCTACCGCCTGGGGGAGGCGCTCCTGACCTTGCGCGAGCGGTCCGAGGGGGACCGCGGCCGGGTCGACGCGGCGCTCAAGTCGGTGCTCGCGATCCTGGGCAAGCAGGCCAAGGCGTTCGGGCTGGCCAAGCCCGGCTTCGCCAACCTGCAGGGCTGGCAGGCTCGCCTCGATGGAAAGGCGGGCAAGGCCCGCAAGCTGCTCGCCAACGCGCTCAAGCTCGCCGTGGAGGGGGCGATGGCCCTCGACGAGGCTGTGTCCCGAGAGCAGCTCGCCCTCGTGCCCGGCACGTCCGAGGACCAGGTCAAGGAGCACCACGCGCGGGTCGACGCTCTCCTCGCGGAACACGGCATCGAGGGGCGGAAGACGCGCCGCACCGCGATCGGCCGGGTGGAGGAGCAAGCGACCGCGTAGGCACGGGAGGGCCGCATGAGTCAGCAGCTGTTCGAGATCGACCTGTCGTCGTGGTCACCGGTGGAGTTGGTGATCTTCTCGCTGACCTATCCCCTCTGGATCATCGCCTACATCCTGATGATCCGTCGGGCCCACAAGGACAAGCACTACGCCGCGCCACTCGTCGCCGCGAGCGTGATGTTCTCGTTCGAGTTCTGTTTCATCTTCGTGTGGCCGATCGGCGAGGGCGTCCCCGAGTTCGCTTACGCCAAGTGGTTCGAGTACGCCTGGTTCTTGATGGACATCATCCTGCTGATCCAGGTGGGGCTGTACGGCAAGAACTCGATGCCGGGCACAGCGCTGGCGAAGCACCCCTGGCTGTCGGTGATCGGCGTCACCACGCTGACCACGCTGGGGATGATCGCGTTCGTCGAGTGGACCGGGATGAAGGACGGCGTGACCCCGGCGATCATGGCCGTCGCCATCATCGCCTGTCAGTTCCCGATCTGGCTGCAGGAGCGTCAGCAGTACCTGGGCATCAACAACGAGCCGGACGGGATCTCCTTCTGGGGCATCGCGCTGCGCGGCGTCGGCGACGTGACGACCGCGGTGTCGACCTGGATGGTGTTCCTGTGGGTCGACGGCAGCGACCGGCCCCACGCAAAGTCGGACGACGCCATCGAGGCCCTGCCGTACCAGCTGCTGCACGTGCCCAACGACGCGTCGGACAGCTACCTGGCGTCCGGCGACTACCAGTTCGCGTTGGCCCCGATCTCGGCCAACAACCCGTGGACGCTGTTCCTGATGGGGGCGATGATCGTCTGCGACTTCTGGGTGATCTTCGTACTCGTGCGGCAACGGATGAGGGGTCAACGCATGCTGTCGACCCTCAAGGCCCGGCCGGTCAAGGGCGCAGACCCTTCCTGAACAGGCCGTACCAGCGTTCGCCGGTGGTGTTCCCCGACGCGTAGTTCTTGCTCGCGTTCCCCTTGCGGATCATCGCGCCGTACCAGTGCTCGTAGCGGCCTTCGCCCCGCGCGAACATGCCCGCGGTGAGCGCCGCCATGACCCCCTTGCCGCGGTGCCTCGGATCGGTGCCGACCGTCTTGGCGATCGCGCCGCGCCAGGGGCGTCCTGCGAGATCGGGGTGGTGGGTCGCGAAGTCCAGCGCCGTCACCGCGACGCGGTCGGCCCCGGCGCCCTGTCGCACCAGCGGACCGTAGTGGGGGTAGACGAGGAAGAAGCCGGCGAGGGCGCCGTCGGGCGCGTAGCAGGCGGTGGAGACCTCCGGGTCCGTGCGCCGGATGAAGTCCTCGCCGCACTTGGACGCGAACGCCTCGTAGCTCAGCGGTGAGTAGGCGAAGTTCTGGCCGAAGATGGCGTCGACGATGCCGTGGACCTCGCGCAGACGGTCCAGCCACGCGCCGTGGGGGAAGGACTCGACGCGGTACCCCTCGGCGAGCAGCGCGTCGATCGCCGGCTTCTTGAGCTGGGCGACGAACAGGCCGGCCTGGATGACCCCCACCTGGGTCAGGTAGTGCTGGTCGACCGCGTAGCCCAGCGCCTCCAGGGTCTCCGGCCAGGTGGCCGGGTTGTAGGGCTCGTCCGGGAACGGCGTCGCGTCGTCCGCCTCCATCGACAGCAGGAGCCGGTAGTTGCCGTAGGTGGTGAAGTTGATCGGCCCGTACAGCGCCTCCGCTCCCCGGTCCGCGGCCCAGGCCTCGACGTCGGCGAACAGCGAGGCGTCGGCGTCACGGTCCCCGGCGGTGCACCAGTAGCCGAAGAAGGCGACGCGCTGGTCGTCCACCCGCAGGTCGGGCTGGAAGAACGCGGCCGCCCGGGCCTTGCCCGGGATGCAGAACGTCTCCGCCTGACCCTGTCGGAACCAGGCGCTGCTCGGGTCGAACGCGCGCTCGACCGCGGCCGGATCCTCCGGGATCCAGTCCGGGTCGTCGGCGAAGACCAGGTGGGGGAGCTCGACGAAGCCGGGTGGGAGGGGCATGGGGGACGTTCCCACGCGGTCGCGGGGCTCGCAAGACGCGCCGGCTTGCTACGGTCCGAGCATGGTCGAGACCGCCTCCAGAGCGCTGCTCCTGACCGACGTCGTCGACAGCACCCGGATGGTGGAGGAGCTCGGCGACGAGCGGGCCGCGGCGGTCTGGGCGGCTCACGATCGGGCCGCTCGGGAGCTGCTCGCGGCGGCCGGCGGCCTGGAGATCGACAAGACCGACGGCTTCCTGCTCCTGTTCGAAGATGTCAGCTCCGCCGTGACCTGGGGGATCGCCTGGCACGCCGCGCTTCGGCGCCTGTCGGTCGAGCTGGGCGTGCCGCTCACCGCCCGCGCGGGCCTGCACTACGGCGACGTCGTGCTCCGCCGGAACCCGCCGGAGGACGTCGCCCGGGGCGCCAAGCCGCTGGAGGTCGAGGGGCTCGCAAAGCCCGTGGCGGCCCGGGTGATGAGCGTCGCGAGCGGTGGCCAGACGCTGTTGACCGCCGCCGCGGGGGCCCGCCTCGACGCTGGGCATGAGCTCCGCAGCCACGGCTGGTGGCGGATGAAGGGGGTCGACGCGCCGGTCGAGCTGTTCGAGGTGGGGGACGAGCGGTCGCGGTTCCTGCCTCCGCCCGACGGCGCGAAGGTCTACCGGGTGGTGCGCGACGGGGACGGCTGGCGCCCCGCCCGCGACGTGCCGAACAACCTGCCGGTGCGCGGTGACGCCTTCCTGGGGCGGGTGGCCGAGCTCCGGGAGCTGGGGACGCGGCTGGAGGGGCCCGGCACGCTGGTGACGCTGCTCGGCCCGGGCGGCACCGGCAAGACGAGGCTGAGCCTGGAGTTCGCCCGCGCGACGCTCGGGGACTGGCCCGGCGGCGCCTGGTTCGTCGAGTTGGAAGACGTTCGGGCGGGGGACGCTCTGCTCGCGGCGCTCGCCAACGCCCTCGGCGTGCAGCTGACGGGGGCCGACCCGCTGGCGTGGCTGGCCGGGGTGGTGGCCGACCGCCCGCCGACGCTGCTGGTGCTCGACAACCTGGAGCAACTGGTGCAGCAGGGGGCGCCGGTCATCGAGCGGTTCAGGTCGCTGGCGCACAACGTCGGCTGGCTGGTCTCCAGCCGCGAGCCGCTGCGGGTCGCCGGCGAGCAGGTGATGCGGCTGGAGGCGCTGTCCGCGCCGGCGGCGGACGCCCCGTTCGCGGAGATCGCGGCGAGCGACGCGGTGCGGCTGTTCGTGGAGCGGGCGAAGGCGGCGGGCCGGTTCGAGCTCTCCGAGGACAACTCGGCGGACGTCGTCGAGCTGGTCCGTCTGCTCGACGGCATGCCGCTGGCGATCGAGCTGGCGGCCGCGCGGGCGCCGATGATGGGGCCCCGCAAGCTGGTCGCCCGGATGTCACAGCGGTTCAAGCTGCTGGCCCGTGGGCGCCGCGGGGCCCGGGCGCGCCAGGCGACGCTCCGGGGCGCCATCGACTGGAGCTGGGACCTGCTGGAGCCCGCCGAGCGGCTCGCGCTGGCCCAGTGCTCGGTGTTCCGCGGCGGGTTCACGCTGGAGGCGGCCGAAGCGGTGCTCGACCTGGACGTCTTCGACGACGCCCCCTGGCCGATGGACGTCGTGCAGACGCTGATGGACAAGAGCCTGCTGCGGACCTGGACGCCCGACGGGGGCGGGGACGATCGCGCGACGCTCAGCGACCCGCTGTTCGGGATGTACGTGAGCATCCAGGAGTACGCCTCGGAGAAGCTGCGTGACCCGGCGGCGGTGGTCGGGCCGGACGGGCCGGTGACGGGACGGTCGGCGGAGCGCGCGCTGAGCGAGCGGCACGCCCGCCACTACGCCGGTGACGACCCGATCGCCCGCATCGACGAGGCGGAGGGGGCAGCCGAGCGGCTCGCAGGCCTGGCCTTGGAGCGGGAGAACCTGCGCGTAGCGCTGGAGTTCGCGCTGGAGGCCGGGGAGCTCGACGTCGCGGCCGCTTGCTGGCTGCCGCTGGCGGTGGTGGCGCGGATGCGCGGCCCGGCGTCGGCGGCCGCGGACCCCTTCGCGCGCCTGGACGTCGGCCGCGTGAGCGACCCCGACCTACGGGACCGGGTCTGGACGGAGTCGCTCAACCTGTTCGCCCGCCTCGGCCGCTTCGATGAGGAGCGCGCGTCGGCGACCTCCCTGGCCGAGCTCAGGAGCAGCCGGGGGGATCGGACCGGGGCCCTGGAGGCGCGGGTGTCCGTCGTCCGCGCGGGGCTGTTCCAGGACCGCGAGCGGGCGCGGCCCCTCCTGCGCCAGCTGTACGAGGAGGCGGAGGAGCTCGGGGCCGAGGAGCTGATGCTCCGGCTCAAACACGACCTCGCAGTGACCGCCCCCGACGGGCCGGAGTTGGCGCAGGGGCTGCGGGAGCTGGCCGAGTCGGGGGAGACGCGGGTCGCCATCTCGGCGACGTACAACCTGGGCGTCTGCGGGCTCGGTGAGGGTCGGTTCGAGGACGTGCACGCGTCGTGCGACCGCGTGCTGGCGTGGGCGCTTGAGCGGGGCAGTCGCATGTTCGAGATGCTCGCGTACAACAACCGCGGGCAGGCGCTGGCGATGGCCGGGGACTGGGACGCGGCCCGCCCGATGTTGGAGCGCACGGTCCGGCTCGCCGAGGAGATCGAGGAGCGCCGGTGGCAGTACGGCGGGCCGAGCATCGTGCTCGCCCTCGCCCAGGTGCAGGCCGGCGAGCTGGTCGCCGCCCGCCGCCGGTTGGAGCGCGCGCTCCCGCTGTCCCGGGCCCTCGGTGATCGCTACGAGACGGCCTGGGTGCTCGCCGGGCTCGCGCGGCTCTGCGTCGCCGAAGGCGCGCTGGACGGAGCGAAGCGCCACCTCGACGAGGCCGAGGCGCTAGCTCCCGGTCGGGCCGAGGCGCAGCTGCACATCGCGTGGTGGGTTCGCCAGGCGTGGGCGGCCTACGAAGAGGCCGCCGCCTGACTCAAGGTCGGCGTCCGCGTCGGCGCCTGCGTCGACGGCCAGTCGCTCCACCACCCCGGTCCCGCGGTCGAGCCGCACCGGCTCCCCGGCCGCAAGGCGCTGTCAGTGCGCCTTGGAGCGCGTCCCCAGCCACCGGACGAACGCCCGGTAGTCCTCGGCCATCCTGGGGTGGCCGAATCCGTCGATCTGCAGGGTGAAGCCGGGCTTCCAGCCTTCGACCGCCGTGGCTCCGGCGCGCCGGACCCGGCCGTAGATCTGGATGTCCGCCAGGGCGCTGCCGCCGGGGCGTATCAGCTCGATCGCCATCCACTGGCCCTTGCCCGGCAGCGAGCCGCACTCGACGAGCAGCTCCGTGGACCCGGCCAGGACGAGTCGGTGGAGCGTCCCGGCGACCCGCACCTTCCGAGTCATCTGCTCGCGCACCAGGTCGGCGTCGCTGACGAACGACAGCTCGTGTCCCTGGGGTGCGAGGCGCGGGCTGAGCATGCCCGTCTTCTCGTTGCGCTCCCACGAGCCGCCCGACGCCAGCTCGGACAGGCTCTCGTCGAAGCAGACGCCGTAGCCTCGCTGGCCGTCTTCGGCGGCCAGCGGACCGCGCACCACCACGCCCCAGGTCTCGACCTGCGCGCAGGTGCCGGGGTGCGAGAAGGCCAGCCGGATCACGGCGCCGATCTGCATCCGCTCCCGGGTCACGAGCAGCGCGCCCCCTTCGCTGATGTCCGCGAGGTGGCCAGCGACCTCGTGCGCCCCCACGTGGAGCTCGGAGCGGATGTCGCATGCGCGCCGCTCCGCTCCCCGTCGCTCGTCGCGGAAGCGAGACAGCGGCTGCTCGAAGTACAGCCCGTTGCCCGGCTTGTCGTCCCGGCCCGGACGGGCGAGGACGCGTCGGGCCACTCGGGCCTCCACGTCCACCTGGCGTCCGCTGGTCGGGTGTTCGAAGCTCAGCCGGACCTTGCTGCCCGGCCGGATCGGCTCCTTCGTCGGGACGAAGGCGCCCTCCTCGCTGAGGTTGGTGACGTGGAGCTGAAGCCGCTCCCCCGTCTCGTCGCACATCACCGCGCCGATCCGGCACGGAATCCGGTCGCCCTGCCGCCGATCCCCGAGCATCTGCTCTCCTCGCCCCTGGGGAAGACCTATCGGCGGGGAGCGTGAGATCTTCAGCGCGAGCTGTCGTCGGCGCTGTTCTTGCCCGGCTCGGCGGCGGGCTCGACGGCCAGCCGCTCCACCACTCCCGTCCCCCCGTCCAGCCGCACCGGCTCCCCGTCGCTCACGATCTGCAGCAAGCCGGGCACGCCGACCACCGCCGGGATGCCCAGCTCCCGGGCGACCACCGCGCTGTGGGACAACGTGCTGCCGCGCTCCACGAGGATGCCCGCGGCGGCGGGGAACAGCGGCGCCCAGCCCGGGTCGGTCCGCACGGTCGTGAGGATGCGGCCCTGCACGTCCAGCCCGTCGTCGGGGGACAGGATGACCCGCAGGTTCGCCTCGACGACGCCGGGGTAGCAGCCGATCCCCTCGAGCACCGTCGCGTCCCCGTCCACCGGCTCCCGCTCGGGGCCGCGGAGCCGGTTGCCGACCCCGACCGGGCCGCGCGTGTGCACCTGGTGGGGCACGTCCTTCGCTTCGTAGCCGGCGTACTCGGCGCGCCGGGCCCGGGCGATGGGGGCCAGGTCCCACGCGATCGACGTGCCTTCGTGGAGCTCCCGGAGCTCCTCCACCGTCAGGTAGAAGACATCGTCGGGGGCGTCGAGCCGGCCGACATCGTGCAGGCGAGCGCCGACCTGGCGGTAGACGTCCCGGTACAGGCCGAACATCCGGGTGCGGGCGAGCCGCATGTTTTCGCGGTTCTTGACCGCCTCCCGGGCCTTGCGCAGCGCCGCCAGGATCTTGCCGCGACGCCCCGACGGCAGCGCCCCTTCGGCCTCCGCCCGCAGCGCCTTCTCGCGGCTCGCGAGCGCCTCGGGATCGAGGTCGGGCCGGTCCAGGAAGCCGCGCAGGCAGTCGTAGACGAACTTCGGATCGGTGCGCACGGTGACGGTCTCGAGCTTCAGCTCGCCCATCACCCGGTCGCCGTACCGCTCGACGTAGGCGGCGAGCTGACGCTGGAACTCGGCGTCGGCCTCCAGGACGTCGACCCCCTCGGGCCAGCTCCGCACCGCGTCGGCCAGGGACGGGTCGCTGCGTGCGTAGGCCGCGAGCCGGATCAGCGCCTTCGTCGGCTCGGTCGACTCGATCCCCTCCTCGCCGCTCATCAGCCCGGCGTACAGCGGCGCGAGGTCCTCGTCGAGCAGCCGGCGCAGCTTGCCCGTCGCCATCATCACGTAGAAGTCGTTGACGATCGGCACGTGCCAGCGGCCGAGCATGCGCTCGTCCAGCAGGTCGAGGGTGTCCATCAGCTGGGAGAACGACGCGTCGGCGAAGGACGCACGATCGGCCGCCGCGTAGCTCGCCTCGAAGTCGGCCAGGAAGCCCGGGACCGCCCCCGGGAGCGCCCGGAACTGGCTGGCGAGGCGCCACAGCGTCAGCAGCATCCGCGGCAGCCGGGCGAGCTTCTGGCCGGTGGTGAGCACCTCGGACTGGACCAGGTCGACGGGGTCGGTCAGCCCCATCATCGCCTCCATGTCCTCCTTGTTCCGCCCGAACGAGGGGAGCAGGAGCAGGCCCCGGTACCAGTTGCCGATGTTGTAGTAGACGCGGCCCCGCAGCAGCCCGAGCAGGTTGCGCAGCATGTCGCGGTGGTCATCGATGACCGACTGGGGCAGGGAGACCGCCCGCATCGTCTGCTCGTAGACCGACGCGTAGGCGCGGCGCGCGAAGCTGAACGTCAGCGGCGTCGTCACCCCGCAGTAGCTCTCCTGGATGTTGCTGTTGTCGAACACCACCTCGGGGCCGTCGACGTTCTCGGGCTCCGGCAGCGCCGTGATCGGGCGGGACTGCAGGAGGAACAGGTCGTCGCCGCGGAACGTGAACTCCAGGTCCTGCGGCGCTCCGAACGCTACCGCCACCCGGACCGCCTCGGCGCCCACCTGCTCGGCCTGGGCGACCGTCAGGCAGCGACGGCCGCGATCGGCCTGCGGCACTGGCTCCTCGTGGGTGCCGGCGCCGTCGGCGGGCCGCACCAGCCGCAGGTCCTTGTCGGCGGTCGTGTGCTCCACCTCGTCGCCGTCATGGCCGATCGTGAACTCGTCGGTGTTGCACAGCCCCGACACGACGCCTTCGCCCAGCCCCCACGCCGCGGTCACGAGGGCGTGGTCCCGCCGGCCGGTGACCGGGTGGGCGGTGAACACGACGCCGCTCACCTCGCCGTCGACCATCTGCTGGATGACGACGCCGACCCGCGGCACCGACAGCCGGCCCTCGTGGCGCAGCCGGTAGACGAGCACCCGCTCGCCCAGCGCCGAGCGCCAGCAATGCAGCACCGCGTCGCAGACGGCGTCGAGGCCGCGCCGGAACAGGAACGTCTCCAGCTGCCCCGCGAACGACTGGCCGACGGAGTCCTCACCGACCATCGACGAGCGAACCGCGACGGGCACGTCGCCCCAGCCGCTCAGCTCCCCGGCGATGTGGTCGCGCAGGGTGGCGTCGAGCTCGGTCGCGAGCAGCGCCTCCCCCAGCGACGCGGCGACGTCCGCCACGTCCGCGTCGGCGTCTTCCAGCTCCCGGGTGAACCGCTCGAGCAGCCCGGTCCGCTCCAGGTGGGCGACGAAGCGGTCGCCTTCCAGCGCGAAGAACGGCGGCACCGTCGCGCCCGCGGCGACCAGCTTCGCCAGCCCCGCGGCCTTGCCGCCGGCGACCGACGGGTCGGTCAGCCGGGTCAGCCGGGCTGGATCCACTCGATGCCTCGCTCGGAGATGACCGCCGCCAGCAGCAGCACATAGGCCGACAGCATCGCGAGCGACACGCCGCCTTCGTTCAGCTTGCGGCCCTTGGTGCTCGGCTCCTTCAGGTAGCTCCCAACCGCGTAGACCGGCAGCACGAAGGTGGCGGCGAGGCCGACGTACCAACCCCAGTGGGGGGTATCGAGGACCAGCCGCAGCAGCAGCACCTCGAACCAGGCCTGGCCGACGAGCAGCGCCGCGATGATGCTCGCCGCCCCCCGCGGCCCCCAGACCTGGGAGTAGCTCTGGATGGTGTCCCGCTCCTCGTCCGGCCCCTTGGTCTTTCGGGTCACCTCGAACGCGGCCCCGGACAGGAACGACAGCGCCGCGAGCAGCCCGACGTCGGCGGTGAGCGGCATGTCGCCGGCGCCGATGGTGGCCATCCAGACCAGGGCCATCGGCATCACCACCATGTGGGACAGCGCGTAGAGCACCAGCCGCTTATCGAGCCACTCCCCGACGAAGAACTCCTTGGCCATCAGCGACGACCAGACGATGACGACCAGCCAGGCGGTGGTGATGGCGCCGAAGCCGCCGTCCAGCCAGACGCTGACGCCCGCCTGGGCGACGATGGCGAAGACGCCCAGCACCTTGAGGTGGCCGAGGGTGACGCGGCCGCTCTGCAGCACCCGGTCGGGGTGGTTCTGCAGGTCGAGATCGTAGTCCTTGTGCTCGTCGAACACCCGGAGCATCAGGAAGAAGCTCCACGCGGCGACGAAGGCGACGACGTCCACGATGGAGACGGTCAGCCCCCCCTCGCGGGCGAGGAAGCGGCCGAACAGGACCGCCGTCGCGTACATGACGAAGAAGAGCACCCCGTGGGACGGCGGGAAGCGCTCGTTCATCCACGCGACCAGGTGCTTGGGGGAGGCCTGCTGCGGCGCGGTGTCAGTCACCCGCCGCTGATAGCATCGACCGGCGGTGGGGGGAAACGGCGGAGTGGGGTACGTCGTGTCAGGGGTGGGCCAGGTAGCCCTCGAAGTAGTAGTGACAGGTCGAGCTGCCGTTGTGAGTCAGGATGACATCGCTGCCCGGCGGGAACACGAACCGGACGTTACCGAGGTTGCCCGCCCAGAAGCCGTACTGGCCGAGCCAGCCGAATCCGGCGCGCAGCGTCGCGTCCTCGTACAGCTCGAGATCCTGGCCGCTGTTGCCGCCGGTGGCGGCCATGCCGCCGACGAGCACGAACGAGCGGTCGGCCGGCACGGTCAGCAGGGCGGTGGCCCTCCTCCGCCGGCGGCGATACCCCATGCCACCGCGGCCGCCGCTGTTAGCATCGGGCGGCCATGCGGGCGAACTTCGTCGATCACATCCTCGAACATCCGCCCGAGAAGACGGCGCTGGTGTTGCCCGCGGCGTGGGACGAGACCGGCGTCACCGAGTCGGTGCAGGTGACCTTCGGCGAGCTCGCGGGGCGCATCGGCGGGGTGCAGGCGGCGCTGCGGGAGGCCGGCTTCCGGCCCGGCGATCGGATCGTCGTGATGTTCCCAGTGGGGGTGGACCTGTACTCGCTGGTGCTCGGGCTGATGGCGTCGGGCATGGCGGCGGTGCTCATCGACACCGGCATGGGGGTCAAGAAGGTGCTCGCGGCGATGCGGCACTCCGGGGCCAAGGGGATCGTGTCGGTGCACGCGCTGCTCAAGCACCGGTGGTGGATCCCGACGCTGTGGTGGATGCGCAAGTACTGCGTCGACGCCTCCGGGCCGTTCCTGCGGCCGGCCGCTCGGCTGCTATCACAGCCTGCTAGCACGCCCGTGACCCTCGAGCGGGAGCCCGACGACCATGCCCTGATCACCTTCACGTCGGGCAGCACGGGCAAGCCCAAGGGCGCCGACCGCACCCACCGGCTGCTGACCGAGCAGCACCGGGCGCTCAAGCACCACTTCCCCGAGGCGGCCGACGAGATCGACATGCCCTGCTTCCCCGTCGTGACGCTGCACAACCTGTGCTGCGGCATCCCGACCGTGCTGCCGCCGGTCGACTTCCGGGCCGTCGCCCAGGCGCCCGCGGCGGCGGTCTGGAGCTTCGCGGCGAAGCACGGCGTGACCCGGATGAGCGGGGCGCCGGCGTATGTCGACCGGCTGGTCGCGCACCTGGAGGGGGACGGCGAGCGAGGCTCGCCCGATGACGGTGCGCCGGCCACGCTGCGGCAGATCGGCGTCGGCGGGGCTCGGGTGCCGCGGTCGCTCATGGCGAGGGTGAAGCAGGCCCTGCCGGAGGTGGAGGCGAAAGTGCTCTACGGCTCGACGGAGGCGGAGCCGATCGCGTCGGTGCACTTCGACGAGGTGCTGGCGTCGCCGGGCGACGGGGTGTTGGTCGGCACCGAGGCGGCCGCGGCGACGGTCGCGCTGCTGGAGGTCCCCGACCCGCCGCCAACGCTGGACCAGCGGGGCGTCGCCCCCTTCGAGGTCGCCGACGGGGAGCCGGGCGAGCTGGTGGTGTCGGGTCCCCACGTCAACCGCGGCTACCTGGACGACCCGGCGGCGACGGCCGAGAACAAGCTCTTCGAGCCCGACGGTCGCTGCTGGCACCGCACCGGCGACGTCGCGCGACGGGACGAGCAGGGTCGGCTGTGGCTGATCGGCCGCACGAAGGACATGGTCCCGGTCGGCGATCGGCTGGTGGCGCCCTACCCGGTGGAGGAGGCCGTCGACGCCCTGCCCGGAGTCGCGCGGTCGGCGTTCCTCGACGTGGGCGGGCCGGTGCTCGTGGTGCAGATGGAGCCGGGCGCGGTCCCCCCCGACCCCGTCGCGCTGGCCGGGTTGGTCGACGTCCGGGGGGCGGGCGTGCTCCGGGTCGAGGTGGTCGACGAGATCCCGGTCGACCCCCGGCACAACAGCAAGATCGACCGGGTCAGGCTCCGCGCGTCGACCTGACATTCGTCGCCGCATGGGTCCCTGGCCCCCGCTAGGTTGATCGCCCTCAACATTGGCTGCAAACAGCCGATCAAGAGCATCAGCACCGTCCGACGCGGAAGGTGGAGTGTGTCGTGGGTGGGAACGTCGTCGCTGAGTTCGTGCAGGCCGCGCGCCTCCGGAACTCCATCGACTGCGTGCGCAATCCGTACGTCGGCTTCGGCTTCCTGTGGGGCCTCGCCGGGGACCTGGCCGTGTTCGGCCGCCCCGGGGCGGTCAGCTCGGTCACCGAGTCCGCGATGTTCGCCGCCCCGTTCCAGGGGTGGGGCCACCTGCCGCTCGTCGCGGCCCTGCCGCTGCTGATGGCCTGGGTGTTCGGGACCATGGGCACCGTGCGGTGGCAGCACGCGGAGCACCGACGGCGCACGCTCGTGCTCCTCGACCGCGAGGTCCGTCACCGCAGTCGGAGTCTGCGCGACATGTACCTGCAGGCGGTCCTGTCGCTGTCCTCGGCCATCGAGGCCAAGAACCACTACACCCACGGTCATTGCCGCCGGGTGCACGGCTTCGCCCAGGCCGCGGCGGTGCGCCTCGGCGTCAGCGAGCAGGAGCGCGAGGTCCTCGAGTACGCCTGCTACCTGCACGACATCGGCAAGATCGGGCTGCCCGACGCCATCCTCGACAAGCCGGGCCGGCTGACGGAGTCGGAGTACGCCGCGGTCCAGGAGCACTCGGTGCGCGGGGAGGCGATCCTGGCGCCGATCACCGGCTTCGAGCACGTGTCGGCGTTGGTCCGTCAGCACCACGAGCGGCTCGACGGGAGCGGCTACCCCGATGGGCTGACCGCCGACGAGATCCCCCTCCTCGCGCGCATCATCGCGGTCGCGGACTCGCTGGACGCGATGGTCTCCGACCGTCCCTATCGGCGAGGCATGCCCCTGGACGAGGCGCTTACGGAGCTCCGACGGTGCTCGATGATGCCGTTCGACCGCACCCTGGTCCCGGGGCGTGACCGGGAGGCGCGGAACCACTTCGACCCGCGGGTGGTCGACGCCGTGCTCGAGGCCCTGGAGGAGGGGCTGGATCCTGCCGTCGTCTCGGGTGACGGCCCGCTCCCCCGGACGCCCCAGCGCCGCCTCCCCGGCCGCCCCAACTGCTGGGAGCTCCAGCGCTGCGGGGCCGAGATGCTGACCGAAGGCGACCCCGGCTACTGCACGGTGCCTCACGCCGAGCTCCTCGACGGCGTCAACGGCGGCGTCAACGGCGGTCGGGTCTGTTGGTCGGTGCTCGGCGCGCGGTGTCGCAGGGGCGACACCGCCTCCCCCCCGGGCGGCGCCGAGGCCTGCCTGAAGTGCGGGGTGCTCGCCCAGGTCCGGATGGAGGAGGGCGCGCTGTGGTTCCAGCTCGCCCCCCAGATCCGAGACCTCGAGACCGTCTCCCTGGCGAGCGTCGACGGCATGCCCGCGGCGCGCCCGGGCCCGCACCGCTGAACGCGGGTAGACCATCGGCCCGGCGGCCGCTGATACCATCGGCCCCCCGTGACCGAGCTCCGCTCCGAAGTCTCCGACCTGCTGACCCAGGCGACGATCCGCTACTCCACCGTCTGGGAGGACGATCGCCTGCTGCACGGCGCCCTGGACCTGCAGCCGGACGACGACGTGCTGTGCATCTGCAGCGCCGGCGACAACGTGCTCAGCCTCGCCGCCGCCGGGCCACGGTCGGTCACCGCGGTGGACATGAACCCGGCGCAGACGGCGCTCCTCGAGCTGAAGCTGGCCGCCTACCGCCACGGGGACCACGCGACGCTGGTCGAGCTCTCCGGGCTCGCGCCCGGAGACCCGCTCGTCCGGTACCGCGCCCTGCGTCCGCACCTCCCCGAGACCGCCGCGGTCTTCTGGGACGCGCACGAGCAGGTGCTCGCCGACGGTGTGGTCTTCTCGGGCCGGCTGGAGCGCTACATCCTGGGCTTCGCGCGGGAGCACCTGCCCGACCTGTGGCCCGCAGACCTCCTGGACCGCCTGGTCGCCTCGCCGACGGTGGAGGCGCAGGCCGACCTCGCGCGCCGGGAGGCGTTGACCGTCGCCTTCCGCGAGCGGTTCGCCTGGTACTTCGGCCGGGAGCAGATGGCGGCCAACGGTCGTGATCCGGCCCAGTTCAGGCACGTGCAGGACGGCGACGTCGGCGGCTATTTCCTCCGCCGATTCAGCTGGGCGATCACGTCGACGGGGCTGGCCGACAACTTCTACCTCCGGGCCTTCCTGGACGGCGGGTTCGGTCCGCTGGAGGCCGGCCCGGCCTGGCTGCGGCCGTCGCTGTTCGGCGCGCTGCGGGAGTCCGCCGACCGGGTCCGGGTCCACACGGGGGAGGCCGAGCAGCTGCTCGCGTCGGGCGCCAGCTTCAGCAAGGGCGGCTTCAGCGACATGTTCGAGTACATGAGCGAGGCGCTCGCCCGCGACGTGCTCGCGGGGCTCGCCCGCATGTTCCGGCCCGGGGGTCGGCTGGCCTGGTGGTGCCTGCTGGTCCCCCGCCCGGTGCCCGACGAGCTTGCCGCCCAGCTGAGCCCCCTCGACGAGCTGGCCGCTTCGCTGTGGGCCACCGACCGGAGCTGGTTCTACCGCTCGTTCCACGTCGCCGAGGTGCTGGGGCCTCAGACCGGGTAGGTCGTCAGCCTCGGTGGCGGCCGCTGCGCGGGGGAACGACTCAGTCCAGGATGCTACAAGACCGGTATGCGCCTGTTGTGCCTCGCTGTCGTGCTCGCCGTCGGCCTCAGCGGCTGCCCCGAGCAGGAGTGCATGTCCCACTGTCCGGACGACCGCGAGATCGTCTGCGGCACCGACGACGTCACCTACGAGAACTCCTGCTTCGCCACCTGCGCGGGTGAGGACGTGCAGTACGCCGGCCAGTGCACCGGCGCCGAGGACACGGTCGACCAGCAGTAGCGGCCCCGGGCGCTGCGTTCAGGGCACCACGACGGGGACGAGCAGGATCACGGTGCTCCCCGAGTCGGGCGGGTCGAACCGCACCGCGGCGGCCGCCTCCTTCATGCACTCGGCCTGGGCCGGGTCGGCGAGGTCGCTGCGCTTGAGCTTGCTCTGACCGATGCGACCGTCCTCGGTCACCGTCAGGCGGAAGATCACGGTGCCGGGACCGGTCGGGCCGCAGGCCGCCATCGTGGGGAGCGCCTCGGTCAACTTGCCCTGCACGTGGTCATCGGGGAGCCCCCCCATGACCGTCAGCTTGTCGAACGTCAGCCCCCCGTCGTCGGGCGGCGCCTCGGCGCCGTCGGGCGCGTCGGGGCTCGCGGTGTCGGCCTCGGCGACGGCGGCCGGCATCTCGGCCGGGGCCGCCCGGACCGCGAGCTCGGCGCCCTCCTCGTCGACCCGCAGGAGGACGACCGCCAGGGGCGGCGTGGCCGGCGTGTCGCTCCGGGTCAACACGACGCCCTGCGGGCGGACGAGCAGCCGCACGGTCTCGCCCGGCTGGGCTCGCGGCCCGGCGGCGGCGTCGTCTCCGGGCCAGCGGCCGAAGAGCCACGCCCCTTCGCTGCCGGCGGCGCCCTGGGAGACCTCGCCGTCGGTCGGGCCGGGGCCGCCGAAGGCGTAGTCATCGGCGCCCGGGCGGCCACGCGACCAGTCGATCCGGAGGCCGATCTTGTCGCCCGTCGGCCCGTCCCGCTCGATGAACGCGTGGGTACGACCGTCCACCGCCAGCGCGACCGCGGTCACGGAGACGCCGTAGCCCTCGCTCGACCCGTCCTCCTCCACCGAGACGCGCACGTCGTAGGAGACTCCGCCGCGCCGGAGCCGGACGACGCCGCTCCCGCCCTCGAAGAGGCCCTCGTCATCGAACTCGCCGGTGGCCAGCACGGTGTCGACGGGGGGCGGGGGGACGTCCGCCGCGGCGGAGTCGTCGTCGTCTCCCGTCGGGGCGGAGTCTTCTTCGTCTCCCGTCGGGGCGGAGTCGTCGTCGTCTCCCTCGGCGGACCCTTCCTCGTCGGGGGTGGCGGCGGGAGCGGTCGACGGCTCCTCCGCGCTGGCTGGCGCGACGATCAGAAAGACGAGCAGAAACAAGACGGTGGAGCGCATGGCGGCGGGATTCTGCCACCGACCGGGCGGCCGGCAAGGGGCAGTCCCGTCGACCGCCGAAGTTCCGCCCCGTACGATGCCGTCATGTCCGCGCCGGTCGACGCTCCGTGACCAACCTCGTCCGCTTCCGTTGGCTCGCGCTCGTCGCGCTGTTCGCGGTGTGCGGCGCGCTGATGCCGGGGGTGCAGAAGGCCTCGGTGCCGGACAACGCGCTGACGGTCTGGTTCCTCGAGACCGACCCCGCCATCCAGCAATGGCAGCTGTTCCAGGAGCAGTTCGGCAACGACGAGGTGGCGCTGCTGATGGTCGAGCCGCCCGGCGGCGTGCTCACCGAGCCGAACCTCGCCCTGCTGGGGGATCTGAGCGAGCGCCTGGAGGGGGTCGAGGGCGTCGCCCGGGTGCACTCGGTCCTGACCATGCGCGACGCGTGGCGCACCGACGACGGCAGCGTGCGGTTCGCCCCCGCGCTGGAGGGCGGGCTCGAGCGGATGCGGGACAACCCGCTGTTCAGCGGGCGGCTGATCTCCCCCGACGGCGCCCGGGCGATGCTCTGGATCGAGATGGCCGCGATGGCCGACTTCGACGCCCGACGGGACTCCATCGTCGCCGAGGTGACCACGGTCTGCGACGACGTGCTGAGCGACGTGCAGCACCACATCGGCGGCATCGGGATCATCTACTCGGGGCTCAACCTCATCACCCAGCACGACTTCGGTCTCTTCGTGGGGCTGGGCTACCTGCTGATCTTCATCGCGATGGGGTGGCTGTTCCGGTCCTGGCGGCTGGTGCTGGCCGCGATGGGCGTGGTCAGCGTCGGCACGATCGTCGCCCTGGGGGCCTACGGCCTGGCCGGGCACCAGCTCAACATGGTCACCGTCGTGCTGCCGACGCTGATCATCGTGCTCGGCCTCGCCGACGCGGTGCACTTCCCCGCCGCCTTCGTCCAGGAGCAGGCGGAGCACCCCGACCGGCCGCGCCGGGAGGTGGTCGCCTCCGCCCTCAAGCGCACGTTCGTGCCCTGCCTGCTGACCACGCTGACGACGATGGCCGGCTTCGCCGCCCTGCTCAGCTCGCCGATGGCGGTGATCCGTCACCTCGGCGGGTTCGCGGCGGTGGGGGTCGGCGCCGCCCTGGTGGCGTCCCTGGTGCTCATGGCGCCGGCGCTGGTGTCGCTGCCGGAGACGTGGCGGCTGCCCCGCAACCGCTTCATCCACGGGCAGCTCGACGCGATCCGGGGCGCCCTGAACGACCGACGGCCGGTGCTCGTGGGGATGACCGCGCTGCTGATCGCGCTGTCGATCGGCGGGGCGACGCGGGTCGTCACCGACACCTACACCATCGGCTACCTGCCGGACGATCACCGGGTGGTGACCGACCACGCCGCCATCGAGGACCGCTGGGGGCCGTATTCGGTGCTCGACTTCCTGGTCTACCCCGCCGACGGCGGCCGGGTGGACGAGGCGGCGGTGCTCGCGGCGACGGAGCGGTTCGAGCGGGAGGCCCGCGCCGTCGACGGGGTCCACGACGGCTACGGGCTGCACACGGTCTACCGCCGCATGGCCGACGTGCTCGGCAGCGACGTGGGGCCGGACCAGCCGCTGCCCGCCGACCTGGTCGCCCAGCTCGCCCTGCTGCTCGAGATCCAGGGGTTCACGTGGGACCGCGAGCAGGACGACTTCGGCGACAACTTCCTCGCGCCGCTGATCACGGAGGACGGCTCCGTCGGCCGCGTCACGCTGGTCGGGTCGATGATGTCGGCCAAGGAGCTGGAGGTCCTGCTCGGCCGGCTGGAGCGGCTGGCGGCGGACGCGATCGGCGAGCAGGGCCGCATCGAGGCGGCGGGCTATCCGCCGCTCTACAGCAAGATCGTCGACTACGCGATGACCTCGCAGATCCGGGGTTTCTTCTACGCCCTGGCGATCATCTTCACGCTGATGCTGGTGTGGCTTCGGTCCCCCCGCCTCGCCCTGCTCAGCCTGGTCCCCAACGTCTTCCCGGTGCTCGTGATGATGGGGGTGATGGGCGCCCTCGGCATCCACCTGGACATCGCGACGGCGACGGTGGCGGCTATCGTGATCGGCGTGTCCATCGACGACACCGTGCACTTCATGCTGCACTGGCGCGACGCGGAGCGGCGGGGAGACGGCTGGGAGCAGGCGGTCGAACACACCCACCTGCACGCAGGCGTGCCGGCGGTGGTGACGACGCTGCTGCTCGTCGTCGGCTACCCGGTGCTGATGCTCGCGGAGGTCAAGACCGTGGTCGCGTTCGGGTTGCTGACCAGCGTGGCGGCGGGCGCCGCCCTGTACGGTGATCTCGTGATCCTCCCGCTCCTGTTGAAGATCTGGCCTGCCCGGAGGCGCCCGTGAGCTCCGACGACGGAGGCCGTCAGCTCGTCTTCGGGCCCGACGAGCTGCTGTCCGCGGACCTGCGGGCGGGCGGCATCAAGGTGTCGGCGAAGCTCCTGGAGATCACCAAGACCCACCTCAAGGTCAGCCCGGGTCGCAGCGACGTGACCTGGCTCGACGGCCTGCCCGTCGACGACGTGCGCCTGCTGTTCGCAGGCGAGCCGTTCCGCCCCATCGGCGTGATGCGGGTCTCCGACGTGCGGATCGAAGCCGACGGTCTGAGCATCGTCCTGGAGCCGAGCAACCCGGGCGCGCGGGCGGCGCTGTGGCTCGCCCTGGACGACATCGACCAGGGGGAGGGGGCGCTGCTGGGGCTGGACGAGGACAGCCTCGTCGACCCGCCGAAGATCCCCGCCCGGGGCATCTACGACGAGGACGCCCGGCTGGCGCGGCTCAAGTATGCGCGGCAGGTGAGCGGCGCCCCCCTGGAGGCGGCGGCGCACACCCGGCTGCGGGCGGAGAAGCTGACCGGCAACATCGAGAACTTCTTCGCGTCGGTGGAGATCCCGGTGGGGCTGGCCGGCCCGCTGTACTTCCGGGGGACCGAGGCGCGGGGCATGCTCTACGCGCCGATGGCGACGACCGAGGGGGCGCTGGTGGCGTCGGCGGCCCGGGGCGCGCGGGCGATCTCGATCTCGGGCGGCGTGACCACCCGCGTCGTGCAGCAGCGCATGCTCCGGGTGCCCCTGTTCGTGCTGACGGACATGCGCGGCGCGCTGCTGTTCACCAACTGGATCCGCGACCACGTCGAGGAGATCCGCGCGCAGACCCGCAAGGTCAGCCGCCACGCCAAGCTGCTCGAGGTGGTGCCCGGCCTCATGGGCAACATGGTCCACGTCAAGTTCCTGTACGAGACCGGGGACGCGGCCGGCCAGAACATGACCACGACCTGCACCTGGCACGCCTGCCAGTGGGTCATGGCCCAGATGAAGTCGTTCAACGGCATCGAGTTCGAGAACTTCGTCATCGAAGCGAACATGTCGGGCGACAAGAAGGTCAACTTCGCGTCCCTGATCCAGGGGCGGGGGACCCGGGTGACGGCCGAGGCGCTGCTCACCGCCCAGGCGTGCAAGCAGGTCCTCAAGGTCAGCCCCGAGCAGCTGCTCAAGACCAACCAGGGCTTCCTCGCCGGCTCCGTCGGCGTCGGCATGGTCGGCTACAACATCAACATCGCGAACGTCATCGGCGCGATCTTCGCGGCCACCGGCCAGGACATCGCCTGCGTGCACGAGAGCAGCCTGGGGCAGCTGCACCTGATGAAGGCGGACGACGGGGTCTACGCGTCGATGGTGCTGCCGAGCCTGATCGTCGGAACGGTCGGCGGCGGCACGGGGCTGCCCAACCAGTGGGAGTTCCTGGAGATGCTCGGCTGCGCGGGGCCCGGTCGGGCGGCGCGGTTCGCCGAGATCATCGCCGGGTTCTGCCTCGCGCTGGACCTGTCGACCCTGTCGGCCATCGCGTCGGGCCAGTTCGCGACGGCGCACGAGAAGCTCGGCCGCAACCGGCCGGTCCGGTTCTTCCGCAAGGACGAGCTGAACTCCGAGTTCTTCGCCAAGGGGCTCCGGGAGCAGCTGGGGGACGACGGGATCGCCGTCGACCACGTGCAGAAGGCGACGGCGAAGCTCGGCAGCTCGATCATCACCGAGCTGACGGCGCGCAAGGTCGACAAGCTCGTCGGTCTGCTCCCGTACCAGCTGGAGTGGCGTGACGGCGGGGGTCGGCCCCAGCCGCCGCTGGACGTGTTGGTCAAGAGCAAGCCGCTGGACGACGAGGTGATCCTGATGATCGGCTCGATGGCGTCCATGTGCGGCGCCCGCGTCGGCAGCGCCTTCAGCAAGGCTCGCGAGCTGGTCGGCTTCCGCGGCTGCCACACCAAGGAGCTGGCGATCTACGGCCAGACCGACGAGCGGTTCCGCAAGCACGTGCCCGCGGTCTACGGCATCCACGCCGACCCCAACCGGGAGGTGTACATCGTCACCCTGGAGCGGCTGCAGCGGATGGTCCACATGGACTCCGCCGACGACGTCTCCCACTGGACGATCGAGGACATCGAGACGGTCCTGCGGGACGTCGCGCAGCTGCACGCCATCTGGTACGGCCGCGAGGCCGAGCTGCTGGACACCGGCTGGCTGCCGGACTTCCCGACGGCGAAGCGGATGGAGGCGGCGTCGGAGCTGTGGGAGGCGCTCGGGGTGCACGGCTTCGAGGAGTTCCCCCGCTGGTTCGGGCGGGACGACCTCAAGCGGCATCGGGTGCTGGTGCGGGGCGTCAGCGAGTGGTGGGGAGAGATCGAGCAGCTCCCGCGCACGCTGATCCACAACGACTTCAACCCCCGGAACCTCTGCCTGCGGCCGATCGGTGCGGGTGAGATGCGGCTGTGCGTCTACGACTGGGAGCTCGCCACGCTCGGCCTGCCCCAGCACGACGTCGCCGAGTTCCTGGCCTTCGTGCTCCCCAGGGACGTCGACGTCGACCTGGTGGACCACCTGGTCGGCGTGCACCGGCGGGCGCTGGAGCAGGCGGCGGGGGTGACCATCCCCCCGGAGGTCTCTCGGCTGGCCTGGCGCCGCAGCCTCCAGGACCTCGTGATCAACCGCTGGCCGATGTACACGATGGCGCACACGTTCCGGCACTACGGCTTCATGGAGCGCATCGCGCGGACCCTGCGTCGGCTGCTCGAGCTGGAGCTGGGGGACCTGGGGCCGCTGGACGAGCCGACCTTGATCGTCGGCTGACGGCGCCCGGCTACGCCTCGACCGGCCGGCTCAAGCCACCTCGGCTGGCCTCGCCGGCCACGCTGAGTTCCCCCGACTGGTCCTTGCCGAGCGCTCGACGGGCGGCCCCGCTGACCACGGGATCGGCGTCGAGGAGGGCGATCTGCACCGCTTCTTCCGTCTCGGGGGCGCCCGGGTAGCTGCGCAGCAGGGTCGTGAGGCAGCGCACCCGGAAGTCGGGGTTCGGGTCCCCGCGCACGTGGTCGACCAGGGCGTCCCGGGCCGGGGTCCCGCGGGCGGCGAACAGCTGCTCTGCCACCTCGGCGAGGTCGTGAGCCACCTCGACGATCGCGTCGGCGGACCGCACGTCCGAGTCTCTCCAGACCAGCGCCCCGTCCTCCAGGGCGGCGCCCTTGCGGACGAGCCGCAGGATCTCGGCGCGGATCGGCGCCGACAGGGTGGCGAGCACCTGGGAGGCCGGACCGAACGCGTGCACCACCGCGTCGAACGCGTCGTCAGCGGTGCGCAGGCGGCCGACGCCGAGCAGGGGGTGGGCCGGGCGCAGGCGCACCCGGTGGCGGCCGACGCCGGAGACTTCGACGACCGTGTGCCGCGCGAGGCCGTCGGCGGCGAGCCGCACCCTCAGGACGAAGCGGCCGATCTCGCCGTCGGCGTTCGCCTCGGTGCGGTCGCCGTGGCTGCCTCGGAACCGGAGCCCCAGCTGGTCGGCGGCCGCCTGGACGGCCGCCATGCGGCGGCTCCTCATCTCGAGCCGCTGGAGCAGGCTGCCCTCGGTGATTCGAGCGAGCTGGACGCCGACGATGAGCGCGAACCCGCAGAGCAGGATCAGCCCGATGAGGGCGACGCCGGGGTCGAGGGTCGGCTCCACCGTCAGCGCCCGCCCACAGTCGCGACCGGGGCGCTCAACCCGCCGCGCAGCTCCTCGCCGGCGGCGAGGCTCAGCTCGCCCTTCTGCTTTCGACCGGCCTGGCGGTCGGCGATCTGCCGGCCCTCGACGAGGGCCTCGGCGAGCTCGTGCAGCGCCCGCACCGCGGACACCAGCAGCGCGCCCGAAGGCACCCCGCCGGAGCTCCACGACAGCGCGCCACCCTCCAGGGTGGCGCCGCCCCCGACCGCGCGGATCGCGGCGGCGCGGACCCGGGGGGTCAGCATCGCGGGGGTGCGATCGGCGGGACCCCACACGTGAACGGTGGCGTCCAGGTCGGCGTCGCCGGTGCGGAGCCGACCGAGGCCGGTCAGCCGCTGCGCCTTGCGCAGGGTGACCCGGCGCACGGGCACGCCCTTGAGCTCGATGACCGTGCGGCGGCCTTGCTCGTCTTCCTCAGCCCGCAGGTTGACGTCGAAGCGACCGAGCTTGCCGGTGGCCAGCGCCTTGATCCTGCCGCCGAGGGTGCCGTGGAAGTCGAGCTCGAGCTCGCCCGCCGCGTCGCGCACGGCCTGCGCCCGATGACGGCTGGTCTCGAGGAGCCGGTCCACGGACCGGCGCGTGAGGATCGCCAGCACCATCGCGCAGAAGGCGAGGAAGAGGAGGATCGTGACGAGCAGCGCGGACATGCCCGATCTACGCGCGAGGGGGCGATCACATTGCCTCGATCGAACCCGGTAGATTCCGATTGTGACCGCGCCCGCCCCCACCGCCCGGCAATGCCCCCAGTGCGGGGCCGCGGTCATGCTTCCGCCCGAGCGGATCTCCGACTCCTGCGCCTTCTGCGCCACCCCCCTGGTCGACGGGAGCGAGCGGCAGGAGCGGATCGACCGGGTGGCTCCGTTCGAGGTGAAGCGTCCCGTCGCCGCGGGCCTGCTCGCGGAGCACCTGCAGCGCGCCTGGTTCCTGCCGAACGACCTCAAGGCGGCGACCCGGCCGGACAGCCTCCACGGGGTGCTGATCCCCTTCTGGTCCTACGACGCCACCGCCCGCTCCCGCTACACCGCCGAGCAGGGGATCTACTGGTATCGGACCG
>CAYQEG010000088.1:0-30429 GCA_964416435.1 uncultured Rickettsiales bacterium
AGGTCAAGGACCGAAGAGGGAGCGGGGCTTGCCCCCCGTGACCGACGAGGGACGCAGGAATCGGGTCTCCAGACCCGCGCGGAGGGCCTCAGTATTGTGAGGGGCCGCTTAGCCTCGATCCCCAGCTGACCTATCCTCGGGAGGTGACTGGCGCGCCACCCCCCGGCCCGCGCGAGCCGTTTTCGGCCGCCGACCACACCATCGTGCTCAGCGACGTACACCTGTGCGAGGCGGAGCCGCCGGACGAGCGACGGCCGCTGTGGAAGCGGTTCAAGCGGCGCGACCTGTTCATCGACGACTGCTTCGCTCGCTTCCTGAGCTGGGTGCAGGAGGTGACCGACGGCTCGGTGGAGCTGATCTTCAACGGCGACCTGTTCGACTTCGACTCGGTCACGGTGCTCCCCGAGGAGCCGAGCTTCCGGATCAGCTGGCTCGAGCGGCTCCGCGGGCTGAACCCCGAGCGGCGCAAGTCGCTGTTCAAGATCCAGCGGATCCTCGAGGACCACGACGCCTGGTTCGCGGCGGTCAGCGAGTTCCTGCGAGCCGGCCACCGGGTCGTCTTCGTCATCGGCAACCACGACCTGGAGCTGCACTGGCCCAGCGTGCAGGAGGCGGTGCTGACCGCCCTGGACCCCACGGAGGAGCACCGCGACCAGGTCCGCTTCTGCGAGTTCTTCTACGTCAGCAACCGCGACACGCTGGTCCAGCACGGCAACCAGTTCGACGCCTACTGCCTGTGCGCCGACCCGCTCCACCCGCTGGTCAAGCTGCGCAGCGAGCCCCGGGTGCGGCTGCCGTTCGGCGACCTCGCCCAGCGCTACATGCTCAACGGGATGGGCCTGTTCAACCCGTACGTCGAGGAGACGTTCATCCGGTCGACGTGGGAGTACGCGAAGTTCTTCTACCGGTACGTGATCCGCGTGCAGCCGCTGCTCCTCCTGACCTGGCTGTGGGGGGCCATCGCCACGCTGATCTTCTCCCTGCGGGAGGGGTTCCTGCCCGCCATCAAGGACCCGCTGCAGCTCGAGGAGCGCATGGACGACGTGGCCGCGCGGGCCAACTCCCGCCCCGGGGTCGCCCGCGCCCTGCTCGCGCTGTCGGCCCACCCTGCGATCTACAACCCCTGGAAGATCGCGCGCGAGCTGTGGCTCGACCGCGCCCTGCTGCTGATGCTCGCCGCCGCGCTCAGCTTCCAGGCGATCTCGACGCTGAACGTCTTCGTCAACATCTCGGTCTGGTGGATGGCCCTCGCGTTCGCGATCCTCCTGCCGCCGGTCCTCTTCTACGCGCGCACGGTCAACTCGGACATCAACAACATGGAGCGGGTCATCCACCGGCAGCTCCCGCTGGTCGCCCGGGCCGCCGGCGTCCGACGCGTCGTGCTCGGTCACACCCACCGCGAACGCCACATCGGCATCGAGGGGGTGGAGCTGATCAACACCGGGACGTGGTCGCCGGCGTACCACGACATCGAGTGCAAACAGCCCTACGGCCGCAAGTGCTTCGCCTGGATCAAGCCCGATCCGGCCGGCGACGGGCGGGTCTCCGAGCTGCGCGAGTGGAAGGACCCGGGCTCCGAGGTCTTCCTGCCCGACGCCCCGCCGCGCCCCCGGCTCCCCGCGTTCGACCTCCGACGCCGAGAGGCCGCGCCCGCCCCGGACTGACCCCGATCGCGCGCTGCCCGATCTGCGTGGACCTGCGTATGGTGACAGCGAGGGAATGTCCGAAGACGAGTTCGAGTTCGACGTCGAAGAGGACGACGACGAGGCGACGCCCGAGCCGACGGCGGCCCCCCCGCCGGTCGAGGCCCCGGCCCGTCCCGCGCCGCCCCCGCCGGACGCCGCCCCGCCGAGCAACCTCGAGGGGCGCGCCTCGGCCTTCTTCACCGTGCTCGACAAGCTCCTGCGGGCGACGCGCCTGTACGAGGGGCGAGGCTCGCTGGTCGAGCGCCTGCTGTCGGAGACCACCGCCAAGGCCGGCCCCGCCCTGGAGGCCGGCGAGCTGACCGTGCGGGTCACCCCGTTCGGCCTCGTCCTCGGCGCCGCCGAGGTGACCCCGTCCAAGTCCCGGCTCAGCGAGGCGCTGTTCAAGCTGTTCTGCGACGGCATCCGCGAGTTGACGTTCACCCCCGGGCTGGGGGACGACGACCTCCAGGGGTTGGTCGACGTGCTCATCGCCGACCCGCGGCAGGGGGAGGACGACTACTCGACGCTGCTGTGGAAGCGGGAGCTCAAGCACATCCACTTCTACGCCACCGACACCCTGCAGTCGGGGGTCGACATGGGCGACGAAGGCGAGCAGGGGCTGCTCGCGGCGGCGGAGCGGAGCCGGGTCCAGAGCGCGGCGGGGGACGCGGCCCAGGAGTTCGTGCTGTCCCCCGATGACCTGCGCATGCTCAAGACGAACGACCGCCTGACCTGGGTCCGCGAGTGCGCCGCCCCGATGCGCGTCGGCGAGGTGAACAAGGCCACGGTGCAGAGCGTGCGGGACGCGTTCGAGAGCCCGTTCGACCACGTCCGGTTCCTGCAGATGGCGATCCGGGCGGCCGAGGAGACCCCCCACGCGCCGCGCCCGCTGGTCCGCGGTATGTTCGCCTCGATGAGCGTCAGCCGCGACGCGGCGGGCGTCGCGGGGCTCCTCAAGGGCGCGTCGAACGCGGCGCGCCAGGGCGGCTTCGCCGCGAAGTCCCTGCACAAGGGGCTGTTCGACGAAGAGCGGCTCGTCAAGCTCGCCCCCCTGTACGAGCGCCACCCGGACGTGCTCGGGGAGCCGCTGCAGGACGCCGCCCACGAGGTGCCGGGGGCGCTGGTCCGGCTGCTCAACGAGCTGGAGCCGGGCGAGCCTCGGGACGGGCTGCTGGGGGCCCTCGTGGACGCCGGCGTCGACCTGACCGACTACTACAGCCGGTGCCTGAACGACGAGAACGAGGAGATCGTGCTGCACGCCATCGGCGCGCTCGCCGGCTTCGGCACCGACGCGGCGCGGGCCGCGATCACCGGCGCGCTCGGCTACACCTCGACGAAGGTCCGGCGCAAGGCGCTGGAGTCGCTGCTGGGGCACTACCCCGAGGGCGCCCGAGTGACCCTCTCCCGCGCCCTGGGCGACCCCGACCGAGACAACCGGCTGCTCGCGCTCAGGGTGCTTGCGGAGTCCGGCGACAAGCGGGCGGCGGGCAACATCCTCAACCGCATCGAGGACACCGTCTTCGCCCAGCGCGACGAGGAGGAGCAGAGCGAGTTCATCAAGGCGCTGTCGCGGTTCAAGGATCCGCGGACCGTGCCCTACTTCGCCGGCGTGCTCGCGGGGGTCAGCCTGGCCCGCAACCACAAGACCCACGCCCGCCAGCTGCTCGCGGTCGAGGCGCTGGCCGGGATCCCCGGCGACCAGGCGCGCGAGGCGCTCACCCGCACGTCCAAGAAGTGGGGCCTGCCCAAGGACGTCAAGCAGGCCGCGAAGGTCGCCCTGTCCCGGATGGGGTCGTCCTGATGTCGTTCGACACCGCCAGCGGCGCGCGCATCCGGGCGGAAGACGGGCCCGAGGCGATCCGGGCGCAGCTCTGCGGCGTCGACACGATCGTCGCGCTGCACGGCCTCACCCGCGTGTTGACGCTGTACGAACCCAACAACAGCGCGGTCCTGAGGCTCGTCACGACCCTCACCGACACGGTCACGAAGTTCTTCGCCGAGGGTGGCGAGGTGCTCAAGCTGCAGCTGCTCGAGGACGAGTGCTTCGTCAACGGCAAGCTGCTGAAGGTCGACGCGGCGCTGTACGACCGGGCCCAGGACCTGGGCAAGACGCTCGGGCGGTTCGAGGTCGGGGTCGTCGAGTTCCAGCCCGGCACCGGGCCCGAGCAGATCCAGGCGTTCGTCGCCGACTTCGGCGCGAGCCTCAAGAGCGGGCGGCGGAGCATGCCCGAGGGCGGCTACGACACCATCCGGCTGGAGCGGAGCGCGGGCCGCTCCATCGCGTCGTTCCGGTTCGAGCCCGACCGGCTCGCGATCTGGCTGTACGCCGGCCTGCTGGAGGTGGTCGAGCGGCTCTACTCCGAGCACCGCCAGGGGAACACGCCGTCGCTGCTTCCGGTCCGGCGCCTGCTCCAGCTGCTGATCGACAGCGCGCGGTCGCTGGGCGGCATCTACCAGGTCCTGTCGACGATGAAGGACCCCAACGTCTCGCTGACCCGACCCCGCATCCGGACCGCGATGGCCGTCGACGCGGTGGGGTTCGGCATCTTCATGGGGCTGCGGAACACCGAGCTGATGACCCTGGCGCTGTCGGCGCTGCTCGGCGGGCTCAGCCGCACCACGGACCCGGACGAAGCGGTCGAGCCGCTCTTCTCCTACCCCGGCCTCGGCGGCTCGGCGATGGTCCTCATCCTCGCGGTGCACGACACCCGCACCGCGCTGCGGGGCGCTCCCGCGGGGGTCCCCGGGCGCATGTTGGCGGCGGTGGAGATGTTCCACCGCCACACCGCCAACCCCAGGGAGCCGAAGGCGCCCGCGGACGTCCTGACGGGCCTCCGCCAGGGCGAGATCGCGGGCTGCGACCCGGCGATGGGCAAGCTGTTCGCCGCCTACAAGGGGCGCTACCCCCTCGGCTCGGCGGTGAGGCTGAGCGACGGCCGGCTGGGGGTCGTCATCTCCCAGGGCGACACCCAGGCGAGCAAGACCCGGCCGACGGTCGGCATCGTGCGCGGAGTCGAGCTGGGCGATCGGGTCGACCTCCGCGAGCACGAGTCGCTCGAGATCGCCGCGACGCCGTCGGCCGCGGACGCCGGGCTGGACCTGACCCGGCTGACGAGCGTCGCGCCCCCGGCGAGTGGGGCATGATGGCGCCGTGAGCGACCGCCGCCCGCGCCGGACCCTCCTCGCCGCCGGCGCGGCCCTCCTCTGCAGCGTCAGCCCCGCCCGATCCGGAGAGCCCGTCGAGGCCAACATCGGCGCCAACGGCGGCCTCGTCGAGGTCGACGGGGTCCAGGTGGGCATGCTCGCGGCGTCCGCGGCGGTGGAGCCGGGCTGGCACCGGCTCCGGGTCGAGGCGGTCGAGCCGCGCCTGCCGATCCACGAAGGCGTCGGGCCGCGCCCCATCGATCGTCGATCGTCCGCCCCCCTGGGGCCGGTCGAGGGGCCGCCGGTCCAGCTCGGACCCGGGCTGAAGATCGGCTTCGCGGAGCCGGATCCGACCCAGGAGGTCGGCACCGGGATGATCGACTCCGCGGAGTGGCCGCTGTGGTCGATCTCCGCCCCCGAGGACCTCATGCCGTACCTGGAGCCCGCCCAGGCGAGCTCCCGCCAGGGCTTCCTGCTGCGCATCGCCGACGCCGCCCCCCCGGGCACGAAGGAGCGCGTGTCGACGTGGCTGTTCAGCCCCGGCGGCATGGCCCGGGTGCCGAGCGGTCCGGGCGGCGAGGAGGAGGTCAAGGCGTGGGACCCGTGCCTGATGCTCGGACGCCTGGACGCCGAAGGCGCCGCCTGGTTCTACCTGCCCGAGCTGACCTGCGGCCTCAACGACGACCCGGTCTGGACCCCCCTGCGCGAGCAGTCGCACGGCGAGTTCACGGACTGGGTCCTCGAGCAGGCGACCCAGGCGGAGAAGGCCGAGCTCAAGCGGGAGCTCAAGCAGATGGGCCGGGACGAGGCGAAGGCCGAGAAGGACTGAGCCCCGGTCGTCAGATCTGCGGCAGCGGCCCTGGCCCCGGGAACAGCTCGTCCAGCCGCGCGAGGACGTCGTCGCTCAGCTCCAGGTGCACCGCGGCGACGTTGTCCTCGACCTGCGACGGCTTCGTCGCGCCGACGATGACCGCGTTGATCGAGTCGTCCCGCAGGCACCAGGCGAGGGCCAGTCGGGCCGGGGTGGTGTCCAGCTCGCCGGCCAGCGCGACCAGCCGATCGACGCGGGAGAGCAGCTCCTCGTTGTCGAGGTGGTCGCGCATGAACATGTTGCGCTGCTCGTCGGCGCCGCGGCTGCCCGCGGGGCGTGCGCCGCCGCTGTACTTGCCGGTGAGCAGGCCCTGGGCGAGCGGAGACCAGACGATCTGCCCCAGCCCCATCTCGTCGGAGGCCGGGATGACCTCCTGCTCGATGTCGCGCCAGACCAGGTTGTAGGGCGGCTGGTTGCTGACCGGGCGGGGCACGTTGAGGCTGTCGGCGATGTAGCAGGCCTCCTTGATCTGGGCCGCCCGCCAGCAGCTGACGCCCCAGTACAGGACCTTGCCCTGGGCGATCAGGTCGCCCATCGCGCGCACCGTCTCCTCCAGCGGGGTGTCGTCGTCGTACCGGTGGCACTGGTACAGGTCCAGGTAGTCGGTGCGCAGCCGGGTCAGGCTCGCGTGGGCCGACTCGAAGAGGTGCTTGCGGCTCAGCCCCTTGTCGTTGGGGTTGTCCGACATCGGCCAGAACGCCTTCGTCGCGAGCACGTAGCTGGTCCGGTCGACCGACTGGAGGATCTCGCCGAGCACGGTCTCGGCCGCGCCCCGGGCGTAGATGTCCGCGGTGTCGACCAGGATCACCCCGGCGTCCAGGGCGGCCCGGATGCAGGGCTCGGCCCCGGTGCCGTCGACGGCGGAGCCGTAGGTCAGCCAGGAGCCGATGGCGACGCGAGAGACCTTGAGGCCCGAGTTGCCGAGGTTCGTGTACTTCACTTCGTTGCCTCCCAGGTGTGGCGGGCGAGCGGCTCGAGCTGCGCGGTGTCGAACAGCTCGACGGTGATGGAGTGGCCCTGGACCGTCAGCAGCGCGAAGCCGCCGCGGTCCCCGAACGGGCCGGCATGGTAGCTCCCGGTCGCCCCGCTCGCCGGACACGGCGACAGGTGCCTCGAGTCCCCGGGCGGGCGGAAGCTGCGCGCCGCGACCCCAGACACCACGACGCCGGGCGCGCCGGCCTCCTCGCAGCCCGGAGGCCACGCCTGCAGGTCGTGATCGTGGCCGGCGGTCGCCGCGAGCACCGGGCAGCCGTCGACCGACGAGACCAGCGATCGCACCGCCGTCTCCAGCTGCGCCTCGTGGCCGTGGTGTCGCCCCTGGCTGCTCGCCGGGTGGTGCCCCACGGTGATGACCGGCGCGCCCGTCCCACACGCGCTCGCCATCGCGGCGTGGAGGGGGGCGGCGTCGTCGCCGCGCAGCAGCGTGTCGGTGTCGATGGCCGCGAGCGCGAGGTGCGCGTCACCGCCGAGGTCGGCGTACCGCACGCCGTAGTTGGCGGCGGGGATGACCAGGTCCGCCCGACCGTCGGCCGCGAACACCACCTCCCGCTTCTTCTCGGGGAGCGGCTCGTGCCGGTACTCGTGGTTGCCCAGCACCGTGACGCCGGGCAGGCCCAGCTTCGCGATGGCGTCGTCCCAGACGCCGGTCCAGACCACCTCGGCGGCGGCCCCCGAGCCGTAGATCAGGTCGCCCGGGACGAGCACGAGGTGGCAGCCCCCCCGCTCGCGGCAGACCTCCCCCGCCCTGGCCACCGACGCGTCGAGCACCGGGCCGACCAGCCCGACGTCGCCGAACACGAGCAGCCGGGTCTGTCCGTCCACCGGACACGGCAGGAGCATCCGGTCCTCGAAGCCGGCCCCGACGTCGAGCTGCAGCACGCACCCCGGGATGTCTTCGCCCGGCACCGCGGCCGCGGCGAGCGCCGGCGAGGCCGCCGGGGCCGGGGTGGGGGTCGCCGGCACCTCGGCGTGGGACTCGGGCACGGGGTCGCCGCTGCACCCCGGCAGGGCGAGTCCGACGACGACGACGAGCAGCAGGGGCAGGCGCATCTCTCTCCCTTGGACGGTCCGCAGCATCATGTAACCTCCGCCGCCATGTCCAGCCGTTCGACCTTGCTCATCCTCGCTTGCCTGCTGACCACCGCCTGCCCGACGGAGCCGGAGCCGGAGCCGCCGGCCCCGAACCCGTTCGAGGCGGTGCCCCAGACGGAGGAGTGGCAGCTGCCCTGCCTGAGCGCGCCGGTCCACGTGGTCCGCACCGAGCACAACGTGCCCCACATCTACGCGAGCAACGAGCGGGACCTGGGCTGCGCCATGGGCTTCGTCACCGCGCGCGACCGCTACCTGCAGATGGACCTCATCGCCCGCAACGGCATGGGGCTGCTGTCCGAGGTCTTCGGCGACCAGGGGCTCGACTCGGACATCGAGACCCGCGCGCGCGGGGGCAAGCAGATCGCCGAGCAGATCATCGACGGGCTGTCCCCGCGCATGACGGACCGCATCGAGGGCTACGCGGACGGCGTCAACGCCTACATCGCGGCGGTGAAGGCCGGACAGCTCCCGGTCCCGTACGAGATCGAGCTGGTCTACGCCTTGTTCGGCCACGCCGACCCGACCGACATGATGCTGGACTGGACGCCGCTGCACCTCGGCGGGGTCGCCTCGACGGTCAACTACGTCAGCGGCTTCGAGACGACGGACATCAGCTGGCAGCACCGCACCGAGGCGCTGGAGGCGTACGGCGAGGGGCTGCACAAGGGCGAGCTGCGGGCCGCCGGGGCGGCGCAGGACATCTGGTACAACATCGCGCCCGTCTACCCCGCCGACAGCAGCGGCGGCTTCGTGCCCCCGGCCGGCCGCACCGAGCCCTCGGGCCGACCCGCGCCGCGGGGCCCCTCGGTCGAAGCCGGGGTCATGGAGCGGGCGCTCCGCCTCATCGACAAGCTCGAGGACTCCCGGCTGCAGCGCGTCCTGGACGAGCCGTGGGGCAGCAACACGTGGGCCGTGCACCCCGATCGCACGGCCAACGGCCACTCGATCCTGGCGGGTGACGGCCACCTCGCGATGACCTCGCCCGGCTTCCTGTACCAGGTGCACATGGACACGTCGGTGCTCGGCGACGGCGACCTGCACGTCATCGGGCTGACCGTGCCGGGCATGCCGCTCATCGGCCCCGGCACCAACGGCGACGTCGCCTGGAGCCACACCTCCCAGACGTCGGACATCAACGACTACTACCGGGACGAGGTGGTGCTCGGGGCCGACGGCAAGCCGGCCGCCACGCTGTTCCAGGGGGACGAGATCCCGGTCGAGGCGATCGCCGAGACGTACCACGTCGCCCCGGTCCTCGGCAGCGCGGAGCGGGACGAGACCATCGAGCGGTGGCGCACGGGCCAGGGCCGACCGATCTTCTCCCTGGAGGGGGACGAGGTCGACGGGCCGGCGGACGACGCGGCGGCGGTCAACATCTTCGGCGACTGGATCGTGGCCGGAGACGTGGACGGCGACGGCGTCATCACCGCCATCACGGGCGCCGCGACGCACTTCAGCGAGCGCCACATGGGCGACCGGCAGGACGGCATGAACCGCGCCGCCGACGTCGACGAGTTCCACAGCCACCTGCAGGGCATGACGTCCTACTCGCAGCACTGGGCCGCGGCCGACGACAGCGGCAACATCCTGTACACCGGCTTCCAGGGCATGCCCTGCCGCACCTACCTGCCGCGGGACGCCGACGGCGTGCCGCTGCCCGGCGCCAACCCCCAGGCGCTCATCGACGGCACGCTCTACCCGTCCTTCACGATCGGCTACGACGAGGACGGCCGCATCGACCCCAACAAGGACGACGAGCTGGCCTGCGCGCTGTCCCCCGAGGAGTACCCGCACGGGAAGAACCCGCCGCAGGGCTACGTCATCAACAGCAACAACGCCCCCTGGTCGGCGACCTTCGACAACGACATCTGGAACGACCCCTACTACGTCGGCGGCCCCTGGGCCGGCACCGACCGGGCGTCCCGGATCGGCGAGCTGATCGAGGCGCAGCCGCAGACGGTGGAGTCGATGGCGGGGATCCAGGGCGACCACAAGTCGCGCTACGCGACCGAGTTCCTGGCGGTGCTGCTCGAGGCGCTGGACATGGCGTCGGCGTGGGCCGCGGACGGCGAGGTCGGCGACACCACGGAGGGTCGCACCGCGGCGATGTACGTCGAGCGGCAGGCCGAGATCGACGAGGCGTGGGGCCGGCTGCTCGCCTGGCAGGACAACGGCCTGGTCGCCCACTCCGGGGTGGAGACCTGGTACGACGCCCCGACCGACGACGAGGTGCTCGACGCCATCGCGACCATGATCTGGAACGCCTGGTGGGGCCGATTCGTCGGCGCGACCTTCAACGACGAGGGGCTGCCGGGCCTGTTCCGCCCCTACGGCGACTACGGCCGCTTCCGCACGCTCAAGGCGATGGTCGACGGCGTCGGCCCGGCGGGCGCGGCGCTGGCGTCGATGGACCCGGAGACCGGCGAGTCGGTCTTCTGGGACGACCTCGGCACCGCCGACCAGACCGAGTCGCGGCACGAGCTGGCGCTCCGCGAGCTGGTGGCGACGCTGGACTACCTGGCGTCCCCGTTCGGGGGGGACCGCAGCGGAGGGTTCTCGACCGAGGACCAGTCCCAGTGGATCTGGGGGCTGAAGCACTTCGTGATCTTCGAGTCCTTCGTCGCGAGCGAGCTCGGCGGCGACGAGCTGGTGGGCGGGGTGTTCGCCGACATGAACATCACGCCGGAGGTGCTCCCGCTGGTCGAGCCCGAGCCCGGCTTCGGAGACCCCCGCCGCGGCCTGCCCGGCTTCCCCCGCCCCGGCGACGGCGGCGGCATCGACGCGGCCGGCGGCATGCGGTCGACCGACTTCAGCTACGGCAGCGGTCCGGTGATGCGCATGGTGGTCGAGCTCGACCCCGACGGCATGACCGGCGTCAACATCATCCCCGGTGGCCAGACCGCCGACCCCGGCAGCCCCTTCTTCGCCGACCAGGCGGAGCTCTGGATCGCCAACGAGGCGACCCCGATCCGCTTCTACGTCGACGACGTCATCGCCGCCGCGACCGGCCGGGAGCTGCTCACGCCCTAGGAGCCTCCGCCACCTCGTTGTAGAACGGGGCTGAGGGGTCGATGAGGCAGTTGATCCGAAGGTGCGCCTTCCTGGCGCTGAGCCTGCTCGTCTCGTGCGTGCCCGAGCCACCCGGCGAGGCGCCCGACGTGGCGGAGTTCGAGATCCCGGACGGGATGTCCTGGGGCGCAGGAGCGCAGTGCGACGATCCCGTCAGCGGGTTCGCGCGGCTGCGCGACGAAGCGGAGGCCCGCGGGCTGGACTTCGACCTGGACGCCTCCGACGGCGCGACGCCCGACCCCGGCGGCGGCGGCGTGGCCGCGATCGACCTCGACGGGGACGGGGACGACGACCTCGTGTTCGGCCGGGGCGGAGGCCTCCCGCTCGTCCTCGAGAACGACGGCGAGGGCTCCTTCACGCCGGCCGACGCCTTGCCCCCGATCGACCTGGAGGGGTACTGGGAGGCCAGCTTCTTCGGGCTGGCGGACCTCGACGGAGACCGCCTCCCCGAGCTGATCGTGGTCGGCGCCGGCACGGCGGCCTCGTTCCCCAACCTGGGCGACCTGCAGTTCGGCCCGGCCGCCGCCATCGTGTTCGTCACCCAGGCCCCCTTCCCCCGGTTCCAGACGCTGGCCCTGGGGGACGTAGACGGGGACGGGGACGTCGATCTCCTGCTCCCGGTGGTCGGCTCGGTCTACCCCGACTTCGACGACGGCCCCGCCGAAGCGGGCGCCGACCTCCTGGTCCGGAACCGGGGCGAGGGGCTGTTCGACGTCGTCGACTTCCTCGTCCCCGATGAGACGCCCGGGCACGCGCAGGTGGCGACCTTCACCGACCGGGACCGGGACGGCGACCTGGACCTGCTGGTGCCGTCCGAGTTCGGCGACATCAGCGAGCCGACCGCCTTCTTCCGGAACGACTCGGGGGGGGACTGGCCGACGTGGGTCAACGACGCGCCCGAGCTCGGGGCGGACATCCGCCCATCCGCGATGGGGATCGACAGCGCGGACCTCAACAACGACGGTCGCATCGACTACTGCGTCTCGAGCTTCGGTCCCATGATGTGCCTGCTCAGCCACGGCGAGGTCGGCTACGCCGAGGGAGCCGCCGCGCTGGGCATCGAGGCGCCCGAAGCCGTGGCGGCGACCCTCTACGACTGGTCTGCCTACTCCCTCGAGCTGGCCGACTTCGACAACGACAGCTGGGCCGATCTCGCGGTGGTGGCGGGCCCCCCGAACCGCGCCGGTCAGCTCGCGTTCCAGCCCGACGTGCTGTTCCAGGGGCTGCCGGACGGCACGTTCCGCGAAGCGACCGACGAGGTCGACGGCTTCTCAGACCCCCGCCGTCACTACGGCGCCGCGGCCGCGGACCTCGACGGGGACGGCTCCCTCGACCTCGTCGTGGGAGGCACCGAGGGCCTGCCGCGACTGTGGATGAACCGCTGCGGGGCGGAGGCGTGGGTGGAGATCGAGCCGGTGGGGGCGGGGCTCGACCCCCTCGCCCTGGGCACCTGGGTGGAGGTCGAGGCGGGGGGCCGGCGGCAGCTCCGCGAGCTGCACGGCCCGCGGGCGCTGGGCCAGGGGCCGAGCCGGCTGCACTTCGGCCTGGGCGAGGCCGAGCGCGTCGACCGCTTGATGGTCGGCTGGCCCGACGGCTCGGTCACCGAGGCGACCGACCTGCCCGTGCGGGGGCGTCTCCGGGTCGAGCAGTAGCCGACGGCTCACTGTGCCGCCCAGGCTCCCTGACCACACAACCTGGGCGGCACCGTCAGATCATCGGTCCAGCGCGCGGCGCCCGACCTCCAGGTCCGGGAACTCGCCGGTCCAGGCCTCGAAGCTCAGCGCCGCCTGCCACAGGAACATGCCGGTCCCGTCCACCGTCAGCAGGCCCAGCCGATCGGCGCGCGCCAGGAGCACGGGGCGGTCGACGTAGTAGTTGATGTCGGCGATGACGGCTCGGTCGGACAGGGGCCGCAGGTCGAGGGTGGCCAGCGTCTCTTCGGCCGCCGGGGGGAGCGTGTTGATCACGAGGTCGATGGAGACCTCGAGGTCCTCGAACACCCCGGGCACCAGCGCCGCGGCAGCCCCCAGCTCGGCCGCGTGCTCGACCGTGCGGTTGACGTAGACGATGGAGGCGGCGCCCTGGTCGTGGAGGGCCGCGCCGATCGCCCGGGCCGCCCCGCCGGCGCCCAGGATGGCGACGTCCTTGCCGAAGACCGGCTCCCCCAGGTGCTCCTCGTAGGATCGGACGAAGCCGATGCCGTCCGTGTTCCCCGCGGTCCAGGCCTTGTCGGCGTCCCGGTAGAGCAGGTTGGCGGCGCCGGCCGCCTCCGCGCTGGCGTCGACCCGGTCGACGTAGCCGAGGATCGCGACCTTGTGGGGGATGGTCACGTTGACCCCGGCGAACTCGAACGGGAGCGACGGCCCGCGCCGCACGAGGTCATCCGGGTGGATGTCCACCTTGAGGTAGACGCCCGGCCGCGACGCCGCCCGGAACCAGGCCTCGTGCAGCTGCGGCGAGCGACTCTGGGAGACGGGGTGGCCGATGACCGCGTAGTTGCCGAACGCGGCGAAGCCGCCGGTCACGATCTCGCTCGGATCGCCCGCGACGTCGTCGTCGACGTCGGCCACGTCGGCCTTGAGGCGGTCCGACTCCGTCATGCCGGCTTCGGGTCCCAGGTGAGCTCGCCCGAGGGCGGCGGCTGGAACGGGAGCATCCCGCGCACCGACGCGACGTCGGCCTGGATCTGGGCGACCAGGGCGTCCACCGACTCGAACTTCAACTCGTCCCGCACCCGCTCCACGAACGACAACCTCACGCGCTCACCGTAGAGGTCGCCGTCGAAGTCGAACAGGTGGACTTCGATCGAGAACTCCTTCTCCGCGAACGTCGGACGCAACCCGAGGTTGGCGACGCCGGGCCGCTCCGTCGGGTCGTCGCCGATGCGCATGGAGACGGCGTACACGCCCGCCGGCGGCACCAGCTCGGTGTTCGGCGCGATGTTGGCCGTCGGCACCCCGATCTTGCTCCCGCGCCCCCGGCCCCGGACCACGGCGCCGCGGATGAAGTGCCACCGCCCGAGGTACTCCGCCGCCGCGCGCACCCGGCCGGCCGCGACGTGGGAGCGGATCATCGTGCAGCCGACCACCTCGCCCCCGAGCCGCACCGCGCCGTGGGGCCGCACGTCGACGTCCCCGCCGAAGTGCTCCCGGAGGAAGTGGTGGTCGCCGAGCCGGTCCTTGCCGAACCGGAAGTCGTAGCCGACGTGGATCTCCTTCGCCCCGAAGCGCCGGTCGAGCACGTCGTCGGCGAAGTCGACGTGGCTGATCTGCTGGATGTCGGGGGTGAACTCTTCGGTCACGAGGACGTCGACCCCCAGCTCCGCGAGCAGGTCGATCTTGTCCCGCAGCGTCAGGATCAGCCAGGGGTTGGCGGCTCGACCGATCACCCGCCAGGGCGGCGGGAAGAAGCTGTAGACGAGCGAGGTCCGGCCGGTCTTGTGCGCCCGCTCCACCACCTGCTGCACGATGGCGCGGTGACCGAGGTGCAGGCCGTCGTACGTGCCGAGCGTCATGACGACCGGCCCGAGGGGCTCCTCCACCGACTGGTAGCCGTAGATGATCCTCACGGCCCGGGTGATAGCATACGGCCGCTTTGCCGCGACCCATCCCGGCCCTGATCGCCGCTGCGCTCGCGGCCCTGCTGTGCCTGCCCCTCGTCGGCATGGGCCCTTGGGGGGAGGACTCCCCGGACACCCGGATCCCCGAGCCGGCGATCAACTACCGGCTGCAGGTGCGGGACACCGAGTTGAACGTGTTCGACGTCAGCCGCGCGAGCATCGACGGCGAGGTCTACGTCACCGGCAAGATGGGCGAGGCGAAGATCTCCGTGCCGTTCGACAAGATCGAGTCGGTCTGGTTCGAGCGGGCCGAGCCCGGCCTGGTGGCCGCCATCGTCACCCTCAAGGGGGGCGAGCAGATGAAGGCCCTGACCATGGACGGCCGCACGCCCTGCTTCGGTGAGGCGGCCTACGGCCACGTCCGGATCGAGCTCCAGCACATCCGCGACGTCAAGGTGATCGGCCGCGTGCCCTGAGCGCTCTATAGTTGCCGGCATGAACCGCCGCCTCGTCCTGCTCGCGACGCTCGTCCTCGCCACCGGCTGCCCGCCGGACCCCGACCCCGAGCCCGGGCCGGACCCGACCCCCGAGCCCGAACCGGAGATGATCAACGCCTTCGACCGCGAGGGGCCGTTCGGCGAGATGCCGTACGACATCGCCGAGGACTTCGACTTCGAGGGGCGCGAGGGCGAGTTCGACCTGTCCGAGGCCTGGACCGGCGAGGACACCTACGTGTTCATCCAGCGGCAGCCGAACGGCTACAGCCAGGCGATGTGGGAGTCGGACCTGGGCATGCTCTTCTTCGAGTCCCAGCCCAACGTGCACTACTTCTTCGCGTCCGCCCGCACCACCTGGGAGGCGGACCTGGACTACATCGAGGACCGGCTCGAGGCGGAGTTCGAGTCGATGGGCTCGGACGACGAGGAGCACTGGCGCCCCCGCGTGCACATCGCGGACACCGAGCGCGGCGAGATCAACGGCACCGTCGAGGCGGTCTTCGAGTCCGACTGGGCCGGCTACGGCTTCGCCATCGACCGCTTCCAGCGGCTGCGCGAGCTCGGCCTGATGCAGTTCGTGGGAGACGGGTTCACGGGCGACATCCGCTTCGCCGCCTACCCGTCCCGGCTGTACGACTTCGAGTACGAGCGCGCCGTGCGCATGGCCGCCAACCCGCCCGACCACACCATCGAGCTGTGGGACGAGTTCCAGATGGAGGGGGACCGCGCCGAGGTGGTCATCGACGTGCCGGACGTCGGCAACTTCGACACGCTCGAGGTCGACCTCACGATGGGCTGCACGGACCACCTGGACGCCAACTGCTTCGAGTGGGACTACAAGGCGCGGATGGACCTCTGCAGCCTGGAGGTGGACGCCCCCAAGGAGCCCGCGTCGTGCGATCCGGGGGAGACCGACGCCGAGGGGAACGTACTGGAGCCGCCGGAGACCCAGGCCTGCACCTGCACGTCGTCCTACGCCGGGGAGGAGGCCGCGGAGCGGACCTGCCAGCCGGTCACCGACGAGGAGGGCAACGTGACCGGCGGCGTCTTCAACGACTGTCCGTGCGGCTGCTCGATCTCCTTCGCCCGGTGGATCACGCCGTATCACCGCGAGGGCCGCTGGGTGACCGACATCTCGCCGATGCTCGCCCACATGCAGCACCCCGGACCGACGCGGGTGTTCATCGACCTGGACTACCCGTTCGTCGTCTCCAGCGAGCTGCGGTTCGCCGACCGCGGCAGCGAGACGGTGCCGTTCGCGGCGGTCCGGACCTGGGGCGGCGGCGGCTTCGGCTCCGGCTACAACGACGCCCACCAGCCGATCGCGTTCACCGCGCCCGAGGGCACGGTGGGGGTGAAGGTGCACGCGCTGATCACCGGCCACGGGTTCAACGGAGACTCGGCCAACTGCAGCGAATTCTGCCCCCACGCCCACCACTTCCAGCTCAACGGCGGCGAGTGGCACACCCACGAGTTCAACGAGGCCCGCGACTTCATGGGGTGCGCCGAGCAGACCCACATCGGCGCGCTGCCCAACCAGTTCGGCACCTGGTACCTGGGCCGCGGCGGCTGGTGCCCGGGCATGGACGTGGCGCCGATCATCTTCGACCTGACCGACGACTTCCTCCCCGGGGTGGAGAACACGGTCACCTACCAGGCCAGCCTCAACGGGGACGACCCGGCCAACCACGGGTCCATCTGGATGGACAGCTACCTGGTCTTCTACCGGGAGCGCTGAGCGGCCGTCAGCCCAGGCTGACCAGGCAGTACTTCTTCTTGCCCGCGCGCAGCAGCAGGGTCCCGTCGTCGCGCAGGTCCGCCCGGGTCACCTTGTCGAACGCCTGCCGGGCGACCCCGTTGACGTAGGCGCCGCCCTGCTGGGCGAGGTTCTTGGCCTGCTTGCCCGAGCCGGCGAGGCCCGCTTCGGCGAAGAGCCTGAACACGGGCAACCCGTCGACGAGCGGCTCCCCCGAGATCACCGCGGTGGGGATGTCCGGCGCGGGCCGCTCGCCCCCAGCGGGCACGACGTCGTCCCAGGCGACGTGCTCGTCCAGCCCGAACAGCAGCATCGACGTGGCGAGCGCCCGGCTCGCCTCGGCGGCCCCGTGGCACAGCGCGGTCGCCTCCCACGCGAGCTTCGCCTTGGCGAGGTGGATCGGCCCCGCCACCAGCGCAGCGATGGCCTCCAGGGGGAGGAACGTGAACCACTTGAGGAGCCGGTCGACCATCGGGTCTTCGACGTTGATCCAGTACTGGAAGTACTCGAACGGCGACGTCATGGAGCCGTCCAGCCAGACCGCCCCCTTCTCCGTCTTGCCCATCTTGGTGCCGTCCGGCTTGAGGAGCAGCGGGTTGGTGAGCACCCAGGCCTTGCCCCCGGTCACCTTGCGGATGAGCTCGGTGCCGGCGACGCAGTTCCCCCACTGGTCGCCGCCGCCGGTCTGCAGCACGCAGCCGTGCTCGCGGAACAGGTGCAGGAAGTCGTACGCCTGCACGAGCCGGTAGTTGAACTCGACGAAGGACAGGTGGTCCTCGTTGCGCAGCCGCGCCGCGTACGTCTCGGCCTTGATCATCTCGTTGACCGAGAAGTGGCGGCCGACGTCGCGCAGGAAGTCGATGTAGTTGAGCTCGCAGAGCCAGTCCGCGTTGTCGAGCATCAGGGGGTCGTCGAGGAACTTGCCGAACTGGGGCCGCTGGGACTCCAGGTTGGCCTTGATCTCGTCGCGGCCGAGCACCTTGTCCCGCGTCTTGGACTTGCCCGCCGGGTCGCCCACCAGGGCGGTGCCGCCGCCGACGATGACGATCGGCCGGTGGCCGGCGCGCTGGATGTGGGCCTGCAGCATGATCGGCACGAGGTTGCCGACGGTGAGGCTGCGGTTGGTGGGGTCGTAGCCCGTGTAGAAGGTGATCGGGCCGGCGTCCATGGCGGCCCGCAGGCCGTCGGGATCGGTCACGTCCTTGATGAACTCTCGGGCTTTCAACTCGTCCAGGATGTGCATGGCGCGGAATCCTACTCCCTGCCGCTGGGAGTGAGGCGACCGAGTCGGGATTCAGCGATACCCTGGCGCCGATGAGCAACACCGCCACCCTCGCCCAGCGACAGCTCGACGCCTACAACGCCGGGGACATCGACGCCTTCGTCGCCTGCTACGCCGCGGACGTGGAGGTGTTCGACCTGCACAGCGGCGAGCGACGCATGCACGGGACCGAGCAGCTTCGAGCCCGCTACGGGGCGCTCTTCGAAGCCAACCCCGACCAACACGCCGAGCTCCTCGGCCGGATCGTGCAGGGCGCGACCGCCGTCGATCACGAGCGCGTGACCGGACGAGCCAGCGGTGGCGTGGTCTTCGCGGTGGCGATCTACCAGGTCGAGGACGAGCTCATCCGACGGGTCTGGTTCGCCCGCTGACAGTCATTTCAGAGGTTCTCGCCGATCGGCGGGGACGGGTCGTAGTCGGACGGGAAGCTCTGCTGGACCTGGGTCGTCGGCGTGGGCGGCGGCGGCTCGGGGCCGTCGAGGGTGTGGGCGGCCCAGAGCGCGCCGCCCAGGAACAACGCGAACAGCGCCGCGACCCGGAACCTGCGCTTTCGCCGGCGGGCGACGCCGCGGGGGCAGTTCCGGGTGACGATCGTGCCGTCGGTGCGGCGGTACAGCTTCGCGCAGAGTCGGCCCTCGCGCCCCTTGATCAGCTCGACCACCTCCGCCCCATCCAGGCCGGCCGCCTCGTAGACGTGCAGCCCGCACGAGTCGCAGAACCGGGCGCGGCCCTCCCCCACCATGTCGTCCCAGGACGTCTGGCAGGGGGCTGCGGTCTTGATGTCGTCGAGGATGTTCAGGCGGCTCATGGGCGTCTCCTGCACCCATGGACCCCTGGGAGCGCGAGAGGTTCCCGTCAGCCGAGCTTGTGCAGCCCGGCCAGCCCCACCAGCACGACCACGACCGCCGTGGCCAGCTCGACCGTGAGCCTGCGGCGGCCGGCCACACGCCGGGACCACCCCCGGGGGTCGGCGAGCAGCGCCGCGATCCCGGGCAGGGCGAGGTGGAGCACCGGGTCGAGGTAGCGCGGAGACCCCACGGTGATCGCCACCGCCGCCAGGTGCAGCCCGGCCGCCCACAGCGCCATCGGCCCCCACGTCCGAGCCTCGACGGCGCCCAGGGCAGCCGGGAGGAGGAGCACGAGGAGCCCGCCGCTCAGGCCCGACGCGATGATGAGCAGCCAGCCTCCCCGGTCGCCCAGGCCCGGGAACACGCCGAGGTCGAGGACCTCGTAGCGGGAGGCCCGCGGGAACAGCGTCCGCGACAGCCGCGCCGGCGCCAGCGCCGCCGCCCGCGCCGGGTGCTCCCCCATCCACTCCAGCGCCCGGTCGCGGTGCCAGCGGTCCCACTCGACGGTGGCCCACTCGACGGTGTCGGGGGGGACGTGCCCCGGCGCGGTCAGCGCCATCCAGCCCCCGTCGGCGGACGGCTGGTTGCCGAGGTGCAGGCTGAACCCGGTCGTGCTCGAGATGGGCAGCGGCGCGCCTCGGGCGACCTGGTTCCGGGCGAGCCACGGCGTCAGCGTCAGGCCGGCCGCGAGCAGCGCCACGCCGACGGGCCCGGCCGCCGACCTCGGCCCTCCCCGGCGGGCCACCGCCACGAGCGCGACCACCGCGATCGGCGCGGCGACCAGGAGCCCCGGCTCCCGCGTCAGCGGCAACCCTGCGAGCAGCGCCCCCGTCGCCGCCGCCCACCGCCAGGTCGGCCGCTCGACGAGGCGAACCGCGGCCAACCCCGCCCCGAGGACCAGGCACGCGAAGAGCGGCTCGGACAGCACCATCACGTCCGCGACGACGAAGAGCGGGAGGACCGCCCGAATCCAGATCGCCGCGAGGGCCGCCCGGTCCCCCAGGCCCAGGGCCCGGACGAGCGCCCCGGCCAACAGGCAGGTCGGCACGAACAGCAACCCGGTCGCCACCTGGCCGACCGCGTACGGCGCCGCGCCGCCCCAGGGCCAGTAGAAGGCGGCGAGATAGACGAAGGCGCCGGGGGCGCGCCAGCCGAACTCGCCGCCGCGGGTCCACTGGTGGGGGGAGGTGACGAGGAGGTTGGCGACCCGGTGATAGACGTCGAGGTCGGCCCCGACCATGCCCTCGGCGGGGGAGGCGGCGATCAGGGCCAGGCGCGCGAAGGCGCCGACGAGCAGGGCGATCAGGACGCTGCGTCGGGACACGCGGCCCTCCCGGTCAGCCCCCGTACTGGAGCACCGCGATGGCGACGGCGACGAACAGCGCCATGCAGATCAGCAGCGGCTTGTCCCCGACGAAGATGGAGGTCGGGTCGCCACCCTTGCCCTTCTCGACGAGGTAGAGGTAGCGGAACACGCCGTAGATGAAGAAGGGCAGCGTCAGCATCATCGAGGGGTCGTGGCCGCCCCCGAACGTGTACATCGCGTAGCTCAGCATCGAGCAGGCGACCGTCACGGTGATGAACTGGTTGAGCATGTCCACCGAGTACTCCTCGAGCACCTTGCGGTGGGCGGCGGCGTCCTGCTCGAGCAGCTGGATCTCGGCGAGCCGCTTGCTCAGCCCGATGAACAGCGCGCCGAACGCGATGCAGACCAGGAACCAGGGGGAGCTGGGCGCCTCGATCGCCTCGGCGCCCGCGACCGCGCGGAGCAGGAAGCCGTTGGCGATGAGCATCACGTCGAGCACCGGCGCGTGCTTGAACCACAGCGTGTAGCTGAGCGTGCTCACCAGGTAGCCGGCCGCCGTGATCGCGAAGCCGACGTTGAGCAGGAACCAGCTGCCGGCGAGCCCCGCCGCGATGAGGATGAACACCATCGCCCAGGCGAACGGCACCGGCACCGCGCCGCTGGCGATGGGGCGGTGCTTCTTCTTGGGGTGGTTGCGGTCCGCTTCGACGTCCTGGAGATCGTTCACCAGGTAGCCGGCCGACGACAGCATGCAGAACATCGCGACGCCGAGGCCGACCTGGGTCCACGCTTCGATGTTGTCGTACTGCTCGGCGAAGACCATCGCCACGAGCAGCAGGCCGTTCTTGGCCCACTGCTTCGGTCGCAGCGCCTTGATCAGGGCGAGGGGTTTCAAGGGGCGCTCTCTCCTCCCGACAGCGGAGCCCGAACGGCCGCGCTGGTGCGCCCTTGTACCTTCAAGGCCGCCTTGATGTCTTGCACGTGCGCGCGAACCTCCTCGGACGCGGCGGGGTCGAGGGCGACCGCCTCCAGCTGCGTCTCGGCGTCCTCGAAGGCTCCGAGCCGGCGCGAGATGTCGCCCACGAGGTAGCGGTAGTAGGCCCGGTCCGCCTTGGTGCCGTGGCCCTCCTTGAGGCCGACGGTGAAGGCGTCGCGCGCCTTGGCGAGCAGCCGCCCCTCCTCGGCCACGCGCCGGAGGAACTCGAGCTTCTTGGCGTCGGCGTCCAGGCCGACGTCGGGCAGGTCGTCGACCACGGCGAGGAAGGCGTCCCGCTCGTGCACGAAGCCGCCTCGGTGGCTCAGGCGAGCCAGGTCGAACGCGGCGATGGTGCGACCGCGGTCGCTGTCGATCCCGGGGACCATCGGCAGCAGCTCCTCGGTCAGCTTCTTCCAGGCGTCCGCCGAGCCCATCACGCCGGGCAGGACGCCGACGATGTTGTCTCGCACCGTCCAGGCCGCGAGCAGGTACATCTCGCCGACGTCGTAGGGCTCGCCGCCGAGGTACTCCTCGACCATCGCGGCGATCTCGTAGCGCTGCCACGCCCGCAGCCGGCGCGCGTCGTCGATGTCCTGACCGAGGGACAGGAGCATCGCCTTGAGCCCGTCCTTCTTGTCCTCCGGGATCGGCTGGTCCCACTTCTCGATGGGCCGGCTGAACAGCGTCGTGGGCGACGTCGCCACGCCGTAGGTGCGCGGCTGGGGGCCGCTGCTGTATTGGCAGCCGTCGCTGTCGAAGCCGCCGACGCCGTTGGCCGCCCCGACGATCGACCACTCGAACTGGTGCCCGTCCAGCGGGTCGGCCAGCTGCGTGACGATGAACTGCTCCGGTCGGCCCTGGGCGTCCGCGTCGGCGGGCGGCGCGACGATCCACGCCGCGCAGAGGGCCGCGAGAGCGAACCTAGAACCGATACTCCACCGTGCCGTACGCATAGTCGTTGCTCCTGAGCCAACCCACGATCCCGCCGCTGTAGGACAGGAACGAGTCGATGGTCGGCTCGATGTCCGGCCGGAACCCCTCGAAGATCTGGACGCCGAACTTGGCGACCACGTGATCGTCGAGCTCCAGGACCACCTGCGGGTGCAGGTAGAGGTCCTGCGGGAAGATCGCGTAGCTGGCCGACAGGGTCAGCTGCAGACGATCCCGGAAGAGCCGGACCGTACCCACGAACGCCGTCTGGAGCTCGTGGGGCCGCACGTAGAAGGTGTCTTCGCGCGGACGAATGATGACGTCGTGCCCGAACTCGAGCGCGAACGCAAACACCGTCCCGAAGTTGTAGCGCAGGCTCGCGGCCCACTTCACGGCCGGCGAGCGGTACGGCTCCAGCTGGCGCGTGTACAGAACCCGGGTGCTCTCGAAGGCCCCCTCGGCGGTGAATACGATGCCGCCGCCGGCGATCGACAGGTCGCCCCCGACCATCAGCGAGCGCGGATACGAGGCCGAGATGATCTGTTCGCCGGGGTTGCTCAGCTGGGTCAGCTCCGCGCTCGTCGGGAGCCGACCGTCCAGCAGGGGCCCCCGGATGCCGTCGTGCAGGTGCACCTCGGGCTGATCGATCAGGTGGTAGAGCAGCACCACGTCCAGGTCGACCGGGCTCGCGCTCGCCCCGAACCGGAAGCCGATGTCGCTGTTGAAGATCGTCCGGTTCGGCAGCCCCGGCAGCATGTTGCTCTGCAGGCCGTCGCGCATGTAGGGGTCCATCCCGACCAGCTCGTCGACCAGGCGATCCGCGACCCGCCGCAGCTCGTCGTCGACCAGCCCCGAACCCGTGCCCGGCATCATCCCCGGGAGCATCTCCTCCAGCAGCCCCGGCCGGAACACCGCGAAGTCCCGCCCGTAGAACGGGATCCGGGCCGGCTGGAACAACGGGATCCAGATCGCCTCCAGCGAGATCGGGTACAGCCCCAGGTTGAGCCGCACCGCGAGCACCGGGATGCGCGCCTCCTCGGCTCCCCCGGGGTCGAACGCGACCGTGTAGTCGATCGGGTTGAGCACGTTGATCGGCGAGATCAGGGTGTTGCGCCCCCACGCGTGCAGGAATCGGCCGATGCGGGCGCTGAACTTGCCCTTGCGGAAGTGCAGGTACGTCTCGCCCAGGTCGATGGTGACGTCGTACTCGGTGCGATCGCCGTGCCGCAGCTGGTACCGCAGCTTGCTACCGATGGCGAAGCGCGCGTTGTCGGCGAACTTGTACTTGACCCGGAAGTCGACGCCGGAGCGCCACTGGAAGCGGTCCTCGTAGGGGCCCCGCATCACGAGGTCGGGCGCGAACGAGGTGAACACCCGCCCCCCGAACGTCAGCCCTTTCGGCTTCTTCTTGAGCTCCCAGGGCGCGCCCGAGGCGAGGGTCGGCAGCAGCAGCCCGAACAGGACGACCGCTACATAGAGGTGCCTCAGCTCGGGGCGGTCAGCCCTCCGACTGAAGGTAGTCGGGCGTGAAGATCTCGTCGGGCAGCTCCGAAGGGTCGACGTTGGTGCGGTAGTCCTCGACGATCACCTCCGTCTTGGTCCCGCGCTTGAGGTTCTCCATCACGGTGAGCGTCGGGATGACGTTGTCGCCGTCCTTCTTGACGCCCTGGAGCGTCATGCGCTTCTCGAGCTCGCCCTTCTTGTCGTAGAACTCGACCTTCCGGGGCACGAAGTCGTCCTTGCTCACCCACGTCACGATCTTCGTGTAGCTGGAGCCCAGGCTCTCGTTGGGCACCGTCGAGATCTTGAAGCAGACGAACGACTCGCCGGCGACCTCGATGGTCTCCTCACCGAGCAGCTCGTGGGTGCCGTCCTCCGCCGAACCGACCTCCAGGTCCTCGAACCGGAAGTCGGTGCCCATGAACGAGCCCTTCTTGCTGCTGCCCGAGATGCGGGTGAGCATCCCTCCGCCGGCCGGCATGAACAGCCACTGGTCATCCTCCCCGGCGGGGTTCTGGATGGTCAGGAACTGCACGCCTTCGACGTCCTCGGGCTCCAGGAAGCGCACGTAGGAGCGGGCGCGCCCGTCCTCGCCTTCCTTGATCTTCGACTCGATCTTCCGCTCGCGGAAGCTCCCGGACTTGCCGTAGATGCGCAGGATCATCGTCTGCACCGAGTTCCGGACGTTCCGGTTCTCGGCGCTCTTCTCGATGATCTGCGCGGCGGTCAGATCGTCGGTCAGGGCAGGGACGGCCAGCAGCAGCGAGGCGGCGGTGGCCAGCAGGATCAGCGTACGGCGCATGAGCACTCCGTTGGGGGGTCCACCCTGTGGACGGCGGTCGGCCGATTCTATTCGGAATCCGGTTCGAGGGTGCTTGTCGCCTCGGGCGCCTCGTCGCTGACGGCGTCCCGGGCGGCGTCCATCACCACGCGCACCGCCACTCCGTGAGCGTCGGCGGCGGCGAGGCAGGAATCGAACTCGGGCTGACGGGTGATGGCGCGGCCGTCCATCAGCCCCTCCTTCACCGTGATCGGCCCGAACGGGGTCTGCACCGTGCTGAACCGACGGTGCAGCGTGATCCGCTGCTCGCGGTGCCAGCGCACCCCCAGGGTCGTGGTCTCGCTGAACAGGCGGTCGGCGAGGCGCCGGCGGGTCTCCCGGTCCGGCGGGGAGATCACGGTCACCTCGACCGTCGGGCGGCCCTTCTTGCCGTAGACCGGGTCGAGCGTGACGTCGAGCGCGCCGTCGCCGAACAGCCGGTCGGACAGCGGCCCGAACAGGCGGGAGTCGAGGTCGTCGATGGTCGTCGACAGCACGTCCACGGCCTGGTCCTCCGCCCCCGTCGTGCGACCCAGGAGCAGCCGCAGCGCGTTGGGGATGCGCCCCCGGTCGCGGGTGCCGAGCCCGTAGGCGACGCGCTGCAGCGCCATCGCGGGCGGGGTGCCGAACCGGGTGCAGAGCACCCGCACGAGGGCCGCCCCGGTGGGGGTCACCAGCTCGCCCGTCGGGTGGTCGCCCTCTCCCGGCACCGTCGGCAGGCCGCGCATCAGCAGCGCCGTCGCGGGGGCCGGCACCGGCACCTCGCCGTGCTCGCAGACGACCGTGCCGGAGCCCAGGGGGAGCGGCGCGCAGCTGACGCTGTCCACCCCGAGCAGGTGCAGGCCCAGGACCGTGCCGAGCACGTCGACGATCGCGTCGACGGCGCCGACCTCGTGGAAGTGCACGTGGTCGCGGGTGGTCCCGTGGACCTCCGCCTCGGCGTCGGCGAGCACCTCGAACACCTCGGCCGCGGTCGCCCGGACCTCGTCGGGCACGGCGTCGGCCGACGCGAGGATCTCCAGGATGTCGGGCAGGTGGCGGTGGGGCTGCTCGGTGCGCGGGCTGACCACGACGTTGACCTTGGTCCCGCCGACCCGGGGATCGCGCTTGCTGTCCTTGCGCAGCCGCCAGCCGGTCACCCCCAGGGTCTGCAGCGGCCGCTCCAGGTCCTCGATCTTGAGGCCCGCGTCGACCAGGGCGCCGAGGAACATGTCCCCGCTGATCCCGCTGTAGCAGTCGAGGTGCGCGTGCATCGACGAGGGTCCGCCCGACCTACACCAGCTCGTCGAGCCGGTTCATCCGGGTCGCGGCGTAGGCGGCCCCGAAGCCGTTGTCGATGTTGACGACGGTGACGCCCGAGGCGCACGAGTTGAGCATCGCGAGCAGCGCCGCGAGCCCCCCGAAGGACGCGCCGTAGCCGACGGACGTCGGCACTGCGATGACCGGCCGGGGCACGAGGCCCCCGACGACGGACGCCAGGGCGCCCTCCATGCCGGCGACGACGATCACGACGCGCGCGCTCATGAGCAGCTTCCGCTCCGACATCACCCGGTGGATCCCGGCGACGCCGACGTCATGCAGGGCGGTGACGCGGTTGCCGAAGGTCTCCGCGGTCACCCTTGCTTCCTCGGCGACGGGAATGTCCGAGGTGCCTGCGGTGCAGATCAGGATGTGACCGGCGGGCTCCTTCTTCTTCTTGCGCGGCTTGTCCGGTCCGACCACCAGGCATCGCGCCTGCTCGTGCCAGCGGGCCGCGGTGCCGAACTCGCCCAGGGCGGCGGCCGCCATCGACCCGCTCGCGCGGGTGACGAGCGCCTGCTGACCCTGGTTGCGGAGGGCCCGAGCGATGCTGATCACCTGGTCCGTGGACTTGCCGGCTCCGTATATGACCTCCGGCATGCCCAGCCGCAAGGCGCGGTGGTTGTCGATGCGCGCGAAGCCGTGGTCCTCGAACGGCAGGTCGGCCAACCGACCCATCGCCTCGTCCGGAGACGTGGCGCCGGACGCGACCGCTTCGAGCAGGGCCTTGACGTTGTCGGGATGCACAGCGGCGGAGGGTAGCAGCCCGATGATGCGTCCGCCCCGCTGGTATCCTCCGCCGCTCATGCGTGTCCTCCTCCCTTGCCTCGCCGCGCTCCTCCTGAGCCTCCCCGGCGCGGCCGCCGCCCAGGACGATCGCGCCCGGCTGATCGACCTCGCGGTCCCGAAGATCGAGCGGCTCTACCTGCACCCCGAGGCCATCGACCCCGCCCCCCTGGGGGCGGCCGGGCTGCAGCGGCTGGAGCGGGCGAGCCCCGCGGTGCTCGTCCTGGAGCCCACCCCCGGGGAGCTGACGTTGTCGGCGCGGGGGAGCACCCTGACGCTCCGGATCGACGACCTCGTCACGCTGGACGACGCCCGCGTCCGGGTGCTCCAGGGGGTCGACTTCGTGGCCGCGGCGCTGGCCGACGACGAGGACATCGACCTGGACGACCTGGAGGTCGAGGCGCTCAACGGGATGCTCCGCACCGTCGACCGCCACTCGCGGCTGATCGTCGGCGACGGCCTGGACGAGTTCAACACCCGCTTCAAGGGCACCCTCGTCGGCGTGGGCGCCCGGGTCGGCCGGCGGGCCGGGCTGCTCAAGATCATCGAGCCGTTCGACGACGCCCCGGCCGGTCGGGCCGGCCTGAAGGCAGGGGACGTCGTCACCCACATCGACGGCCACCCCACCGCCGCCCTGACGGTGGACGACGCGGTCGACCGGATCCGGGGCCCCGAGGGCGTGCCGGTGGTGCTGACCGTCGAGCGGCCCGGCGAGGAGGGGCGCCGCATCTTCGTCATCAAGCGGGAGAAGGTGCTCGTGCCGTCGGTCGAGTCCGAGCTGCTGTCCGGCGGCGTCGGCGTCATCACGATCGACCACTTCTCCCAGAAGACGAGCCAGGAGTTCGCGACCCACCTCACCCGCCTGCAGGAGCAGGATCCCGATCTGAGGGGGCTGGTGATCGACCTGCGCGGCAACACCGGCGGGTCGATGCGGCAGGCCGCGCGCATCGTCAACCACTTCGTCGACGAGGGCACGCTGGTCCGCACCGAGGGCCGCACCGGCGGCCCCGTCGAGCGGCTGACCCCCCGCATCGACGCCGACGCCCGGTACATGCGCTGGACCGGCCCGGTCGCCGTCCTCGTCGACAACCGCACCGCCTCCGGCTCGGAGATCGTGGCCGGCGGGCTCAAGTACCTCGGCCGCTCGGTGACCATCGGCAGCCAGACGTTCGGCAAGGGCACGGTCCAGAAGGTCTACCCGCTGCGCAAGGGGGCCGAGCCGGTCTCGCTGAAGCTCACCGTGGCCCGCTACCTGCTCCCCGGGGACTCGTTCATCAACTCGGTGGGGGTGACGCCGGACATCATGACCGGCGCCATCTGGCTGTCCCCCGCCGAGCCGACGCTGCCCGAGCAGATCCGGGAGCCGGCGTCGCTGTCCGGCCACGCCCAGGGCAACGGCGGGCTCGACAGCCGGCGCAACCCCGGCGGCGGGCGCGAGCCGCTCACCACGGGCGTCAACGCCGAGCCGGTGCTCCGGCTCTGGTACCCCCGGGTCTACGACGGCTGGGGACCGGGCGCGGGCCTCGGCGACCACAACCCGGCCCCGACGGACGATCCCCACGCGGACCCCGACGAGGACGAAGCGGAGGCGGCCGAGGAGCCGACCCCCGCGCCGCCGGGCTGGAACGACACCCTGCCCGGCGACGCCGGCGAGCCGATGTTCAACGACGTCGAGCTGCGCATCGCGTGGGAGGTGCTGACCCGCGCCGGCCCGGACGACACCCGCAACGCGCTGCTCGCCCTCGCGGCCCCGATCGTGCAGGAGTGGCGCGAGGCCCAGGGCGACCGCATGCAGGAGGCGGCCAGCGCCGCGAGCATGGCCTGGCGGCCCGAGCCCCCCGGCTGGATGGACCGCGCCCCGGCCACGGAGGACGCGGTGCAGGCGCGGCTGCTCCAGGACGCGCCGGCGGGGGTGGAGGCGACCCTGCACCTGCCCGAGCGCTTCGTCGCGGGCGAGGAGACGTCGGCCCGGCTGGTCGTGCGCAACCGGGGGGACGAGCCGCTGCACCACCTGCGCGGGCTGGTGGAGTCATCGGGCTCGATCCTCGACGAGGCGTCGTTCCTGATCGGCGACCTCCAGCCGGGCGAGGAGCGCGGCTGGAGCATCCCGGTCGCCGTGTCGACGCGGTACCGCACCCGCCTCGACGACTGGCGGCTCTACCTGGTGGACGACAGCGGGCCGCTGGGCGGCCCGTTCGACGGCGTCGCGGAGACCCGCGGCGCGGACCTCCCGAACCTGTCGATGCAGGTCCGCACCGCGGTCGCCCCCCAGGCCGACGGCAGCATCGAGATGCTCGCCACCATCAAGGTCCGCAACGACGGCGAGGGGCTGGCCGAGGGCATCCGCGTGCACTTCGGCGAGCCGAAGCTCGAGGGCGTGGAGCGGGTCGAGCGGTTCACCGAGATCGAAGAGCTGAAGCCCGGCGAGTCGGCCGAGGTGGAGCTCCGCCTGCGGGTCCGGGACCCGTCGGTCGCCCGCGTGCCCATCCGGCTGCGGGCCCGCGACAGCCGCACCGCGACGGCGACCGTGGCGGCGGTGGAGCTCCCGACGGCCAGCGCCCTGCAGACCGGCTGGCTGGCGCCGCCGACCATCGAGATGAGCGCCCCCCACAGCTCGCCGTCGGCCCCCCCGGCGCGGGCGGGGGTCGGGTTCGTGACCCGGGGCAAGGTGCGCGCGAAGGCGGGGCTGGCTTCGGTCGAGGTGCGGGTCGGCACCGACCAGGTGTTCAGCCGCGAGCTGGCCGGCGAGAAGGAGCTGAGCGTCGAAGCGCCGGCGCTGCTCGAGGTCGGCCCCAACGCCGTCCGGGTGGAGGTCGTCACCGCCGACGGGGTGGAGGTGACCCGCTACTTCTACGTGTTCGGCACGAAGGAGTAGGCCCTCGAATCAGGGGCCGTTGTTCGACACGTCGATCGAGCCCGCGACGACCCCCTGCAGGTGGCTCTCCAGGAACGCGGCGGCGTCCGCCGTGAGCGAGGCGTTCCCGCTGATCGTCGCGTCGCCGCCGACCGCGCCGAGCCCCGTGAGCGCGCCGACGTCGGTCAGCGAGGCGTTGTTCACGATCTCCAGGTTCCAGGTCAGTGACTGCAGCGCCCCGAAGCCGGACAGCGTGCTGAGGCTCGGGTTGGCGCTCAGCACGAGGTCGCCGTCGATGAGCACCAGGCCCGACAGGTCGCTCGGGTTCTGCCATTGCCCGGCGCCCGCGATGACCACGGGCCCCTGGACCTCCTGGACCTGGCTCAGCCCGGTCAACAGGAACAGGGACGGCAGGTTGCCGTCGTTCGGGCCGGTGCCGACGTCACCGAGCCACAGCCCGCCGTTGATCACGCCCACCGAGCCGAGGGAGTGCAGCTCCGTCATGAACGGCTCCTCGTCGATGACGATGGTGCCGACCGACGTGAGGCTGGGCAGGTTGAAGGAGACGATCACGTTCTCCGACACCTCGATGCTCGCGACCGTCTGCAGCGCGTCCAGGTCGAGCTCGCTCAGCTGACTGTTCTGCTCCACCTGCAGCTCGCCGCCCACGGTGCGGAGGCCGCCGAGGCCGATGGAGATCAGCTCTGTCCCGTGCACGGTCAGGGTCCCCTGGATCTCCTCGACGCAGTCCAGCTCGACCAGGGTCGTCACCTCCCCCTCGACGGTCATGGAGCCGCCGATGACCGGGAAGTCGGGGCAGATCGGATCGGTGTCGCCGTCGGTGCTGATGCTCAGGTCGCCGGGCCACACCCCCGCCGCGGCCGCCGAGTCGTCGTCGTCACCCGTCGAGTCGTCGGAGGCCGAGTCGTCGTCGTCACCCGTCGAGTCGTCCGGGGCCGAGTCGTCGTCGTCACCCGTCGAGTCGTCCGGGGCCGAGTCGTCGTCGTCGCCCGTCGAGTCGTCCGGCGCGGAGTCGTCGTCGTCGCCCGTCGCCGAGTCATCGTCGTCGTCGTCATCGGACGCCGAGTCATCGTCGTCGTCGTCGTCGTCGTCGCCGGCGTCGTCGTCGTCCCCGTCGTCGCAGGCGTCGTCGTCG
>CAYQEG010000089.1:0-30418 GCA_964416435.1 uncultured Rickettsiales bacterium
GTCGTCGTCGTCCGCCGAGTCGTCGTCGTCGGCCCCGCTGTCGTCGTCATCCCCGGCGGGCAGGCACTCGGGCCACTCGGGGGGCTGCAAGCGCACCACGAACGCGTGCTCCAGGACCGCCTCGTCACAGCCGAACCGGAGCCCGCCGCCGGCCCCGTCGGCCAACCCGACGGTCCCCGTGGCGCCCCAGGCCGCGTCCCCGCCGACGTCCGCGTCCAGGTAGTGCAGCTCGATCGCGTGGTCGGCCTCGAACAGCTTCACCTGGAAGGAGCCCACCCCCTCGGTGACCGCGTGGGCAACGTCGCTGTAGGAGATCACCAGCCGGCGGTCGGGCGAGGAGCCGTGCACCGACCTTCGGACCTCGCCCACCTGGGAGTCCCAGGCGTCCCACCAGGGCAGGATCGCCGGGGAGGCCAGGTCCGATGGGCAGGTGTTGACGCCGCCGGGGTACGGCCCGGTGAACGTCATGACGCCGTCGTCGCCGACCTGGAGGGTCTCCCGGACGAGGCCGTAGAAGCAGAACTCGAACTGGATCGGGATCTCGGTCGCGCCCCCGGTCGGCGGATTCACCGCCGCGGTGGTCGCGTCCCACGAGAAGACCGGCCCGTCGACGTCGTCGCTGGTCGAGACGGCGTAGTCCCCCACCCCGCCGTGCGCCGTGGCGGCGAGGAGGAGCGAGGCGAGGCCGAGCCCGGTGGCCGTCGCCCGCACGTCAGAAGCCGAGCTCGAGCCCCGCTGTGACGATGCCGAAGGGGTGCAGGCGAGTCCGACCCGTTCCGTCGAGGTCCAGCGGAGCTCCCTGCAGCGTCGCCGCCGCGACGAGCGAGGTGCGGCGGTCGAGGATCAAGCCGACGTGGAGCATCGGCCCCATGCTACCGAACACCCAGCCCGCCTCGCCCGCGCGTGGCTCGTGGTCCGCGCCGTCCAGCTTCGCGACCGGCACCACCGTCAGTCGGAGCTGCCACGCGAACCGGAGGCGGAGGCGGCGCAGATCCGTGCCCCAGCCGGCGTCGGTGGCGAACCACACCAGGGGCCGAGTCGATCGGATCTCCGCACCCCCGACGAGCCGCGCGGGGCTGAAGCCGAGCCCGGCGGTGCCCCCCAGGAGGAGCCCCCGGCCCTTACCGCGGGCGACGCGCAGGCCGCCCCACAGCTCCACCGCGGCGTGGTTCGAGCCGAACACATGGCCCCAGCTGCCGGCCGGACCGCCCCCGACGCCGGCCCGAACACCGGCCATCGCCCGGTCCTCGCGGACCTGGACCCGAAGGTCGCCCGCCCGCAGGGTGCGGCCCGCCTCGAAAGTGGCGTAGCCGTCGACGTGCAGGGAGCCGTCGGCCTTGCGGACCTCGACATGGTGCCGCCCCGGGTCGACCGCCACCGTGCCCGGGAAGACGCCCTTGGCGCGGCCGTCGATCACCAGGGTGGCGCCGTCCAGCGACTCGCCGTAGTCGAACACCAGGGCGCGGTCGACGGCCCGCCGGGCGCCGGGGTCGCCGACCAGGACGAGGTCGTTGGCGCCCACCACCCGCAGGGAGGCCTCGGGCACCTGGGCCCCGTTGGTGTGCTCGATCGCCCTCGCCCGGGCGTAATCGTGGGCCTCCCAGACCGTGAGCAGGCCGTCGGCGTCCAGGTCCGCGTCGGTGCGCGCCCAGGTCATCGCCTGCAGCAGGTAGTGGGTGTAGACGCCGCGCCCGAGTCGCTCGTCCTCGAACGCGGGCAGGCCCAGGGTCGACGCGAAGAGGTGGGCCTCCCCGGCCCCCAGCCCCCGCACCGACGACTGGCGGGACGCCGCGGCGAGCTCCTGGGCGCGCGTCGCGAGGTCGGGGTCGATGACCGACTTGCCGTCACCGTGGAAGCAGGCGTCGACGATCAGCGTCTTGCGCTCGCTGGGCAGGTCCCCCATGAACTCGCGCAGCGCGCTCAGCCGCAGCGCGCTGTGCTCCAGGTCGGCGGGGTCCGCGTCCCGGGGCAGCAGGTACAGCTGCCCGTCCCCCGCCGGGCTCTCCGCCAGGGTGCCGTGTCCGCTGAAGTAGAGGACGAAGATGTCCTGGCGGAGCACGTCCTGGCGGACGGAGCGGAGCTCCCGGAGGATGTCGTCCCGGTTCGTGCGATCGGGAGCGTCGAGCAGGAGCACGCGATCGAACCCGCCGAGCTGCTCGTCCTCCAACAGCGCGGCCACCGAGCGGGCGTCGGATCCGGCGAACTGCAGGTCCGTGAAGAGCGGGTGGACGTACTCGTCGACCCCGATCAGCACGGCGACCCGTCGCGGCTGCAGCGCCGCCGACAGCTCGTCCAGGGTGGTGCCGGACGACTGCAGGCCACGGGGCTGAAGCGACGCGGACGGGGTCGCGCAGGCGGCGAGCAGACACGCGACCGCCAGGGTGGGGACCAGCCTCACGGCAACCAAGTGATCTCCGCGTCCACGTGCTGCTCTGCCCCTTCGCAGCCCGGATTCGTCGGGTGGAAGGCCAGGCGGTAGGCGTGGGAGCCGGGGGGGCCGTCGGTGCGGAAGGACTGCACGTCGCCGCCCGGGGCGTAGAAGTGGCTGCCTGGCTCGACCCTCCAGCTGTCCGTCGGAGGCGGCAGGACCCGCTGCCACCGAAGCTCGGCGTCCAGCTCCGCCAGGCACAGGTAGCCCGGCCGGTCGACCGACGCGTGGAACAGCACCCGCTGGTCCGAACCGACCTCGTCGGGTCGGGCGCGGCGCAGCTCGGCGTCCTCGACGAGCCACGACAACCCCAGGTGGACCGGCGGGACCTGGACCCCTCGGGGCGCCAGCGTCGCCGGGTCGACGGGGGACGGTCGGAGCACGGTGAAGCTCAGCCCGAGGACCAGCAGCGCCAGGACGCCGCCCCCCGCCGCGGAGGCGCGGCGAACGGCTCGACGGCGCTCCCGAGCGCGCGCCAGGAGCGTCGCACCGTCGGCCGGGTTGCCGGGCGGCGCTTCCCGGAGCAGGGCCTGGAGACGATCGTCAGTCATCGTCCGACTCCAGCTCCGCGCGCAGCAGCCGGCGCGCATACGTCAGTCGGCTGCGGACCTGCTGTGCAGTCAGCCCGACGATCTGCGCGACCTCCTCGGAGTTGAGGTCCTGCTGATACGTCAGCAGCACGATGGTCCGGTGACTCTCCGACAGACGCATCAGGGCGGCGCGGACCCGCCGCTCCTCCGCGCTCGCGATCGCCGCGAGGTCCGGCCTCGGCGGCGGGGGCGGAGCGACGTCTCGCTCGAACAGCTTGATCGCCAGCCGCAGCACGCGGCGCGTGGTGCGGCGGCGGTCCTGGGCGCACCGCCGGGCGATGGTCAGCAGCCAGGCCCGGAACTGGTCCCGCGGCACGTAGCGGTCCGCCGCGCGCACGACTCGAAGGAAGGTCTCCGACCAGGCGTCGGCCGCCAGCTCCGGATCCGCCAGGACCATGCGCAGGTAGGAGTGGACGGCCGGTCCGTGTCGCTGGACGAGGCGGTCGAACGCCCCCTCGTCGCCACCCTGCCAGGCCGCAAAGAGCGCGTCGTCCGATGGCTCGGAGTCGGACACCTGTGGTCTTTTGCTCACTCACCCAGTCTACCCCTTGAACGCAGCCACCTTCATGGGGACAACGCCGAGAGGCTGGTGGGCGGAGAACTTTCACCACCGGACACTGGTCCGGCGTTATCCACGACACATGCGCGGATCAGACCTCCACCCCGTCTTCTATCTCGCTCTCGCCACCTCTGCCCTGGCCGCCGGGGTGTTGCTGCTCGGGGAAGCGGGCTTCTTCTAAACGGACCCTCATGATTATGAGGCCCCAGGAGCGGGGAGGCCTGGAGGACCGAGGTCAAGGACCGAAAAGGGAGCGGGGCCTGCCCCCCGTGACCGATGAGGGACGCAGAGATCGGGTCTCCAGACCCGCGCGGAGGGCCTCAGTATTGTGAGGGGCCGTTTGGACGAGGGGCCGACCCGGGCGACCGCCGCTGGCGGCCGCCCGAGCTCGCTGACTCAGTCGCAGGAGGCCGAGCCGACTTCGTACTCGAAGTAGCTGGCCCAGCTCCGCTTGAACGACAGCTCGCCGTTGGCCCACGCCGTCTCCTCGCCACCGAGGATCGGGGTGCACTCCAGGTCGACCTCGATCACCAGGACCTGGGCCACGATGATCTGAGCGCGCGGGTCGCCCGCTGCGTTGAGCGGCACGAGCATCACGGCCATCTGCTGCATGCAGCCGGGCTCGAAGCCCTCGCCGTAGGCCTCCGCCGCGGCCAGGATCTCGGCGACCCGGCACGCCGACCAGGAGCCCAGGCCCGCGGTGCTCAGGCCATCCTCGATGAGCGTCCAGATGGAGCGCTGCACGTCGCCGTAGGTGTAGTTGCCGGAGCACGTCGGGGAGGCCTGGCCGATGAAGTCCTGGTTGATGATCCAGTTGACCCGGTCCAGGTCTTCGGGCTGCTCGACGTAGCCCGCCGCCGCCGCCTCGTAGCTCGAGAGCACGGCCGCGGTGTAGTTCGTGCCCGACGACATCGTCCGGTCCGTGTCCACGCACCAGGCGTCGTAGGTTCCGTCCAGCGGACCGCCGCCGCTGACCGTCGTCTCCCAGTAGGTGTCACCGCCCCGGTGCTGCGAGTTGATCGTCACCGTGTCGGGGATGTCCCAGTCCAGCTCCTCGAGCAGCGGATCCTCGTAGCCGACGATCAGCTGGGTGTCCGCGTGCGCGGCGACGTAGAGCGTGTCGCCGGCGAGCGCGTCGAGGTCGGACAGGGACAGCGAGTACTCGTCGACCTCGGTCCAGATCCCCTCGTTCTTGTACGGGAAGCGGCCCGGAGCGTGCTTCTTCGGCTCGTCCAGCGACACGTACAGGTGGGTCGTGCTCAGGAAGGCGCCCCCGGACGCGTCGTAGGTGACGAACAGGTCGCTGCCGTCGTCGCAGACGAACACCTCGCCGATGTCGGTGTGTTGGCCCGCCATGAGGTCGCGGGAGTCGTCCGCGAGCGCTGTCGGGACCAGCAGGAGGATCGAGAGGACCGCGGGGACAGCCGCGGCCCGACGTCGCATGTTGGCAAGGGGCGACATGAGGCTCTCCGGCCCGGCCTCCGGTCGCCCTTCATTGGGCGCTCGGGACTCGGGGCAGTAGCGAACCTATCGCTGTCCACACATCTCGTAAAGGACTGAAATGCTTAGGTAATTTCGACCATAGTTTTTTTCTCCGGATCCGGGAGATCCGGCGTTTCTATCCGGATCCCGTGGTCTGCGGCTACGGCAACGGCCACGCGTCCGACGGCGACGCCGACCTCTGCAAGGAGGACTAAACGGCCCCTCACACTACTGAGGCCCTCCGCGCGGGTCTGGAGACCCGATTCCTGCGTCCCTCATCGGTCACGGGGGGCAAGCCCCGCTCCCTCTTCGGTCCTTGACCTCGGCCCTCCATCCTCCCCGCTCCCGGGGCCTCATGATCATGAGGGGCCGTTTTAGCGTCGCGCCTCCCTCCGGGGGCAAGAGACCCCTCCGGCGCCCTGACCGCTACCAGCGGTGCAGCCGGCGCAGGCCGGACACCAGCTCCCGGGCGCTCGTGATGCGCCGGGCCGGGTGCGGCTGAAGCGCGCGCCCCAGCAGCTCTCGGAAGAACGGCGGGAAGCGGCCCAGGTCGGGCGCCTCGGGGTGGGGACTCTCGCGGGTCGCGACCTCCCAGATGATGAGCGCGAGCGCCCACAGGTCGGCGCGCGGGCCGACCTCCCCGGGGCCGCCCCGCTGCTCGGGCGCGGCGTAGCTGCGGGTGCCGACCCGGCCTTCGTCAGCGACGGAGGCGACGTCGTAGCCGATGAGCGCGGCCAGCCCGAGGTCACCGATCTTCGCGACACGGCGGCGGCGGTCGAGCAGGACGTTGTCCGGCTTGAGGTCCCGGTGCACGACCCCGTTGTCGTGCAGCGCGACCAGCCCCTCGGCGACCCCCGCGACGTACTCGACGAGATCGACGTCGGCGACTCCGGCGTCGTTGATCGCGTCGGTGAGGCATCCGCCGTCCAGGTACTCCATCACCAGCACGTACTCGCGCCGGTCCTCGTCCCAGAACGTCTCGACGAGGGAGACCACGTGGGGGTGGTCGATGGCCTTGTACAGGCCCGCCTCCAGCTTCAGCCGCTGCCCGACGTCGGGCTGCTTGAGGTGGTCCTTGAGGATCGTCTTGGCCGCGAACCGCCGCCCGGTCCGACGCTCGCGCACCAGGTCGACCATCGCGAAGCCGCCTGCCCCCAGGTTCCGCACGATCTCGTACCGGTTGTGGAACAGCGGTGAGTCGATGGTCGCGGTGCGCTGGACGTCGACCATGCGGCGGCGGCACAGCGGGCACTCGAACCGACGGCGCACGCCTCCGGCGGGTGGGGTCGGACCGGGAGGCCGCCGCACATCCAGCCGGGTGCCGTCGATCGGGCAGCCCGCCTCGCCGTCGCGAGCGAAGCTGACGAGGATGGCGTCCCGCGCCTCGGTGCTCCAGTTGCGGGGGCCCCGGGACCGGCCGAGGGTGACCTCCCGGGTCTGGGCGCAGGCCGAGCACTCCAGGACGAGCTGACGGCCGCCGGCGGCGTGGCTCCGCTCCTGCACCCGCACGTCCTCGACGCACAGGGGGCAGGAGGGGGCATACCCCTTCAAGAAGACGTCGACCATGCCCTGGACGGCGGGCTCGGTCCACGAACGCGTCGGCTGCATCGCCGATCAGCCCACCACAACGGGGGCCGCGCCGTCCAGTGCCCGCGCGTCGGGTTGTCCGTTGCCGCGGTCGTTGATATCGGTGCCACCGCGTGTCGCAACCCCTCCCCCTCCCGGTCGCCGCCGACCCGACCATCGAGACCGAGCTGTCGCGCGATCTGGGGCTGGTGACGGCGCTGTCGATCGGCGTCGGCACGATGATCGCCGCGGGCATCTTCACCCTGTCGGGGCTGGCCGTCGGCTATGTCGGCAGCGCCGCCATCGTGGCGTTCCTGCTCGCCGCGTTCGTCGCCCTGTTCACGGCGCTCACCTACTGCGAGTTCACGTCGATCTACCCCCAGTCGGGGGAGGGCTACCTGTACGCGCGCAAGACCTTCGCGCCGCCGGTCGCCTACCTGGTCGGCTGGTGCCTGGTCCTCGGCTACACCGCGTCGTGCGGGTTCTACGTCGCCAGCCTCTCCAGCTACTTCAACGAGTTCATCTGGCACGCGCCGCTGGAGCAGGCGAGCGGGCTCGCCGCGCTCGCCGCCCTCGTCCTCCTGAACATCAAGGGCACCAAGGAGAGCGGCTCGTTCCAGGTGGTCGTCACGATCGCCAAGGTCGTGCTGCTGATGTGGTTCTGCCTCGGCGGCCTGCCCCGAGTCTCCACCGAGCTGGTCGTCGAGAAGTTCAGCACCGACTTCATGATGATCGGCAGCACCGCGGCGCTGGTGTTCATCACCTTCTTCGGCTTCTCGGCCATCGCCGCGTCGGCGGGCGAGGTGCGCAACCCGACGAAGACGATCCCGAGGGCGATCTTCCTGTCGATGGGGATCGTGACGGTGCTGTACGCGCTCGTCGTGCTGGTCGTCGTCGCGGCGGACCTCACCGAGTACACCGAGGCCTCGATGGGCAGCGCGGCCAAGGACTTCCTGGGCCCCATCGGTGGCATGGTCATCGTGGCGGGGGCCATCTTCTCGATGATCTCGGCGAGCAACGCGTCGATCATGGCCGGGTCGCGGGTGACGCTGGCGATGGCCCAGCTCGGCCACCTGCCGCGGGAGTTCGGCTCGATCAACCCGGTCTCCCGGACGCCGGTGGTGGCGCTCCTGCTGGTCGGCGGCGCCATCGGCACCTTCGCCCTGATCCTCCCGCTGGAGGAGCTCGCCCACTTCGCCAACTGCGTCCTGCTGGTCGCGCTGATCCTCGTCAACGCGGCGCTCATCGGACACCGGCGCAGGTACCCCGACATGGAGCGGCCGTTCCGGGTGCCCCTGGTGCCGCTGCTCCCGGTGCTCGGCATCCTCGCCAACATCTACCTGCTCACCCAGATCCCGAGCGTCGTGCCGATGGTGATGGCGACGTCCGCGCTGCTCCTCGGCTTCGTCGGGTTCATCGCCTGGAAGGGCACGCGGATGGAGGAGGCGGGCCTCCCCGGGGCGCCCAGCAAGGTCGCCCTGGAGCGCGCCCCGCTGAGCGCCGAGGAGGCCCGGTTCCGGGTGCTCGTGCCGATCGCCAACCCGAGCACGATCGAACCCCTCATGCGCCTCGCCACCACCATCGCGGCCCCCCGGGACGGCGAGATCGTGGTGCTCCGGGTGGTCGTCGTCCCCGAGCAGGTCCCCCCGGCGTGGGAGGAGGACCAGGTCGAGCAGGAGCGGGTGCTGCTCGAGCAGGCCCGGCGGTTCGCCCGGGAGCAGGGCGTCGCCGCTCGCTCCGTGGTGCGGCTGGGGCACGAGGTCGGCCGCGCGATCCTGGAGACGTCGCGGACCCACCGCTGCAACCTCGTGGTGCTCGGTTGGAAGGGCTACACGTCCACGGCCCGGCGGATCCTGGGGGAGACGGTGGACAAGGTCGTCGAGAACGCCCGGGCGGACATCCTGCTGGCCAAGCTGGTCACCGACGCGCCCCTGCGGAACCTCCTGCTGCCGTCCGCCGGCGGCGAGCACGCGGCCCACGCGACCAGCTTCGCGGCCGACCTCGCCCGGGACGGGGGGCGGCTGACCCTGTGCACTGTGGTGCCCCCCGACGCGCCGGAGGACGCCCTCGGCGTCCAGGCCCAGCGCCTGGCCGCGGAGGCCGCGAAGATCGTCGAGGCGGACGCCGGCGCGGACGTGCAGACCCGGGTCCTCGAGGATCGCTCGGTCACCGGCGCGATCATCGAGGCGTCGGCCGACCACGACGCGATCGTGGTCGGCGCCGCCGGGCCGAGCTTCTGGTCGTTCAACCTGTTCGGCACCGTGCCCGAGCAGATCGCCCGCGACAGCGACGGCTCGGTCCTCGTCTTCAAGAAGTACGCTCGGCTCAAGGCGCTCGTTCGACGGGTGATGAGCGACTAGCGTCGAGGGACGCGCTAGCCTCCGCGTCCGATGAGCATCCTCAACGAGATCGGCCGCCGGAAGCGGTGGGAGCGGAGCGTGCTCCGGGACGCCCTCAAGGGGCACCTGCGCGAGCAGCCGGGCGTCGGCTTCATGCCCGCCGAGGCGACCCTCGAGCTCGCCCGTCGGCTGCTCAAGGCGGGCGGTCGGGAGGCCGCCGATCGCCGGGACTGGGAGCCCGCCCTGGCCGACGCCGAGCGGCTCACCGTCATCGCCGAAGTGAAGCGACGCTCCCCCTCCGCCGGGGCGTTCGCGTCGTGGACCGACCCGGCCGAGCTGGCGTCGGTCTACGCCGAGGGCGGGGCCGCCGGGGTCAGCTGCCTGACCGACGCGCACTACTTCGACGGTCGCCCCGCGTTCCTGCCGCGCTGCCGGGAGGTGTTCGCCGGGCCCGTGCTGCGCAAGGACTTCCTGGACGACGAGCTCGACCTGGCGGTCTCGGCGGCGCTGGGGGCGGACGCGGTGCTGCTGATCGTCTCGATGCTGGGGCCCCGCACCGGGGACCTGGTCCGCAAGGCCCGCGCCTACGACCTGGGCGTGCTCGTGGAGGTGCACGACGAACAGGAGCTGGAGCTGGCGATGGTCGCCGGCGCGCCCGTCCTGGGGGTCAACAACCGCAACCTGAAGACGTTCAAGACCGACCTGGGCACCTTCGAGCGGCTGGCCGAGCGGGCGCCCCCGGGGGTGGTGCTGGTGGCCGAGTCGGGGATCCGCGGCGAGGACGATGCGCGGCGCATGCGTCGGGCCGGAGCCCACGCCGTGCTGGTCGGGGAGTCACTCGCCCGCACCGGCGGAAGCTCCCTGGAGGCGCTCCGCGTGCCCGCGGCCCGCGGGCGAATGGGGGCGAGGACCGCGCCGGTGCCGGACCGGGAGCTGCAGGAGATGCTCGCCGGGTCGGGCCTGGTGCTGCCGCCGGGCTTGTTCGGGCCGGAGCCCGTCGAAGCGACCGAGCTGCGGGTGAAGGTCTGCGGGCTGACCCGGGCCGAGGACGTGCACGCCGCCGCCAAGGCGGGGGCCACCCACCTCGGCTTCGTGCTGGCGCCGAGCAAGCGCCGGGTGACCGACCACCGGGACCTCGCGGTGCTCTGCGGTGAGGCCCACACGCTCAACCTGACCACCGTCGGCGTCTTCGTGAACGAGGACGTCGCCGAGGTCCGGGGCATCGCCGGCAAGACGGGGCTCGACGTCGTGCAGCTCCACGGGGACGAGGACGTCGCCGCCGTCCGCAGCCTGGTCGACGCCGGGCTGACCGTCTGGAAGGCGCTGGCGGTGCACCCCGACTTCCGGGCCGAGGACGCCGACCGCTGGTGGTCGGCGGGCGCCGAGGCGGTGCTCCTCGACCGCTGGCACCCGAAGCAGCGGGGCGGCACCGGCGAAGCCCTCGATCCGGCCATCGCGGCCGAGGTCGCGCGGCGCGGACCGACGGTCCTCGCGGGCGGCTTGTCGGGCGACAACGTCGCGGACCGGGTCGACCGCGTGCGACCCTGGGGGGTAGACGCGTCGAGCAAGCTGGAGACCGCGCCCGGGATCAAGGATCACGACCGCGTGGACGCCTTCGTCAAGGCCGCCCTGGAGAGCAGCGAATGAGTGGACCCTTCGACGCAGCGGGGCGCTTCGGCGAGTTCGGCGGCGCCTACGTGCCCGAGACGCTCGTCGCCCCCCTCCAGGAGTTGTGCGACGCGTGGGACGCCGCCCGCGCCGACCAGGCGTTCCGGGCCGAGCTGTTCGGCCTGCTCGGCAACTGGGCGGGCCGCCCGACGCCGACGACGTTCGCCCCCCGGCTGACCGCCGAGCTCGGCGGAGCGCAGGTCTGGCTCAAGCGCGAGGATCTCAACCACACCGGCGCCCACAAGCTCAACAACGCCATCGGCCAGGCGCTGCTCGCCCGGCGCATGGGCAAGCGCCGCATCATCGCGGAGACCGGCGCCGGCCAGCACGGCGTGGCGACCGCGACCGCCTGCGCCAAGCTCGGGCTCGACTGCATCGTCTACATGGGCGAGGTCGACGCCGCCCGCCAGGCCCTCAACGTCTACCGCATGCAGCTGCTCGGGGCGGAGGTCCGCACCGTCAGCTCGGGCAGCCGCACGCTCAAGGACGCCATCAACGAGGCGCTGCGCGACTGGGTCGCCCACGTCGATGACACCTACTACCTGCTCGGCTCGGCGCTCGGGCCGCACCCCTACCCCACCCTCGTGCGCGACCTGCAGGCGGTCATCGGCACCGAAGCGCGGGCCCAGATCCAGCGCGCGACGGGCCGGCTGCCGGACGTGCTCGCCGCCTGCGTCGGCGGCGGGAGCAACGCGATCGGGCTGTTCCACGCGTTCCGGGACGATCCGTGCCGCATGGTCGGCGTCGAGGCGGGCGGCCACGGCGTCTCCACCGGCAAGCACGCGGCCCGGTTCGAGGGCGGCAGCCCCGGCGTGCTCCACGGCACCCGCACCTACCTGCTCCAGGACGCCTGGGGGCAGGTCCTGCACACCCACAGCGTCTCGGCCGGCCTCGACTACCCCGCCGTCGGCCCGGAGCACGCCTGGCTGCGCGAACGAGGCCGCATCGAGTTCACCTCCGCGACGGACGACGAGGCGCTCGCCGCGTTCCACCGGCTGGCCGAGCTGGAGGGGATCATCCCGGCGCTCGAGTCGGCCCACGCCGTCGCCTGGGCGATGCGGGAGGTGCCGAACCTGCCGAAGGGCCAGCTGGTGCTCCTCAACCTGTCCGGCCGGGGCGACAAGGACGTGCGCCAGGTCGCCGCCATCGAGGGGGTGACGCTGTGAGCCCCAAGGCGTTCATCCCCTACCTGACGGCCGGCGACCCCTCGCTGGACGCGACCAAGGCGCTGGCCCACATGCTCCAGGCCGAGGGCGCCGACGTGCTCGAGCTGGGCGTGCCGTTCACCGACCCGATCGCCGACGGGGTGGTCAACCAACGAGCCGCCCAGCGCGCCCTGGACCGCGGCGTCACCCCGGGCGACGTGCTACGCATCGCCCGGGAGCTCAAGTCCGAGGGGCTGAGCATCCCGATCGTGCTGTTCACCTACGCCAACCCCCTGCTCCGCCTCGAGTCGCTCGACGGCGTGGACATGGTGCTGGTGACCGACCTGCCGCCCGAGGAGGCCGACGAGCACGTCGCGCGCTGCCGCGAGCAGGGGGTCGACACGGTGTTCCTGGCCGCGCCGACCACGCCGCTGGATCGCATCTCGACCATCGCCGAGCGGTCGACGGGCTTCCTGTACTACGTCTCCAGCAAGGGCGTGACGGGGGCCCGGAGCGAGCTGCCCACGGACCTGGAGGGGCAGGTCGAGGCGCTGCGGGAGCACGCGACGGTGCCGATCTACGTCGGCTTCGGCATCTCCACGCGCGAGACCGCCGCCCGCGTCTGCGCGGTCGCCGACGGCTACGTGGTGGGCAGCGCCCTGGGCCGGGTGATCGAGCAGGCGGTCGCCGACGGAGACGACGTGATCGAGGCGGCTCGCGCCTTCGTGAGGTCGATCGACCCCAGATGAAGGCGGCGGCGCACCGGCTCGGCCAGCGACTCCGGCCCTGGTGGCCGGCGCTCGCCGTCGCCCTCGTCGTGAGCGTCCTCGTCCTGATCCGCTCGGCGGCCGGCGTACAACCCTACGGCGAGTACGGCGCCCCCTACATCGAGCACCTGGACCGCATGGCCGTGCTCGACGCGCTGGGGCGGGACCACGGCGGCCTGACCGGGTTCGTCGATGAGCTGGACCAGGCGTTCCCCCCCGCCATGCACCTGGTGCACGTGGCGATCGGCCAGGTGTTCGGCCACAGCGCCGAGGCCGTGGTGATGACCGGCTTCCTGTGGCTGCTGCTGCTCGGCTTCGGCGTCGGGCTGACGACGTGGGCGACGACCCGGGACCGATTCGCCGCGGGGGCGGCGGCGAGCGGCGCGCTCCTGCTGCCGGCCGCCCACGGATTCGCCACCCGCTACTACTACGACCTGCCGATGACCGCGGCGCTGTGGTGCGGCGTCGGCGTCGCGGTGCTGACCTGGGACGAGCGGCCGCTGCGCGGCGGCCTGGCGGCGGGCGCGATCTGGCTGTTCGCGGACCTGATCAAGTGGTCGTCGCTGCCCTTCGGCGGGATCCTGCTGCTCGCCGCGGCGGCGCTGCCGGCCCTCGACGAGAACGGTGCGCGCACCTGGCGACCGGTGCGGCGACTCGCGGGGCTGGCCGCCGCGACCGCCCTCTCCGTCGGCGGCTCGCTGCTGTGGGTCAAGCTGGCGGGGGCCGAGGGCTCGCTGGGCACGATGAGCGAGGTGATGTGGGCCGGCTCGGCGAGCGACGTGGTCGGCTCCGGCGGCCTCCGCGGGATGATCGAGGGCGCCCGGGCGTTCGTCGTCGAGAAGGGCCTGCTGCTCGGCTCCCGCTGGGACCCGGCGAAGTTCGGCTTCTACGGCGAGCGCACCGTGACGACGGTGCTCTCCCCGCTGCTCGCGCTGCCGCTGGCGGGGCTGGTCGCCCGCGGGTTCGTCAAGCGCCGGGACGTCGTCGGCTTCACGCTGATCGCCCTCCTGGGGCTCCTCGGCTTCCTGGTGCTCTGGATCCCGGTCCTGGACGAGCGCTTCCTGCTGACGTCGGTGCCGGCGCTGCTGATCCCGGCCGGGATCGGCCTCGCGACGGTGCCGTCCCGGGCGCGGACGAAGGCGGCCGCGGTCGTCGCGGCGCTGGGGGTGTGGGTCGCGGCGGACTTCCACCTCGGGGCTCCGCCCCTGCCCGAGGTCCTCGGGGCCGGCGACTCCGTGGCCCAGCGAGGCTGGAGCGCGGCGGGCCGCACGCCCTCCAACCGGCTGGACGTGCGCGAGGCGCTGTGGAAACGGGTCGCCTCGTGCTCCCCCCGGCAGGTGTACGTCGCCCACGCGGACCAGGAGATGTATCCCGCGGGCGAGTACTTCTGGCTGGACTACCGCGCGATGCTGCACGCCGACCGGCACGGCGGTCGGCCGCTGGACGTGCTCGAGGTCTGCGAGGAGGCGGGCGACGGCCAGCTCGCCTTCGTCCAGGACGACCACACCGAGTGCCTGCCCGGCGACTGGGTCGAGATCGATCGACTGGAGCTCGGCGGTGAGCAGCAGGGCCGGTTCATCGGGGTCTGGCGCCCGGGCTCCCTGCCGCCGTGTGAGTGACGGGCGGGTGAGGCGCCCCGACGCCCGTCAGCCGAGGCCCTCGACCTTCGCGACCAGCTCGTCGGCCGCGGCCTGCTCGCCGGCCGCGAGGTGCAGGTCCCTCGCGAGCAGCCACGCCTCCCGGGCGTAGCCGACCCGGCCCGCGCGGTGCGCGAGGTCCCCGGCCATCCGGGCGTGGAGGCAGGCGTCCGGGTCGACGGCGCCGCTGTCGCGCATCGCCGCCCAGGACGCCTCCCGGTGACGCGCGAACTCGTCCCAGTCCCCCCGCCCCGCCGCGCAGACGCACAGGGCGACCCCCAGGTGCGCCTCCAGCGCCCCCCACTGACGCGCTCGGACCTCCGCCAGCGCCTGCTCCAGCACGTCCCGAGCCTCGGTGAAGCGACCGAGCTGCAGCTCCACGAAGGCCATGTTGAAGCGCGGGATCACGCCCTGCGGGGAGCCGGCCGCGGCGAACGCTTCGACCGAGTCCCGGTAGTAGTCGATCGCGAAGTCCGGCTGCCCGATGGCCCGCTCCAGCTCCCCCAGGCTGTTCAGGAGGAACCCGACGTACCAGAGGTGGCCGATCCGGCGCGCCTCGAACACGGCCGCCTGCAGCCGCTGCTGCGCCTGGGTCAGCTTGCCGCGGTGCCGATCCAGCTCCGCCATCGTCGACAGGGCGGCGACCCGCGCCACCGTGTCGTCGGTCGCCTCGGCGTAGTCGAACACCGTGTCCAGGAGGCGCGCCGCCTCGTCGTACCGGCCGCGCCGGAGCGCCACGGACGACAGGCCGTGCTTGCACTCGGCGACCCCGCCGGGATCGCCGAGCGCCTCGTACCGGGCCAGCGCCTGGGACAGCAGGTCCTCCGCGAGCACGTAGGCGCCCCGCCGCCTCGCGACGTGGCCCCGCACCGCGAGGCCCCGGGCGACGACGCGCTCCCAGCCGCGGGAGCTGCCCATCGAGACCGCCTCCCGGGCCAGCGCCACGGCGTCGTCGTACTCGTCCCGGTGGTAGTGCAGCATCGCCCGCAGCACCAGGGCGTCCCCCCGGCGGGCGTCGGCGAGGTCCGTGCCGGCCGACGCGGCGGCGGCGGCCGCTTCGTCCAGGAGCGCGCGGGCCTCCGCGTAGTCGTCCAGGTCGACGCTCTCCCGGGCCCCTTCGAGCAGGTAGCCGAGCGCGGCGTCCGGATCGCCACCCTCGAGGAGGTGCCGGCCGACGCGGGCCCGGACCCCCGGTCCGGACGCGTACAGCTCGGTCACGGCCGCTGCGCAGGCGACGTTGTGGGAGGCCCACCGCCCCTGGCTCCGCGACGAGCCCCGGAGCACCTCGCGCAGCATCGCGTGGGAGATCGTCCAGCCGTCCTCTCCCCAGGTCGCCAGCTTCCGGGCCGCCAGCCGCTCGAGGAGCTCCGACGGAGGGGCGACGTCCGCGTACCGACAGGCCGCCTCGAGCTCGACCGGATCGACCGTGGCGCCGAGCGCCGCGACCAGCTCCAGGCCGATGAGCGCGTCCTCGGGGAGGTCGCCGAGCGCCTCGGCGAGGAGATCGGAGCCCAGCTGCAGGACGTCGTCCGGGAGGCTCGCCTCCTCGCCCTCGACCACCCGGAGGCCGCTGTCGGTCCGGCGCAGCACCCCCCGCCGCACCCAGTCGTCGACCAGCAGCACCGCGAACATCGGGTTGCCGGCGGTCCGGCGGGCGACCCGGCGGGCGAGCTCGTCCTCGAGCCCCAGGAGGTTCTTCACCAGCGTGCCGTGGTCCGACGGGGCGAGCGGGCCGACCCGCAGGCGCTGCACGGCGGGCGACCCGGCGAGGAGGTCCACCCGCTCCTGCTCGGCGACCCGCGGCGCCAGGTCCTCCTCCCGGATCGTCAGCACGAGGAGCAGCGGCAGATCCGCCGGCGCCGGGGCCGAGTGCAGGAACTCGACGAAGCCCAGGGTGTCCCGGCCCCACTGGACGTCCTCCAGGATCACCACGATGGGGCGGTCGCCCGCCGCCCGGGCCAGCGTCCGCGCGAGGAGCGCGTACCGCTCCGCGCCCTCCCGTCCGCGACCCGGGCCGTCCGCCCGACGGGCCTCCACCTCGGGCGAGAACAGCCGAGCCAGCGGCTGCGTGTCCTGTTCGTCGCCGCCGTGCTCCCGCAGCCAGCCTCGGAGGTACTCCTGGAGCGGCGCGCCCGAGAGTCCCGCGCACCGGAGCCGCCGGGCGAGCATCGGCGCCACCCCGTGGTTCCTCCCGCCGATCGGGTCGTGGACGCCGCGGGCGTACGAGCCCGCGCCGAGCTCGTGGGCGCGCTGACCCATCCACAGCGCCACGCGGCTCTTCCCGGTGCCCGACGGCCCCTGGAGGATCACGGTGCGCGGGCGCCGCTCCTTGTGGACCTGCCGCAGCGACATCCACAGCGCGTCCCGGACCTCCCGGCGATCGACCATCGGGATGGGCTTGAGGCCCCACAGGCCGAGCCCCGCCCCGACCCGGGGGCCGCGCGTCGGCGGGTCCGACTCGCTTCGCCACGTCTTCGGCAGGTAGACCCCGTGGAGGGGCGGGCTGGCGTCGCCGATCTCCTCGAGGGCCCGGGCCGCGTCGGCGGCGCGACGGTACCGATCCGAGGGCGCCTTGTTCAGGAGCCGGCGGAGCCAACCCTCGAAGCCGTCGGGCACGTCCATCCTGGCGACGAAGGCCGGGGGCTCCTGCTCGATGTGTTGAACCGCGAGGAGGCCCATGTTGCGGCCGCGGAACACGGGCTTGCCGGTCGCGCAGATCCAGCCCAGGCAGGCCAGGGAGTACAGGTCGGTCCACGGGCCGTAGCGGCGCCACTCCCCCATCGCCTGCTCCGGGGCGATGTACGACGGGCTGCCGACGATCAGCTCCTCTTCGCTGTCCCAGCGATCGGTCGCGGGGTGGAGGTGCGCGATCCCGAAGTCGGTGAGCTTCCACCCGGGCCGAAGGTCCCGACCGGTGCAGCGGATGACGTTGCCCGGCTTGATGTCGCGGTGGATGACCTCCCGGGCGTGGGCGTAGGCGAGCGCGTCGAGCACGGCGAGGAGCAGCTCGCGGAGCCCTGGCCAGGTGATCGAGCGGCGCAGCGACGACAGGCTGCCGCCGCTGGCGAGCTCCATCACGAGGTAGGGGCTGCCCGCGAGCAGCCGTCCGCCGGCCGTCTGCGACTCCCGGGCGGTGACGATGCCCTGGTCCAGGATCATGACGATGCCCGGGTGGTCCAGCGCGGCGACGGCCCGGATCTCCCGGCGGAAGCCGGTCAGCGCGACCGAGTGGTCGACCAGGCCGTGGCCCAGCACCTTGACCGCCACCGGCAGCCCGGTCTCCCGGTGGACCCCCGACCAGATGTCCCCCATGCCGCCACGGGCGAACACCCGGTCGAGGACGAACGCCCCGAGCGGGACGCCGGTGGCTGGGGAGGCGGGGCTCACCGACCGAGTCTAGACAGGCCCCCCGAACCCAGGGCGATCGCCGTCACCCCGCCAGAGTCCCCTCCGGAAGCTCGCCGGCTCGTCCCCGTCCAGCGCTTGAACGCCCGGCTGAACGAGATCGCGGCGTCCCCCGCGGCGGCGCGAGGTCCTATCCTGGTGCCTCCGGAGCGTCCGCGCCCCGAACCGGAGGTCCGACCGTGAGCCCGACCGCCCGTCATGCACCGCTGCTCGCGCTGGTCACCGCGCTCGCCGCGCTGGTGGCCGCCTGTGTCGACCCGGGGCCAGGCCCCGATCCGGGCGATGACGACGACCTCTTCGACGACGACGACGCCACGGACGACGACGACGCCACCGACGACGCCGACGCCGCCGACCACCACGACGCCAACCACGACGACGACGACAAGCACCACAACAACGCCAACCACACCAACGACGCGCCCTGCGACCCGTTCTCGATCGTCCTGCTGCCGGACACGCAGTACTACGTCGAGAAGCTGCCGAACAACGCCGACAACACCTACTACAAGCAGACCCAGTGGATCGTGGACCAGCAGGCGGCCCGGAACATCCAGTTCGTCGTTCACCTGGGCGACATCACCGACAACAACACCGACAACGAGTGGGACATCGCCACCGCCGCTCACGCGACGCTGGACGCCGCCGGGGTGCCCTACAGCGTCACCACGGGCAACCACGACTACCTGGTCGGCGGTGACTTCCAGCGCGGCGGCAGCCAGTTCGACGACTACTTCGGTCCGGGCCGCTTCGCCGGGCAGCCCTGGTATGGCGGCAACCTCGGCGGCTCCAACAAGAACAACTGGACCACCTTCTCGGTGGGGCCGATGGAGTTCCTGGTCCTCAGCCTGGAGTACGCCCCCCGCAAGGACGCGCTCTGCTGGGCGGAGGACATCATCGAGCAGCACCCCGACCACCGGGTGATCATCGCGACCCATTGCTACCAGACCCACGGCGGCGGCTACGCGGGCAACTGCCCCAACTCGAGCTACCTCGTCACGGGCTCCGGCGGCCAGACCATCTGGGACGAGCTTGCGTCGCGGTACGGCAACGTCTTTGCCGTGGTCGCCGGACACGTGGGCGACTCCGAGCACCGGATCACGCCCGGCAACGTCGGCAACGAGGTGCACGAGATCCTGGTCGACTACCAGTTCGAGGGGCGCTGCACCGCGGCGAACGTCGCCGACTGCGACCAGGCCTGCCGCGTCGGCGCCAGCAACTACACCGGCAACGGCTGGCTGAGGGTCATGACGTTCGACCCGCTGACCAACCAGGTGAGCAACGAGACGATCACCGTCGAGGACGGCAACACCGCGATCTTCCCCGGCGGCGTCCCGGTGATGTTCTGCAGCGCGCTGTACGACACGGGCAGCGGCAGCGGGGGCAACTGGTACGACCAGGACCCCACGGGCAGCGACCACCTCTACTCGTTCGCCTACGACCTCGACACGCCCGTGAGCTACGGCTTCGACGACCTGGGCCAGCGGGGCTTCCACGACCGGAACGTCAACTCCGCGGCCGCGGGGGATCAGCTGGGCCCCACGCTCGCCTTCGCCGCCAGCGGCGCCTTCGTCGCGGCCTGGGAGGACGACGCGTCGTCGGCCGACGGGTCGGGCAACCACGACATCAAGGTGCGCGGCTTCGAGGCGTGCGCCTGCGAGTCCTTCGCCGACGTGGTGGTCAACACGAACACCGCTGGCCAGCAGCAGACCCCGGTCGTGGGCGTCGCGTCGAACGGTGACTTCGTGGTCGCCTGGGCGGACGACGCGGACGGCAACGGCGTCTTCCAGGTCAAGGCCCGCGGGTTCAACGCCGATGGGACCGAGCGGTTCTCCCAGTTCACCGTCAACTCCGAGGCCTCCGGTCAGCAGCGCGCGCCCGCGATCGCGGTGGCCCCCGACGGCCGCTTCGTGGTCGCCTGGGAGGACGACCAGGACGGCGACGGCGACCCCCAGGTCTGGGTGCGGGGCTTCCACGCCGACGGGTCCGAGCGCTTCGAGGACCGCAGCGTGCACACCAACGTCGCGGGCGAGCGGTTGGCCCCCGCCGTGGGCATCGACGCGGGCGCCGCCTTCGTCGTGACCTGGCAGGACGACAGCGACGGCAACGGCACCTACCAGGTCCACGCCCGCGGCTTCACAGCGGACGGCGACCAGGCGTTCGCCCGGCTCACGGTCAACAGCACCGCGGCGGGGCAGCAGCGCGCGCCCGCGATCGGCGTCGACGCGACCGGCGGCTTCGTCGTCGCCTGGGAGGACGACCAGGACAACGACGACGACTTCCAGATCATGGCTCGGCGCTACCAGTCCGGCGGCACCCCGATCACCGAGTGGACCGTCAACTCCAATGCGGGGGGCACGCACCTCGCCCCGTCCGTGTCGATGTCTGCGAGCGGCGCGTTCGCCATCGCCTGGGAGGACGACAGCGACGGCAACGGCAGCTTCCAGGTCAAGGCCGGCACCTGGACGGCAGCCGGCGCCCCGTGGATCGCCCAGCAGACCATCAACGCCGTCGCCGACGGCCAGCAGCTCGTCCCCGGCGTCGGCATCGACGAGGTCGGCACCCTGGTCGTCCTGTGGGAAGACGACATGGACGGCAACGGGGCGACCCAGATCCTCGCGGCCGGCGTCGACCCGTAGCGTCGGAGCAACGCACGGAGGTGCCCCCGTCGCGTCGTTCGACTCCGTGTCCTCACCCGCCTCCGGCGTCGAAGAACCAGGCCCGGTGGTTGCGGTACGGGCGGACCATCGAGAAGCGGACGTTGCGCAGCTCGGGGCGCCAGAAGGCCGGCCGCATGCGGGTGTAGAAGAAGGTGTAGGGCGCCTCTTCGTGGAGCACCCGGTGGAAAAGGTGACCGAGCTCGACCCGGCGTTCGTGGTCGAACGTCACCTCCAGCTCGTCGATGATCGCGTCCGCTTCGGGGTTCCGGAAGCCGACGTGGTTGGAGCTCTGCTCGACGTCGACCTGGTCGCTGTGCCAGATCTGCTTGAAGCCGCTGATGTCGGGGCCGCCGATCCAGGCCAGGGTGACCGCGTCGAAGGAGCGGTCGAAGACCACCTCGAGCAGGTCGGCCCAGGCGGTCGGTCGGACCACCATCTCGACCCCGATCCTGGCGAGGTCCTTCTGATAGACCGCGGCCATGAGCCGGTACTCGTCGCTGCTCCCGTAGACGGTCAGCTCGAACCGGAACGGCTCACGGAGGCCGTCGCCGTCCAGGTCCCGGTCGCGCCAACCGTCCCCGTCGGTGTCGGTCCAGCCGACCTCGTCCAGCAGCGCGGCGGCCCGGTCCAGGTCGTGCGGGTAGCCCGGCACGGTGTCGTCGTAGTGCGGCAGGAAGGTCGGCAGGGGCCCCGTGGTCAGCGCGCCGAGGCCCATGAACGTCTCCCGGAGGAAGCGCTCGCCGTCGAAGGCGTAGCTCAGCGCCTGGCGGGTCTGCCGGTCGGCGAACATCGGCTTGCGGAGGTTCCAGCCGATGTAGAACCACGCGTGCTCCCACCACTCCCCCTGGACGAGGCTCCCGTCCTTCAGGGGTGAGTCGGGGCCGGCCGTCAGGACGTCTCCTCGCCAGGTGCCGGGGTGGATGTAGGCGAGGTCGAGCCGCCCGGCGAGCAGCTCGGTCAGCGGGAGGCGCTGGTCACCGGTCAGCACGCGGTACACGACGCGGTCGAAGGCGTTACCGCCGAGCGGGTGCCGTGGATCCCGCTCCAGGATGATCTCGACCCCAGGCCGGTGGGCGGTCATCCGGTAGGGACCGCAGCCGAGGGCGAGCGTGTACCAGTGGTCGGCGAACCGATGGCCGACGAGCTTGTCGGTAACCCGCTGACCGTCCTCGTCGTAGGCGTACAGGAACTCCGGGATCGGCATCAGCGACGGCAGCGCGACGTCCTGCTGGCTGTAGCGACGGCGGGTGAACTTGATCTCGAAGGTGTAGTCGTCGACCGCGCGGTACGAGTCGAGGTCCTCGAAGTAGCTGCGGAGCGGAGCGCAGCCGGCGACCGCCTCGTCCAGGCACATCCGGAGCATGAAGGCGACGTCGTGGGCGGTCACCGGGTGGTCGCCCTTCAGCCAGTCGTAGCGCCCGGTGGAGTGGTCGACGACCGGCTCGTGCCAGTAGAAGTCCTCGCGGAGCTGGAACGTCCAGGTGAGCCCGTCGTCCAGCGTGACCATCGAGTAGGCCAGCTCGGGCCTCCACTGGGACGGGTCGGTCTTGTGACGCTTGATGAGGTACGTCGAGACGAACTCGTGGATCTCCGTCGTGTCCGCGCCCGGCTCGCTCAGCGGGTTGAAGCCCTTGGGGCTGGTGCCGAAGTGCAGCCTCAGCGTGCCCCCCGCCTTCCCCTCGGGGGGGAGCCAGGGCACCGGGTCGCGGGTCAGCTGGTTGGCCGGGTCGGCCAGCGCCTCGGTGACGTAGGCCGGCTCGGGCACTCCCCAGATGCCGATGTCGGCCGACCGCTGGGCCTCCGGTCGTCGATCCCGGTCGGTGACCGTGGGGCCGTCATCCGCGCGCTTGGACGCGGCGAGGCCGGCGTCCGCCGAGGCGAACAGCAGCAGGACGAGCAGGGGCAACGCGCGGCGCATGGCCCGATGATGCCATCTGTCGTCAGCGACGCCGGCGGACCCACGCGAGCAGCGGCAGCAACGCCAGCCCGCCCGTCGCCGGGCCGGAGGCCGTCGAGCAGGTGCCGCAGCCGAACGCCTGGCCGCCGATGGGGCCGCCATCCTCCTCCGCCGGCGCCTCGGGGGCGACGTCGTCGTCATCCGACACGTCGTCGTCCGCGCTGTCGGTGGCGTCGTCCTCGTCCTCGACCGGGTCCTCGGGCTCCTCGGGCGGGTCCTCGACCACCGTCCACGTCCCGACGTGCGTCCAGCCGAGGCGCGGCTCCTCGTCGCCGGGCCCGCCCTTGGCGTCGAAGAAGACGTTGCGAGGGCCCCCGAAGGTGTCCGGGTCGAACCGCAGCGCGTAGTCGACCACCAGCTCGTTGCCGACGTACCAGGCGCCGCTCGCCGAGCAGTCCAGCTCACCCCACTCGCCGCTGATGACGGTGTCCTCACCCGGCTCGCAGTTGTCGCCGGCGTACCCGAGCAGGCCGTCTTCGCCGAAGCCGACGTGCACGTTGGGGTCGCTCGCGGTCACCTCGTCGGCCACCATCATCTGCACGACGCGGAACGTCTCGGCCCCCAGGCAATGCCCGTTCCGGGCCTGGAAGGTGACCGCCTCTCCCTCGCCCGCGTCCGGCGCGACGCCGCCCGAGGTGATCAGCACGCCGTCGCACGGCTCCTCGGGCTCCGGCGTCGGCTCCTCCTCCTCCTCCGCGACGCCGCCCCACAGCTGCAGGTTGCGGATCCAGGCCACCGGCTGCTGGTTGGCGTAGTGCTGGCAGCGGTTGCCGATCACGACGAACTTGTCGGTCGGGTCGAAGCCGTCGCCGTTGCCGCCGCCCATGTGCGTGCAGGGGGCGACGCCGTCGATCTCGACGTACAGGCCCGCCCCGGGGCTCCACTCGGCATAGACGTGGTGGGTCTGGTCGACCGTCCAGTTCTGGACGTTGTAGGCGCAGCCGAACTCGGAGCTGGTGATGACGACGGCGTCCCAGTTGTCGGCGAGCCCGTCGTCGTCCATCGCGAGGACGAGGCGGACCATCGATCCCACGCTGGCAGGGTCCCGCCCGGCGGGTTGTTGCGACGCTCTGGAGATTTCGTGCGGCCGCCCGGCGGCGGCTCAGTTCCAGCGGGCCGGGTTGGTGGTCGCGCCCCAGAACGGGATGCCCGGCGACGCCTGGAGGGTGGCGTCGCCCGTGGCGGTGTCGATGGTGTAGATGTCGCCGGCCGCGGTGAAGCCGTAGACCAGGCCGTTGCCGTTGTGGAACGCCAGGCCGTACATCGACCCCTGACCGGTGGGGCCGAGCACGTCCAGCCCCATGTCGTCCAGGTCGATGGTCACCAGGGACGTCGCCCCCTCGGGCCCCTCGTCGGACATCAGGTTGTAGAGCAGCCCATCGGGCAGGCCGACCATGTCCCCGGCGAACACCCAGCCGCCCGTGACCCCGCCGACGAGGTCCAGCTGGCCGGTCACCGGGTCCGCCTCGTACACCTCGTTGCCGCCGCCGACGAGGAGCGTGCCGTCCCCCAGCACGCTGGCTGCGTTGATCGAGATCCCGACCTCGGGGAACTCGTACAGGAGCGTCAGGGCCGCCGTCGTCGGATCCACCGAGTAGACCTCGTAGAAGCCGACGGCCCACATCGACCCGGAGGCGTCGATCGCCAGGTCGGTGATGCCGCCGGAGATCGCGCTCTGCCCGGAGAAGGCGCCGACCTCGTCCACCGCGAACGTCGTGGGATCGACCGTGTAGAGCACCGTGGCGCTGTGGGCGTAGATGTAGGCGAGCTCCTCCGGCTCGGTGTCGTCGTCGTCCGCCGCGTCGTCGTCGTCCGCCAGGTCGTCGTCGTCCGCCGCGTCGTCGTCGTCCGCCGCGTCGTCGTCGTCCGCCGCGTCGTCGTCGTCCCCGAACAGGTCGTCGTCATCGGCCCCGAGCGGCCCCTCGGGGTCGGGGCAGGCCACCAGGCTGCAGCCCAGCACGAACATCAGCGCGACACGAGACGACATGGGCACCTCCGGGTGCACGCTACAGGGCGCGGCCGCTGGCCTACAATCCGGTCCTCCGGAGCCCGCCGCCCATGCCCGCGACCCAGCGCCCCCTCCCCCTCGCCGTCATCGCCGCGCTGCTCTGCAGCCTCCCGGGGTTGGCGTCGGCCCAGGAGCTGCGGGTGCACCCCTACCTGCAGCTGGCCCACCCCGACTCGGTGCGCGTGCTGTGGGAGACCGTCGGGGAGGCGGACGCGGCGGTGGAGTGGGGGCCGACCGACGCGCTCGGGGAGGTGGCGTTCGGCGACAGCGCGCCCGGCACCGACGGCGGCGTGCACCACGACGTGGCGCTGACCGGGCTGGACCCGGCGACCCGCTACTACTACCGGGTGGGCAGCGGGGAGGACGCGTCGGCGCTGCTCGACTTCGTGACCCCGGCCCTGCCGTCGGCCGAAGCGCCGCTGCGGCTGGTCGCGATGTCCGACATGCAGCGCGACGGCGCCCACCCCGACGTGTTCCGGCAGGTGGTCGAGGACGGCGTCCTGCCGTTCCTGGCCGCCGAAGCCTCGGACGACCTGCCCGGCGAGCTCGACGCGGTGCTCATCCCCGGCGACCTGGTCACCAACGGCTGGAACCACGAGGAGTGGGCCGACACCTTCTTCACCCCGGCCCGGGCGCTGATGGGGCGGGTGCCGACCTACCCGGTGCTCGGCAACCACGAGGCGGACACCGACTTCTACTTCGACTACTTCGCGCTGCCGGACAACGGCACCGCCGGGTACGAGGAGCACTGGTGGTTCCACGACGTGGGCAACCTGCGCATCGTCGGCCTGGACAGCAACGCCGGCTACACCACCCAGGCGCAGCTGGAGTGGCTGGAGGAGACGCTCGCGGGAGCGTGCGCCGAAGCGTCGATCGACTTCGTGCTCGCCCAGCTGCACCACCCGTTCAAGAGCGAGCTGTGGCTGCCCGGCGAGAACCTCTGGACGGGCCAGGTGCTGGCGCGGCTGGAGGAGTTCAGCACCACCTGCGGCAAGCCCAGCGTGCACCTGTTCGGCCACACCCACGGCTACTCCCGCGGCCAGAGCCGGGACCACCAGCACCTGTGGGTCAACGTCGCGACGGCGGGGGGACGGATCGACGGCTGGGGCGAGTACGCCCAGGCGGACTACCCCGAGTTCGTCACCTCCCAGTCCGAGTACGGGTTCGTCGTGATGGAGACGGAGGCGGGGGACGCGCCGACCCTCCGCCTGCGCCGGGTCAGCCGGGGCAGCCCCGCGCTGCCGCGGGACAACGAGGTCCGGGACGAGGTCCGGATCGCGGTCGGGGACCCGCCGCCGGCCCGCCCGGTCGCGCTCAGCCCCCGGGACGGAGAGCGGGCCGACCCGATCGCCGCGCTGCTCGTCGCGTCGGCGTTCGACGACCCCGACGGGGACGCCCACGGCTCGTCGCACTTCCAGGTGTCCGCCGACTGCGACGCCTGGGAGGAGCCGCTGTGGGAGTCCTGGCGGCAGGCGCGCAACGAGTACTACGGCGAGGACCGGCAGGCCGGGGACGACCTCGCCGACGAGGTGGCGCGGGAGCTGCCGCCGGGCGAGGCGCTGTGCTGGCGGGTCCGGTACCGCGACGCCGGGCTGACGTGGTCCGAGTGGTCGGAGCCGGCCGCCTTCACCACGGCGCTCAACCAGGTCACCAGCGACCTGCTGAGCGACGGCGGGGCCGAGGACGAGCTGTCCGGCTGGGACGCGGCGGCCGGCGAGCTGCGGCGCGTCGAAGCGGGGGACTGCGCCGGCGTCGGGCCCTGGGCCGGCAGCTGGGTGTTCGCCCTGGGCGGCGCCTGCGAGCCGACGGAGTACACGGAGGTGTCCCGCGAGCTGAGCCTGGCCCTGTGGACGTCCCAGGTCGACGACGGCGACACCGAGGTCCGGGTCCGGGCGATGGCGCGCAGCGACGGTGACGGCGCCCCCGGCGTCGCCCTGGTCGCCCTCGGCGAGGACGGCGCCGAGCTGGCGAGCGAAGTCGCCGTGCGCGGGATGGACCCGAGCTGGACCGAGATCGAGGTCGCGCTGCCGATGCCCCCGGGGACCCGGCGGGTCCGGGTGGTGCTCAGCAGCGGCGACGGCCCGGACGCGCCCGCGGGGGTCGGCTGGCTGGACGAGGTCGACGTGCGGCTGGCGATGCTGGAGGAGGCGCCCGCTCCGGCGCCGGAGCCGGAGGTCGAGGGCTGCGCCGGCTGCACGACGGCGCCCGGCCGGGGCGGCGTCGCCGGGCTCGCCCTCCTGGTCCTCGCGGCCTCGGCGCGGCGGCGGAGGACCGGATGAGCTTCACGCCGCGGATCTGCGTGGTCACCGGGGCCAACCGCGGCATCGGCCTGGCGGTCACCCGTCAGCTCGCGGAGCTGGGCCACTCGGTGGTGCTCACGGCGCGGGACGCCGACGCCGGGGAGCGGGCGGCGGCGGGGCTTCGGGGCGAGGGCTACCGAGTCGCCTTCCACCCCCTCGACGTGTGCGACGCAGGCCAGGTCGAGCGGCTCCGGACCTGCCTGCTGCACGAACACGGCCCACCGCAGGTCCTGGTCAACAACGCCGGCATCGTGCCCGACGCGGGGGATCCCTCCGACCGCGGCGCGGGCTCGGTCCTGCGGCTGCCGGACGACGTCGTGCGGCGCGGCATCGACAGCAACCTGCTCGGCCCCCTGGCGCTCTGCCGGGCGCTCGTGCCGCCGATGGTCGAGGCCGGCTGGGGGCGCGTCGTCAACGTCTCCAGCGGCATGGGGGCGCTGCACGACATGGAGGCCGGCTGGCCGGCGTACCGCGTGTCGAAGACCGCGCTCAACGCCCTGACCCGCGTGCTCGCGGACGAGTGCCGCGGGACCGGCGTGCTGGTCAACGCGGTCTGCCCCGGCGGGGTGCGCACCCGCATCGGACCGCCGGACGGGCGGCCGGTCGACGAGGGCGCCGCGGGGGTGACGTGGGCCGCCACCCTGCCCGACGACGGGCCGACGGGCGGCTTCTTCCGGGACGGGGAGCCGATCCCCTGGTGACCGGACGGACGCCGCTGGGACGCCCCCCATCACGGGGTTCGCCATCTCAGCCCCCCCGCTACGCTCCCGTGTCATGAACGGGAAACTCCTCGCGCTCCCCGCCCTGTGCCTCGCCCTGGGCGCCTGCGCCCCGGCCGAGCAGACGGTCTCGGAGACGTTCGACGTCCGGGCCAGCGTCGAGCAGCTGCACATCTGGAACGGCCCCGTGGAGGCCAGCTACGAGGTGGTCGACGCCGACGGCGACGTGGTCGCGACCGGGGTGTCGGACTACCAGGGCAGCCTCGTGTTCCGGGAGCTCCCGCCCGGGGCGGACTACACGCTGCGGCTCGCCGACGACGTCGAGGACTTCACCGACATGCTCGAGGTGATGACGGTGGAGGGGAGCCTGCCCGAGCCGGCCTTCTACGCCGACCAGGTGCTCGAGCCGGGCACCGGCTACCTGACGACCCGGGACGGCACCCAGCTGTCCTACTTCCTCTCTCTCCCCGGCCCCATCGAGGAGGGCCCCTACCCCACCCTGGTCAACTACTCGGGCTACAGCCCCGGGCGGGCGGGCCAGCCGCTGGGGGGCGCCGCCGACGACTTCTGCGGCATCTACCCGATCCTGTGCGACGCGCCGTCGTTCGCGTCGGGGATCATCGGCGGGGTGCTCGGCTACGCCGTCATCGGCGTCAACATGCGGGGCACGGGCTGCTCCGGCGGCGCCTACGACTACTTCGAGACGCTCCAGCTGCTCGACGGGTACGACGTCATCGAGATCGTCTCCCGCCAGGACTGGGTGCTGCACAACCAGGTCGGCATGGTCGGCCTGTCCTACCCCGGCATCTCCCAGCTGTTCGTCGCCCGGACCCGGCCGCCGGGGCTCGCCGCGATCGCCCCGTTCTCGGTCATCGCGGACACCTCGTCGTCCACGCTGGTGCCCGGCGGCATCTACAACGACGGCTTCGCGTTCCAGTGGATGGAGCACGTCCTGCGGCGGGCCGAGCCCTACGGCCACGGCTGGATCCAGGAGGTCGTCGACGCCGGCGACACGGTCTGCGAGGAGCACCAGCTGCTGCACAGCCAGATGCTGGACGGGATCGCCAAGGCGCTGGACAACCCGTACTACACCGACGAGGTCGCCGGCGCGGTCGACCCGACCAGCTTCGTGCACGAGATCGAGGTGCCCGTGTTCTTGACGGGCAGTTGGCAGGACGAGCAGACCGGCCCCCACTTCCCGGCCTTGTTCGACAAGTTCACGTCGTCCCCGGTGCGCCGGTTCACGGCGACCAACGGCGTGCACCCCGACGGCTTCGCCCCGCAGAACCTGACCGAGTGGAGCACCTTCCTGGACCTCTACGTCGCGCGGCGGGTGCCCCACATCGGGGCCGGCATCGACGTGATGGTGCCGCTGTTCATGGAGCAGGTGTTCGGCGCGTCGATGGACCTGCCGGACGGCCGCTTCGAGGACTACGCGACCTGGCAGGAGGCGGCCGCCGCATACGAGGCGGAGGGCGAGGTGAGGATCATCTTCGAGTCGGGCGCGGCCGAGGGCGTCGCCGCCGGGGCCCCGGTGGGGAGCTTCGAGCAGCGCTTCGAGCGCTGGCCGCTGCCGAGCACGGTCGCGACGCGCTGGTACCTGCAGCCCGAGGGCGCCCTGGACGGCGACCCGCCGCCCGCCGACGGCGGCGAGTCGTCCTACGAGCACGACCCCGACGCGGGCGCCCGCGGCACCCTGGCCAGCGGCTCCGTCAACCCGCTCCAGCCCGACTGGGCGTACGCGCAGCCGGCGGCGGGCCGGTCGCTCGCCTTCGTCACCGAGCCGCTGGAGGAGGACGTGGTGCTCGTCGGCCACGGGAGCGTGGACCTGTGGTTCCGGTCGACGGAGAACGACGCGGACATCGAGGTCACCATCACCGAGGTGCGGCCCGACGGGATGGAGTCGATCATCCAGAGCGGCTGGCTGCGGGCCAGCCACCGCGGGCTGCGGGGCGACGCGACGGAGCTTCGCCCCGTCAAGTCCCACCGCGAGGAGGACGTCGCCCCGCTGACGCCGGATGCCTGGACGGAGCTCCGGGTGGAGGTGATGCCCCACGGGCACGTGCTCCGGGCAGGTTCCCGGCTGCGCCTCGTGATCGACACCCCGGGGGACAGCATGGCGTCCTGGCGCTTCCTGCTGACCGACTTCGACGAGCCGCCCACCTACACCGTCGGCCACGACGCCGAGCACCCCTCCAGCCTGGTGCTGTCCGTCATCCCCGACGTCGACGTGCCGACCGATCTGCCGCTCTGCAACGCGCTGCGGGGGCAGCCCTGCCGCGAGTACCTGCCCGAGGGCGAGGCCCGCTGAGCCGCGGGGGTCAGTGCCGCGGCAGTCAGGGGACCGGCAGGGTCCTGACGGGACGGAACCCCCGGGCGTACCAGGAGCTCTCGGCCACGTCCCAGCTGCGGTTGGCGACGCGGCAGCTCGTCGGGTGGTCGAACCAGGCGCCGCTCCGGCTGCCCTTGTAGGTGGCGTCGATGGGCCCGGTCGGGTCCTCGTCGCCGTCGACGTAGAACTCGTCGTCGTACCAGTCGTGGACCCACTCGCGCAGGTTGCCGCTCATGTCCACGAAGCCCCACGCGTTGGGGGCGCGCAGCCCGACGGGTCGGGCGAAGTCGTCAAAGATCGGGGGCGGCTCGCAGTAGCCGACCTCGTCGACGTCGTTCGATCCGGAGTAGAGGGTGTCCTCGCCGGCACGGGCGATGTACTCCCACTCCGCCTCGGTGGGGAGCCGCCAGCCGGGCGCCTCCAGGTCGATGATCGCTTCGCTCCCGACGACCAGGTAGGCCCGCTCGAGCCCCTCCAGGTCGCTGAGTTCGTTGAGGAACTCGACCACCGTGAGCCAATTGACCCGCTGCACGGGGTAGCCCTCGCCGCAGCCGTAGTCGCAGTCGGAGGGGTTGTCACCGGTGATCCCCTCCCAGGCGTCCTGGGTGAACTCGCTCCGCCCCGCCGCGAGCCAGTGCGTCAGCGTCACCTCGTGCAGGACCTCGTCCTCGTCGTGCCCGTAGCTGCCCTCCTCGCTGCCCATCAGGAAGGTGTCGGGCTGCACGCAGATCAGGGTGTAGCCGAGGGGGTCGAGCACCGACGACGAGACCGGCTCGGTGTGGGTGCAGGGGGTTGGGACGGCGTCGTCGTCGTCCGCCCCGTCGTCGTCGTCCGCCCCGTCGTCGTCGTCCGCCCC
>CAYQEG010000090.1:0-30337 GCA_964416435.1 uncultured Rickettsiales bacterium
GGCGTCGAGGGCCGGCGGAAACCGGTGCGGGACTTGTGCCGATGGCATCTAGACGGCCCATCCCTCATCTGCGGCCCCACCCCGCAGAGGGCACGGGCCCGAGGGCCAGGAGCGAGGAGGGAGCGGTGCGGGCCATCGTGACCGACGAGCGACGCCGGGATCGGGCTCGTGGACCGACGGGGTGTGGCCTGCAGGTGGGTGATGGGTCGTTTGGGGGACGGCCTGCTGGGCCCTACTCGGGCGTGCACATGTCCGCGCACTCGGCGAAGTTGCGGAGGCAGACTTCGCCGCCGCTGCTGACGGTCCGACGGGTCCAGCCATCGGCCGCCGTCCAGCTCCAGGTGTCGTTGACGAGGCCGCAGTCGGTGCGGCCGCCGAACGTGACCAGGTCGCCCGCGTCGGTGATGCCGGAGACGCCGAAGTAGCGCCGCTCGGGGGCGTCGGGGTCGATCTCCGTGAAGTCGGCGGGGAAGTCGCAGAAGCCGTTGGCGGGGGTGTTGTAGACGTCGCCGCGCTCCAGCCGGTCCCAGCTTCCGTCGGCCACGTCGTACTCCCAGATCACGTTGGTCGGGCCCGTCAGCTCGTCGTGGCCGGCGAACATGAGCAGCTTGTCGCCGGGGATCGCGAACAGGTCGGGCGAGAAGCGCGTCGACGGCGCCTCGCCGTTGGGCACGATGGGGCCGTTGCCCTCCAGCATCGTCCACTCGAGGGACGCGACGTCGAGCGCCCAGAGGTCCGAGAGCAGCGGCCCCTGGAACGCGTTCTCGTCCCCGCCGGCGAAGGCGTAGATGGTCGCGCCGTCGGGCGACGCCGCCATCTTGTGGAACAGGCGGGCGGGGGGCGGGTTGGTGGTGGACAGCTCGGTCCACTCCAGGGACGCCAGGTCGAGGGACCAGACGTCGCGCTGGGGCGTGTACGACAGGCCGCTGGTCGACGTGTTGCCCCCGAACAGGATCATCTGGTCGTCGACGACGACGGCCGCGTGGCTCGATCGCGCGGACGGCCCGCCGCCGCTGGGGTCGAGCTCGGTCCAGGTGTTCTCGGTGAGGTCCAGCGCCCACAGGTCGTCCCGCTGGGTGTAGGGGCCGGACTGCTCGTCGCGGGACCGGCCGCCGTGGATCAGCATGCGATCGCGAGCCGAGTCCAGGACCGCGATGTGCCGCGCGCGCGACGGGGGCTCATCGCCCGTCTCGACCGGTTCGTAGGAATCGCACCGCGCGTTGAACGACCACGTCGACGTCGAGTAGTCGTTCAGGAACATGCACTGCTCGGGCGGCTGCTCGTTGCCCCCGAACCAGACCAGCCGCTGGCTGGCTTCGTGCCAGACGCCAGCCGCCTCACCCACGCCGGGGGCCAGCTGGAGGGACGCGTCGACGCAGGGGTCGGGCTCGGGCTCCTCGGTCGGGCAGCCGACGAGGAGGAGGGCGGCGGCCGCCGCGCAGAGGGCCAGGGCGAAGAGCGTTCGGTTCATCGTGCGTCCGGGTAGTGCATCTCGACGGTGATGTCGGCCTCGATCACCGTGCCGGAGGCGTCGGTGGCGGAGGCGTGGATGTCTGCGATGAGACCGTCGAGGTCGGAGCCGTCTTCGGACTCCAGGTCGAGGTCCCAGATGAGCAGGTGGCCCCATGACTGGAGCGTGGCGGTGGCGTTGTTGCAGCGCATGGTGACGAACGGGCTGCTCGACGCCTCGAAGCCGTCGGCGTCGCCGCTGAGCACCACCGCCCAGCGGTCGGCCGCGTCCAGGCCGGTCGCCTCGAAGCCCACTTCGACGTGGTAGCCGCCCTGGGGGCCGTTGATCACCTCGATCGTGCCGTCCCCGGCGTCCATCGCCTCGTACTCGGTCTCGCCCTTGCCGATCTCCAGCGTGGGGTCGTCCTCGGACGGCTCGCAGCCGGCCGGGTCGGGGGGGCAGGCGCTCAAGGGGGCGACGAGCAGGGCCAGCATCAACGGGAACACGCGTGTCACGGCGCGGTAGCTTATCCCGATTGTCGCGATGAGCCACACGCGATCCGGGATCGGGTAGCCTCCGACCCGATGCAGCAGGTCGGTCACTTCATCGGAGGAGACGAGCGCGCGTCCGCCGACGGTCGCACGTTCGACGACCTCGCCCCCGCCACCTCCGAGGTCATCGCCCGCGTCGCCCGGGGCGGCGCGGCGGACGTCGACGCGGCGGTGGAGGCGGCTCACGCCGCCCTGGCCGGGGCCTGGGGAGCCACGGGCGCGTCCGCCCGCGCCGACCTGCTCGACGCCATCGCCGACGGGCTCGCCGAGCGGGCCGACGAGCTCGCCGCCTTGGAGTCGAGCGACACCGGCAAGCCGGTGAGCCTCGCCGCCGCGGTCGACATCCCCCGGGCGATCAGCAACTTCCGGTTCTTCGCCGGCGCGCTGCGCCACGACGAGACCGGCTGCCACCCGATGGACGGGGCGATCAACTACACGCTGCGCCAGCCCCTGGGCGTCGTCGGCCTGATCACGCCCTGGAACCTGCCGCTGTACCTGCTCAGCTGGAAGGTCGCGCCCGCGCTCGCGATGGGCAACGCGCTGGTCGCCAAGCCGAGCGAGCTGACCCCCCTGACCGCCGCCGCCCTGGCCCGCATCGCGGCCGACGCGGGGCTGCCCGCCGGGGCGCTCAACGTCGTGCACGGCTACGGCGCCGACGTCGGCCACCCGCTCGTCGATCACGCCGACGTCGCCGCCATCTCGTTCACCGGGGGCACGGCGACCGGGGCGACCGTCGGCGCAACGGCGGCCCGCACCTTCAAGAAGTGCAGCCTCGAGCTGGGGGGCAAGAACGCGTCCGTGGTGTTCGCCGACTGCGACTTCGACGAGGCGGTGGCCGGGGTCGCGCGCGCCGGCTTCGCGAACCAGGGCCAGATCTGCCTGTGCGGCTCCCGGGTGCTCGTCCAGCGGCCGATCTACGACGCGTTCGTGGCCGCCCTGGTGGACGAAGTGGAGCGCACCCGCGTGCCCGGCGACCCCGCGGACCCGGCGACCACCTTCGGCTCCCTGGTCAGCCTCGACCACCGCGCCAAGGTCGAGGGTTACGTCGCGCTGGCCGGAGAGGAGGGGGGGCGGGTGCTGACCGGCGGGCGCCGGCCGATGCTCGCCTCGCCGCTGGACGTCGGCGCGTTCTACGAACCGACGATCATCGGGGACCTGGATCCCGGCTGCCGCACCTCGACGGAGGAGATCTTCGGCCCCGTCGTCACCGTGCACCCGTTCGACGACGAGGAGGAGGCGGTCTCCATCGCCAACGGCGTGAGGTACGGCCTCGCCGCGTCGGTCTGGACGTCCGACCTGCGGCGCGCCCACCGGGTCGGCGCGGCGCTCCGCACCGGCATGGTGTGGGTCAACTGCTGGCTCCTGCGTGACCTGCGCGTGCCGTTCGGGGGCGTCAAGGACAGCGGCGTCGGCCGAGAGGGCGGCCGCCACTCGCTCGAGTTCTTCTCCGAGTCCCGGAACCTCTGCATCAAGCTCTGATTGGGATCATGTCGACCGGAACCATCGTTGCCGGCGCGCTGGCGCCTCACCCGCCCCACCTCGTCTACGCGGAGAACCCGCCGCAGAACGAGCCGCGCGCCGAGTGCGGCTGGGAGAACCTTCGCTGGGGCTACGAGCGCATGCGCGCCCGCCTCGACGAGCTCGACTACGACGCCCTGGTGGTGCTGTCGCCTCACTGGCAGACCTACGTCGGCACGCACTTCCTGGGCGTGCCGCGGTTCGACTCGCTGTCGGTCGACCCCATCTTCCCCAACCTCTTCCGCTACCGGTACGGCATCGACGTCGACGTGCCCCTCGCCGAGGCCATCTGCGAGGCGGCCGCAGGCCGGGGGCTGGTCACCTCGATGATGCGCAACCCGGACTTCCGGGTGGACTACGGGACCATCATCAGCTGCCACATGACCCGCCCCGCGTGGGACAAGCCGATCGTGGCGATCAGCTCGTGCCGCTCGACCGCCTGGTACAGCGTCGAGGTGATGCAGGAGCAGGCGCTGGAGCTCGCCCGGGCGACGCGGGAGGCGATCGCCGCGTCGGGCAAGCGCGTCGTGCTCCTGGCCTCCAACTCGCTCAGCCACCGTCACTTCGTGACCGAAGGCGCCATCCCGGAGGACATGAGCCGCGAGCACATCCAGCACCACGGCCAGTACCTGTGGGACATGAAGCTGATCGACCTCATGAAGCGGGGTCGGAGCCGCGAGGTGTTCGACATGATGCCGGAGTTCGTCACCCAGGCGATCAGCGAGGCGGACAGCGGCGCGCTGTCCTGGCTGCTCGCCGCCATGGACTTCCCGACCACCGGCGCCAACGTCCACGCCTACGGCACGGTGATCGGCACCGGCAACGTCGTGGCCCACTGGGAGACCCCGGCATGAGCGTCGTGCGCGGACTCCTCGTCACCGGGCTGCCCCACGTGCTGCTGTGCCCCGAGCGCAACGAGGGCTGGCAGAGGCTGCGGGACGCCTACGAGCAGGCCCGGGCGTTGATCGAGCAGGACGAGGCGGACCTGCTGGTCGTCTACAGCACGATGTGGCCCAGCGTCATCGGTCACCAGGTGCAGGCGCGCGCCGAACCGGAGTGGGTGCACGTGGACGAACTGTTCCACGAGCTGGGATCGATCCCCTACGAGTTCCGGATGGACCCGGGGTTCGCGAGTTCCTGGGACGCCGAGAACCGCCGCCGGGGCCTGATGAGCCGGACGGTCGACTACCACGGCTTCCCCATCGACACCGGCTCGGTGGTCGCGCTCAAGCTGCTGAACCCAGACAACCGGCTGCCCGCGTGCATCGTGAGCAGCAACGTCTACAGCGACCGCGCGGAGACCGTGGTGCTCGGCAAGGCGTGCCGGGCAGCCATCGACGCGGGCGGGCGGCGAGCCGTCGTGGTGGTCGTCAGCTCGCTGAGCAACCGCCTGTTCACCGACTGGATCGACCCGGCCGATGACCGCATCCACTCGCCCAAGGACGAGGAGTGGAACAGCAAGATCCTCGAGTTCCTGGGGGAGGGACGCCTGGAGGACACCTCGCAGCTGTCGCGCCAGATCGGTCAGCAGATCCGGGTCCGGAAGGTCGTCAACTTCAAGCCCATGTGGTGGCTGTCCGCGGTGATGGGGCAGCACAACGGCTACGACGGTGACGTGCTCGGCTACGCCCCGGTGTTCGGCACCGGCGGCGCGGTCGTGTCCCTGGTGCCGTCGGCCAGCGGCCTGGGAGACAAGGAGTACGACGAGGACGACGTGGACGTGTACGCCGGCGACCGGAACGTCCTGGAGGGCGCCCCCGCCACCGCCGCCGCCGTCGCCCCGCCGCCGCCCCCGACCCCGGCGCCGTCCGCCCCGGCGACGGACGCGGACGTCGTGCAGGCGCCCGGCGCCCCCGCGCCGGTCGGCGCCTACCCCCACGCCCGCCGGGTCGGCGACCTGCTCTACCTGTCCGGGGTCGGCCCCCGGCAGCCGGGCACCGACGCGATCCCGGGCGGGCCGATCCGGGACGCCGACGGCAACCCGCTCGACTACGACGCGACGGCCCAGACCGAGGCGGTGATCGCCAACATCCGGGCGATCCTGGAGGCGGCCGGCAGCTCGCTGGACAAGGTCGTCGACGTGACCGCCTTCCTGGTCGACATGGACCGCGACTTCGCGGCCTACAACGCGGTGTACGCCCGGCACTTCACGGAGATCCAGGCGACCCGGACGACGCTGGCGATCCGGGCCCTGCCGACGCCGATCGCCGTCGAGTTCAAGGTCATCGCGCGGCCGTGAGGTTGATCGACATCTCGCCGACGCTGTCCGCCCGGGTCGCCGTCTGGCCGGGGGACACGCCGTACCGCCGCCGCGTCAACGCGTCGATCGCGGGCGGCGCCAACATCGACCTCTCGGACATCCATACGACCGTGCACGTCGGAGCCCACACCGACGCCCCGAACCACTACGGCGCGGGAGGGGAGGGGATCGACGCTCGCCCGCTGGACCTCTACTACGGTCCCTGCGAGGTCGTGAGCGTGAACGTGAGCCGCGGCGAGCGCATCGGCCCGGGCCACCTCGTGGCCCCCCCATCGACCCCGCGGGTGCTCTTCAAGACCGGCACCTTTCCGGACCCTGACGCGTTCAACACCGACTTCGCGTCGCTGTCCCCCGAGCTGGTCGACCACCTCGCGGCTCACGGGGTCCGGCTGGTCGGATTGGACACTCCCAGCGTCGACCTGTTCGACGACGGGGCGCTGCTCAGCCACCAGGCCATCGCCCGCCACGACATGGCGATCCTGGAGGGCGTCGTGCTGGACCACGTACAGCCCGGCCGCTACACGCTCGTCGCGCTGCCTCTGAAGCTGGAGGGCGCCGACGCGTCGCCGGTGCGAGCGGTCCTGGTGGCGAACCCGTGAGGTTCGCCCTCGCCGGCGACAACCTCCTCGAGCGGATCGGCATCGGCCGGGGGGTCGTCCCGTGGCCGCTGACGATGCGACGGTGGCTGCGGGACGCCGGGTTCGCGGCGGCGCGCACGCGGGGCCTCGCCTCGCCCGAAGTGGTGATTACGGCACGCAAGCCCGCTTGAGCAGATTCTCGCCCCCCGGCGTCAACCCCTGTAAGGTCTGCCGACTCTGGCATTCACCAGGGTCGACGGGTCCGGAGGACGGATGCGAATCAAGCTGATCACGCCGCGGTTTCACAGTCGCCACTTCTGGGACTTCGACAAGATGGCCGACTTCCTGGGGAGGAAGGCCAACAACCTGCAGTTGGCGCTGCCGACCGTCGCCGCGCTGACGCCCGACGAGCACGAAGTCACGCTCCTCGATGACCGCTACATGCACGTCGACTTCGACGAGCCGGTCGACCTGGTCGGCCTCACGGCGATGACCTGCTACGCCAACCGGGCGTTCGAGATCGCCGACGAGTTCCGCAAGCGGGGCGTCCCCGTCGTGATGGGCGGCCCCCACGCCACGCTCGCACCCTACGAGTCCCTCGAGCACGTCGACGCCGTCGTGATCGGCGAGGCGGAGAACGTCTGGGAGCAGCTGCTGAACGACTTCCAGGCCGGCGAGATGAAGGAGGTCTACCGAGGGGTCGACAACCGCGCCGACCTCGCCGAGCGGACCCCCCCGCGCTGGGGCCTGGTCCCGGCCACCGACTACGTCTTCTTCGGGGTCGAGGCGACCCGCGGCTGCCCGTTCGATTGCAGCTTCTGCTCCATCAAGCAGATCTACGGCCCGTCGTTCCGCACCCGCGACGTCGAGCAGGTGCTCGACGAGATCAAGGCCGCCCCGGGCAACCAGCTGTTCTTCACCGACGACAACCTCATCGGCAACAAGCCCTTCTGCAACGCGCTGTTCGACGCGATGGAGGGCTGGAACGTGTCATGGGGCTGCCAGATGAGCATCAACGTGGCGTTCATGCCCAAGATGCTCGAGAAGATGAAGAAGGCCGGCTGCTTCTTCATCTTCATCGGCTTCGAGACCCTGGACGACCACGTGGTCGACAACATGGGCAAGCCGGTCAACCGGCTGGACTACCGCAAGGCGATCGCCAACATCCAGTCGTACGGTATTCACGTCATCGGCAGCTTCATCCTGGGCACCGACAGCGACGACGACGGCGTGTTCAAGCGCATCGGCGACTTCGCCCAGGAAGTCAGCATGAGCTGGATGATGGTCAACATCATCAACAGCCCGCCGGGCACCAAGCTGCTCGCCCAGATGGAGGAGGAGGGGCGCAACGTCGTCTACTCCTACGACGAGCTCGACGGCGCCCACGCGACGGTCCGGCACCCGGTGATGACCCGCGAGACCATCGAAGCGGGCTTCCGCTGGCTGTACCGCCACGTCTACGACTGGGACAACATGCGCGAGCGGTTCACCAAGAGCCTCGCGCAGGGCACCTGGACGCAGAACGCGATCACGCTGGGGGTCTTCGAGAAGGCCAAGATCGGCATGAAGCTCGGCTGGGACTTCATGACCGGGGGCGCCGCCAAGCGCCGGTTCTTCCTGGCGATGTTGCGGCAGGGCCTGCGCCGCACCGTCAACAAGGAGTCGGTCATCAACGTGCTGATGATGGCGATGAGCTTCAACGAGTTCGCCAACGCGCTGGAGGCGCGGCCCGAGCCCGTCGGCGAGCCGATCCAGTTCCGGCCGGAGTACTCCATCCCGGTGGACGAGCAGGAGATCGGTCGCAACGGAACCGGCTCCGGGGTCGTTCGGGACATCCCGCGGATGCCCGGCCCCGCGCCGGAGCCGTCGACCCGCGAGGAACGCTCGGAGCGGCTCCGCATCATCGCGTAGCCGGGGTACGCCGGGGGATCGCGCAAAAAGTCAGCGATTCCCCCTTTTCAACGCACCCACAAGGAACTAGAAATAGGGAGTCTTCAGCCTCCACCCAGAGAGCGACTCCCGTGACTCAGAACCCGACCCTCTTCTGCTCCCGCTGTCACACCAGCCGGCCCCCGCTGTTCTCGATGCACCGCTACACCTGCGTGAAGTGCGGAAAGTCGCGAAACGTCGAGGAGTTCCGGCTCGAGATGGCGCACCTGCGCAACGTCGCCGACCGTCGGCCCGTCTCCAAGCCTGCGGCTGAGGAGCCGGTCGCCACGCCGACCCCGGTGGTGCAGGCCCCGCCCGCTCCGGTCGAGGTCGCTCCCGCCCCGGTCGAGGTCGCTCCGGCTCCGGTCGAGGTCGCTCCGGCGTCGGTCGAGGTCGCCCCGGTCCCGGTCGCGGTGACGCCGGCCCCCGTCCAGGTCGAAGCGACCTGCGGCTGGAGCAGCTGCGACAACGCCCCGCGACCCAACAGCAAGTACTGCAGCCGCAACTGCAGCAACCGGAACGCCCGGTGGCGGCACGCTCAGCGGCGCGCCGTCGCCTGACCGGTCGTCAGCTCAGGTCTGCGGCCAGCGCCGCGCGCTGCTCGTCCGTCAGCGCCGTCTCGCCCCGCAGCTCCTCGTTCGGGTGGTCGCACCCGATGGCTACCGGCGCCTCCGACCCGATCTGAAAGCTCAGGTACTGCACCGAGCTGAGCCGCTCCTCGCCGACCTGGCGTTCGTCCCAGGTGGCGCGGAGCTTCGTGCCGTCGGGTGCGAGCAGGTACAGCGTGTCGTTGAGGCCGAGCCAGCGGGGGAGGCGCACCGCGCGCGCCTCCTCGTCCGGAATCTCGATGAGCAGCGTCGCGAGCAGCTCGCCCGGCCCGCCGATCAGCTCGTTGTAGGTGGTGAGCTCGTGCACGATGTCCGCCTCGCGGACGAGACGCTCGATCCGGACCATCTCCTGGATCTGGTAGCGCACGGTGTCCCGGTTCTCGAACAGGAACGTCAGGAACGGGCCGATGTGGAAGCGGCGGAGCGCCTTGGCCTCCAGGACGTGCTGACGGAACGCGGGGCGCTCGTCCTCATAGGTCTCGTAGTCGACGATCTCATCACGGCGTACAGGCTGCATGTCACTCTTCCTTCGGTTCGACCTTCGTGGGGAAGCCGTCGGGCTCGTAGGCCCGGGCGAGCACCGACATCGGGTGCATCGGCTTGACCCCGGCGTGCTGCTGGAACTGGATCGCCGCGAGCGGGCAGTCGGTCACCCAGACCTCGGCGTCGGCCTCGGCCATCTGCTCGAAGGCCTTGCGGCCCCACCGCTGACTGTCCTCGAAGCCCTCGGTCTTCATCGCCCAGGTGCCGTCGTGGCCGCAGCACTCGATCACCGACTTCGGCTTCGCGCCCGTCTTGCGCACCAGGTCCCGCCCCTTGAAGCCGACGCGCTGGGCCCGAAGATGGCAGGGCGCGTGGTAGGCGACCTGCTCGCCCGGCCGGCTGGCGAAGTCGTCGGCGAACCGCTCCTCCTTGCGGAGGGACCAGACGTACTCGCTGACGTCCATGGTGGCCGCCGAGAGCCGCCGGGCCCGCTCGCGGTCCTCGCCCTCGAGCAGCTCGGGGTACTCCTTGCGGAGCATCATCGAGCAGGTCGGGTTGACGACGAGCACCTTGGCGCCGGCGTCGACGTGGGGGAGGAGGGCGTCGAGGTTGCGCCGGGCCCGCTTTCGGACCTCGTCGAGGTCGCCGTACTCCCAGGCGGGCATGCCGCAGCAGCCGACCCCCTCGGGCACGCGCACGTCCACCTGGTTGCGGTCGAGGACCGCCAGCGTGTCCTCGCCGACGTGGGGCTCGTTGTGTTCGACGAAGCAGGTGGCGAACAGCACCGCCTCGCCGCCGGTCTCGAAGCTCCGGCCAGCCTTGCGGGCCTTGCTGCTGAACGTCTTCGAGGCGAACTCGGGGAGGAGCTTGTCCCGGTGCACCCCCAGCGCCTTCTCCATGAACCAGCGGTGCAGCTTCACCTTGTTGCCGAGGTTGGCCATGCCCAGGCTCATGCGGGCCATCTTGCCGGCGGTGTCGGGGTCGCCGAGCACGCGGTCCCGGAGCTTGCTGCCGTGCTCGCGGTGTCGCTGGGCGCGGTAGCGGTGCACCAGCTTGGGGAAGTCGAGCTGGAACTCGTGCTCCTCCGCCGGCGTGTAGGGGCACTGGACCTCGCACAGCTTGCACTGGAAGCAGGAGTCGAGGACGTGGGCCCGCTCGTCCAGCGTCACCTTGCGCACGTCGCCGTCGTGGACGTCGTCGTCGATGATCTTGAAGAGGTCGGCGAACGTGCTGCAGTACTTGAAGCACATGCGGCAGCCGTGACAGACCTCGAACGCGCGCGTCATCTCGGCGTCCAGGCCCGCGTCGTCCCAGTAGATCGGCTCCGAGGGGTCGTAGGAGAGTCCTTCGGAGGGCAGGTAGCTGATGTTGCTCATCGGGTGGGCGCCCCAAGCAGGAAGCGGCGCCCACCGGGGGGTGAGCGCCGCTTCGGAGTCATCGATCGGGCCTAGAAGTGCTCGTCGAGCAGCGCCTGGAAGCGACCTGCGTGGCTCTTCTCGGCCTTCGCCAGGGTCTCGAACCAGTCCGCGATCTCGGTGAAGCCCTCTTCGCGGGCCGTGCGGGCCATGCCCGGGTACATGTCGGTGTACTCGTGGGTCTCGCCGGCGACGGACGCCTTGAGGTTCTCCTCGGTCTCGCCGATCGGCAGGCCGGTGGCCGGGTCGCCGACCCGCTTGATGTAGTCGAGGTGGCCGTGCGCGTGGCCCGTCTCGCCCTCGGCGGTCTGGCGGAAGTTGCCGGCGATCTCCGGGTAGCCCTCAACGTCCGCGACCTTCGCGAAGTAGAGGTACCGGCGGTTCGCCTGGGACTCGCCGGCGAAGGCGGCCTTGAGGTTGTCGTGGGTCTTGGTGCCGTTGAGATCTGCCATCGGAATCCTCGGGGTGAAGTTGGGGGACCGGAGTCCTAGCACGCGACAAACCCGTCGGCTACCCCTCCGGAGGCGGCTCCGGAATGCGCGTGCCGGGCGGCAGTTCGTAGACGACGACGTCGCCTGAGCTGACCTCGAGGCTGCGGGCCCCGTGCTCGCGCAGCCAGGCCTCCCAGGGCCAGGGTCTCGGGGCCGACTCGCCGGGGTTGGGCACCGCGACGAGGACCGCGCGCCCGGGCGGCTCCGCCTGGTTCAGCGTGATGCGCAGCATCTCTTCGACCGACTCGAGGGGGTCGTGGGTCAGCCCGCTGGGGTGAAAGTAGAAGCGGGCGCCCCCGTGGCGGTTGCAGTGCATGCGCGGCGCGACCTCGTCGAAGCAGGGTCGGCCCGTGCGCCAGGTGGGCCAGCGGGCCGCGATCGGGTCCATCTGCTCGGGCTCGTCGTTGAGGAACGCGTAGTCCCACAGGTAGACGACGACATCCCCCCGGCCTGCCTCGGCCCACAGCGGCCGAAGCTCGTCCGCCGCGGAGCCCGCGATGAGCGCGTCCGCCTCGTCCGCCTTCCGCTCGTACCACTCCCCGGCGGACAGCCCCCAGGGAACGGAGGCCGCGATGGCCAGCGCGAGCGTCGGCCAGGTCGCCCGGGGCCAGCGGGACCCGACGGAGGCCAGCCCCCACGCGCCGGCGGACAGGACCAGCATCTGGGGCACGATCCAGTAGTGGGTGAGCCGCGGATCGGCGACGCCCAGCTCACAGAACAGGCCCAGGGCCGCGACGAAGCCGAGCACCTGCAGGCCCATCAGCGCGATCGCTCGCCGAGGTCCGACGGCGAGGCCCGCGACGACGCCGACGGCGACGCACAGCGCCACGATCCGCTGGTCGTCGAAGGACAGGAACCGGCTGCCGAGCATGTGCAGCATCGTCTCCGGCCAGGGGACCTGGGCTTCGACGTGGAAGGTCCAGGGGTCCCGCGTCTTGAGGGCCGACATCGCGCACACCCACGCCATCGACCCGCCGACGAGCAGGGCCCAACGCTTGAGGCCGCGCCCCCGCTCCTTCCACCACGCCGGGCCGTGCAGCGCGAGCAGCAGGGCCTGGCCCATCACCGCCGCGGTCACCAGGAGGTGGACCTGGGCGGCCAGCGCCGAGGCGATGGCCGCGCCCCACCAGGCGCGATCGCTGTCGCTGTCCAGGGCGCGCAGGAGAGCGACCGTCGAGACGGCGGCGAGGAGCAGGGACCAGGGGTAGGGCGAGGTGTTCAGACCGTAGTTGGCCTGCATCGGGGAGAGGGCGAGCCAGCCGACGACGAGGACCGGGGCGACGAGGGTGGTCCGGCGCCAGCCCTCCAGCCCCATCAGCACCGCGGCCCCCAGCCCGGCCGCGAGGGTCAGTCCCCAGTGGACCGTCATCGGCATCGACAGCGCCTGCAGGGCGCTGTGGGCGGTGCCGCTCAGGGGCGGGTGCAGCCCCTGCCAGGAGCCGAGCCAGGCGAACAGGTTGGCGAATCGGAGGTGCCGCGCCTGGGCCTCGTAGTAGTACAGCCAGTCGATTCCCCACACATTCGAGTGGTAGGGGAGCTGATCCGTACGCAGCTTGACGCCCGTGACCACGAGCACGGCCAGGACCGCGACGAGGCCCCGCCCGATCAGGCGGTCGGGCGCCGGTCCGTCCTGGTCAGCCAGCGGCCGACCCGCCGTCGCCGACCTGGTCGGTGGCGCGCATGAACGCTTCGACGATCTTCACGTAGCCGGTGCAGCGGCACAGGTTGCCCGCGATGGCCTCGCGCACCTCCGCTTCGCTGGGCTTGGGGTTGCGCTCCAGGAGCGCCTCGCCCACGACGATGAAGCCGGGGGAGCAGAAGCCGCACTGGGAGGCCCCGCACTCGGCCCATTCCTTCTGCAACTCGCTGAGCAGCGGGCCCTTCTGGATGCCCTCGATCGTCGTGACGTCACGCCCTTCGCAGTCCAGCGCGAGCGTGAGGCAGGACAGCCGCGGCTCCCCGTCGATCTGCACCGCGCAGCAGCCGCAGGTGCCCATGTCGCAGCCGCGCTTGGTGCCCGTCAGGCGGGCCTGGTAGCGGAGCACGTCGAGCAGCAGCGCGTGGGGCTCGACCGCGCCTTCCCACGGCGCGCCGTTGATCGACAGCGACAGGAGATGGCGGGACGGAGTCGAGGCAGCGGTGGCGTCGGTCACGGCGCGGAAGATACCATCGCGGGCGTGACGGTTCCGCAAGACAGCGTGCTCTGTTTCGGTCTCCCCCTCGCCGCGTCGTTGGCGTTCCCCGACCTCGATCCCCGGCACCCCCGGGGGCGCATGGTGCTGACGGGGGTGTTCGCCGGCGGGTGGCTGCCGTTGACCACGATCCTGCTGCTCGCGTGGCCGGAGTGGAGCTTCTGGTACGCCGCCCCGATCGTGGACCACCCGGAGTGGGCGCTCGCCGCCGGGGTGACCCTCGAGCTGGCGGGGTTCGCGGCCGGGCTCGCCCTGGCCTCCCGCCTGGGGCTCCAGGGACGGAGGAGGGTGCTGGCGGTCGCCGCCATGGCGTACGTCGTCCTGCTGGTCGCGCCGTGGGGGCTGTACGGCCACGTCGGCACGCCGGGGGCCCACGCCGCGGGCGAGGCGCCCCTGTTGTGGCAGAGTCCGGCGCTCGTGGTGACCCTGACCCTCGGCGGTGGATGGCTGCTCGGCACGGTGTTGCTCGCCGGCCGGCGGGCGCTGCCGGTGCTCGCGGTGCTCGCGTTGCCGCTCGTCGGCTGCGGGGGCGAAGGCCCTCCGTCGGAGGTCCAGCCGGTCGTGACGCCGATCTCTCTCGCCGTCGCCCACGACGCGAGCCTCCTCGCCGATCGTTGGCGCATGGCGATGGCGGACGTGCCGGCCGCGGTGCCGCCCGTCGTCAAGGTGACGGACGAGGGGCTCGCGTTCAGCGAGGTCATCGAGGGGCGGGTCGACGCGGCGCTGGTGCTCCGAGGGGCGACCGCAGCCGAGGACCGGTACGCCGCGGGGGATGACCTCGTCGCCGCCGCCGGCCTTCACTACGAGGCGATCGCCCGGGTGCCCGTCATCTTCCTGGTGCACGAGAGCAACCCGGTCGAGGTGGTCCCCGTCGCGGAGTTGAAGCGCGTCCTCGCCGGCACGCTGCGGGAGTGGACGCCCCTGGGAGGGCCGGCCGCCGAGATCGGCCTGTACGGCCGGGCCGACGGGACCGCGACGGCGGGCCTGCTCTCGGCGGAGTACCTCGGCGGGGCGGCGCCGACCCCTCAACTCGCGGTGTTGCCCTCCGACTCGGCCGTCGCGCTGGCGGTGGCCAACGACCCGCTGGCCATCGGGGTCGGCGGCGGCGCGCCCATCCGGGGCACTCGGAGCCTGACCCTGCAGGACGGCGAGGCGCTGCTGATGCCCGGGGCCGCCACGTCGGGCCGCACCTGGCCGATGGTCCGTGACCTCTACGTGCTGACCCGGGGGGAGCCCAGCCGTCGGGTCCGGGCGTTCATCGACTACGCCCGGTCGCCGGCCGGTGGCGTGATCGCCGAGGGCAGCGGGTTCTTCGCCTGGACGGACGTCGAGCGGTGACCGCCCGCCGCCCCGATCCCGTCGACCTGCTCGGCCTGCCCGTGCACCCGGTGACCATGCAGCAGGCGGTGCTGCTGGTCGAACAGGCGGTGCACGAGCGGATCCGGACCCGCGGGGAGCCGTTCCGCCACGTCGCGCTGAACGCCGCCAAGGTGGTGCTCGCGGCAGATCGCGCGGACCTGGCCGACGCGGTCCGGCGGGCCGACCTCGTGACCGCCGACGGCGTGGGGGTGCTCGCCCTCGCCCGCCGCGTCGGCGTCGCGCTGCCCGAGCGGGTGACCGGCATCGACCTGATGGACGCCCTGTGCGCCCGCGCCGCGGCCCACGGGTGGGGGGTGTCGCTGCTCGGGGGGCGGCCGGGGGTCGCCGAGGGGGCCGCGACCGCGCTGGTGCGTCGCTACCGCGACCTCAGGATCGTCGGCACGCACCACGGCTTCTTCGAGCCCGAGGAGGGGGAGGAGCTGGCCGATCGGATCGCGGCGTCGGGGGCGAGGATGCTCTTCGTCGGCATGAACACCCCTCGCAAGGAGCTGTTCGGTCAGCACCGGGCGGCCGCCGCGGGGGTCGACTTCGTCATGGGCGTCGGGGGGGCGTTCGACGTGCTCTGCGGTCGGCGCCGCCGGGCCCCCCGCTGGCTCCAGGGGCTCGGTCTGGAGTGGGCCTACCGTTGGGCCCAGGAGCCGCTGCGGCTCGCGCCGCGGTACGGGCTGGGAGGGCTCCGGTTCGCGCGCCGCCTGGTGGAGGCGGAGCCGATCCCGGGCTCCGTGACCTCCGTCCCGCCCGCGGACATCGATCCGCGACGACGCGTCAGCTGATCAGCCCGACAGCGCGCTCACGACCGCGGAGTCGACCAGGGAGTCCCAGAGCTGCGCGACGGCCTCGACGGTGACGTCGAGCGCGTGACGCTCCCGGACGCGTCGCCACCCGCGCTCGGCCAGCTCCTGCCTCCGTTCGGGGCTGTCGATCCATCGGATCAGGGCCTCGGCCAGCGCGTCGGGATCCGCCGCCGGGACGAGCTCGCCCGCTCCGTCGGCGAGCAGCTCGCCCACCGCGCCGACGTCGCACGCCAGCACCGGCCGCTGCCTGGCCATCGCCTCGAGGAGCGCGAACGGCTGCCCCTCGGCCCTCGACGGGAGCACGAGGCCATGAGCGTCGCCGAGTCGGCGCGCGACCTCGTCGGGGGGGAGGGGGCCGAGGAGACGAAGGCCACAGGTGCGGCCTCGCTCGCCCCACCGCTGCAGGCGCTTGGCGTCCACCGCGGAGGGGCCGATGACGTCGACGGTCACGACCGCGCCGCGTCGCGACCGGACCCGGGCGAGGGCCTGCAGGAGATCCTCGATCCCCTTGCGCTCGCATACGGCGCCGACCAGCACGAGGCGGAGCGGCTCGTCGAGCGACGGCGCGGCGGTTCGGGGGAGGGTCGCCGGGCCGATCGCCACTCCGTTGCGGAGGACCGCGACCCGTCGGGGGCGGACCCCCCGGGCGAGGAGGCGCGAGGCCGAGCCGGACGAGAGCAGCGCGACCGCGTCGGCCTGCCCGAGCATGCGTCGGAGCGCCGGTCGCTCCAAGGGGCTGCGCTCCCAGAAGGTGTCCAGGCCCGAGGCGTGGAGGTGCACGACCCGCGGCACCCCGTGTCGGGCGATCAACTCGGCGTGGACGGCGGCTTCGCGAAGCCCCCAGCCCGACTCATCGGAGCCGCAGCAGAGATGGACCAGGCTCGGACGGTCCTGCCGCAGGCGCTCCCGGAGCCCCTGGGCCACCCGGAGCCCGGCGTCGAGGCGTCCGCTGAGGCTGGACGCGGGGGGCTTGTCGGTGGCGAAGTGGCCGACCCGGAGATCCGGCCGCACGCTCGGCAGGGTGCCCAGCACGCCCCGGACCCAGGTGGCGACTCCACCGGCGCGAGATGGTGACGGGCCGACGACGAGGATCACGCCACTCAAGGTAGGTGGCGAATGAGCGCCTTGCTAAGGATTTGTGCCTCTGATGTAAAATCGCCCAGAAATTCAGAGGTTGCGCGGAAGTCTTCAACGAAGTGCTCGAAGTCTCGCCGCTTGACGAGATCCGCGAAGAAGGCGACAGACTCGGCTGCCTTGTCCACGACCGCACCGGCGTTGGGGTTCAACTCCTCGATGGCCGCGTACAGCTCGGGGTCCTGGGCGAAGAGGCGCCCGACCATGGTCAGCTCGAGCCGGTAGATGGGCGACGTCCAGCGAAGGGAGCCGGGCACGTCGACCCCGAGCTCCCGCAGCGTGCGCCCCAGGCAGATGGTGTGGAAGTGCACCAGGACCTGGATGATCGACATCATCCGGTCGTGCTCGGCCGGGTCGGACTCCTGGATGCGCATGCCGGCGCGCTCCAGGAGGTCGACGATCGCGCCGATCCGGTCGCCGCGACCGCGACAGACGATCACGGTCTGACCGCGGAACGTCGGCACGGGCGGCCCGAACATCGGGTGGAGCCCGAGCACGTCGCACTCCGACTCCATCATCGCCGCCATGGGGTCGGTCTTGAGGGACGTCAGGTCGATCAGCAGCTGGCCCGGCCGGGTCCAGGGCACCGTCTGGCGGATGATCGCGGTCGTCAGCTTGAGCGGCACGGCGAAGATCAGGATGTCGGCCCAGGCCGCGAGCTCTTGGGTGGGCACCCCCGATCCGACGTCGCTGTACCGCACGTCGAAGTCGCGGTCTTCGAAGAAGCGGCGGAACAGTCGGCCCATCCGGCCGGCGCCGCCGACCACCCCCAACCGGGGCGCGGAGACGGAGTGCCAGGCGGGACGGGGGGCTTCGCTCACGAGCGCGGGAGTTTGACAGTGCCCGGACGGGTGGGTCAAATGCGGCGATGTCGCGCCGTCGGTTCGGAGTTGCAGCCCGGCCGGGCCCGCTTGGAGCGGGAGCCCGCAGCGGTGCGTGGACCCGTCGCCGGCGCGCCGCCCCGGAGCCCACCCCGGACGACGGGATCGGCTCCGTGTCCCTCGAAGAGGTGTCGGCCCCGCTGCGCTCGTTCGAGGAGGCGGGGCTGCTCGCCGGGGAGCTGTTGCGGGTCGGTCCGCTGCCGCTGCTGCCGCCGACGCCGATGGGGCCGCTCCCGCCGAGCGACGAGCCCGTGGCGTCGATCTCGCTGTCGTTCGAGTCGACCTCGCTCACGTCGCTGTCCCTGGACTCGGTGTCCCTCGCGTCGCTGTCCCTCGAGTCGGTCTCGCTCGCGTCGCTGTCGCTGGACTCGGTCTCCCTCGACTCCGCCCCGCCGACCGCCTCGCTGTCCCTCGACACCGCCTCGTTGAGCATGGAGGCGGTCACCGAGTCGATGGAGTTCCCGGGCCGCCACGACGAGCCGCTGGAGATCGAGGCCCTGTCGGCCGCCGAGCCGGCGCTCGAGACCGCCGAAGTGGACCCCGAGCCCGAAGAGGCGGCGGCCGTCGAGCCGGAGCCCGAAGAGGAGGCGGCGGCCGTCGAGCCGGAGCCCGAAGAGGAGGCGGCGGCCGAGCCGGAGCCCGAAGAGGAGGCGGCGGCAGAGCCGGACCCCGAAGACGCGGAAGCGGTCGAGCCGGAGCCCGACGCGGCGGCCGACGTCGACGAGCCGGAGCAGCCCGCCGACGAGCCGGAGCTGGAGGAGGACGACGACGACCTCCTGGATCTCATCGAGCCGACTCCGGAGCCGGAGCCGACCGTCGACGAGTACGAAGAGGACGAGCCGCCCCCGCCGGTCGCCGCCTCTCCGCTGCCCGCGCCCGAGGAGCCGGATCCCGACGACTTCGATCCGGCGCCCGAAGCCGACGAGGAGACGGAGGACGCCGCGGCGCCGGCCGCCGCTGCGGCGGACCCGCCCGAGGACGAGGAGGCCGCGCTCGAAGACGAGCTCGACCTGGAGTCGGAGTTCGACCTGGAGCCGGAGTCCGAGGTGGAGCTGGAGTCCGAGGTGGAGCTGGAGCCTGCGTCCGAGGTGGAGCTGGAGCCCGCGTCCGAGGTGGAGCTGGAGCCTGTGTCCGACGGCTCCGCGGAGCCGGAGCCCGAGGACGAGGTGGCGTTGGAGTCGGAGGTCGACCTGGAGCCGGCCGAAGAGCCGGAGGGGGCGCAGGGAGCCGAGGCTGAGGACGAGGTGGCGTTGGAGTCGGAGGTGGACCTGGAGCCGGACCCGGAGCCCGACGTCGAGGACGAGGCGGCGCCGGAGTCGGAGGTCGACCTGGAGCCGGCCGACGAGCCGGAGGTGGAGCTGCAGACCGAGGAGATGGTCCCGGAGGTCATCGAGGCGGTCCCGGACGACGAGTTCGAGCTCGACGATCCCGAAGATGACGAGATGGAGGCCTGGCTCGAGCCGGAGATCGACGAAGACGTCGACCGGTCCCTGGACTTCACCGAGGAGGATCTCGGCCCCGAGCCCTGGCCCGAGTCCTCCGACGCGCCGGCGCCGGACGCCGATCCCGTCGAGTCTCCGCCCGACTCCGCCGCCGACTCCGCCGAGGAGCCCGACGAGCAGGAGCCGGCGGTGGAGGTGTCCATCGACGAGGCGCTGACGGAGGACACGCAGGCGCCCGGAGAGGAAGAGTCGACCCACCCCGACACGGACGCGCCGGGCTGGGAGACCTGGTCGGACGAGGACGACGACGAGGACACCGAGTACGTCCGCGGGGACCAGGGCTCGACCCTCGCCGACCCCTGGGTGATCGACCTCACCGAGGAGGTGCTGCCCTGGCCGGCGGCGGTCGCGACGGCGACCGAGGTGCTGCCGGGGGAGTGGGTGCCACCCAAGGGTCACAGCCTGGGCTCGCCGCTGCCCGCGGGCTCCGTCACCTGGGACGACGCCGAGGAGCTGGACCTGGACGAGCCGGTGTCGGCGGATGTCGCGGCGGACTCGGTCGCCGATCTCGCGGGCGCCGCGGGCGAGGACTGGCTGCGCGGGATCCAGCTCGAGGAGTCGACCGGCTACGACCTGGAGATGTCCGGGACGGCCGACGCCCCGATCCCGCTCGATCCCGACTCCGACGCCGACGTCGACGTCGCGATCCCCACTCCGGCCCAGCTCAACCAGATGGTGAGCGACGACATGGACCTCGGGGAGCCGACGGACGAGGAGCGGACGGAGCTGCCGACGCAGCTGACCAGCAAGCGCGAGCTGGAGGCGGCGCTGGAGTCCCTGGAGGCCGCTTCGATCCAGGCCGGGAGCACGGAGGACGAGGACTTCGCGCCGACCGAGCGGATGCCCGTCGAGCCGGCCGCCGAAGAGCCCGAGGACGAGGTGGAGCTCTCCCTCGAGCTGGACCTGGAGCCGTCGGCCGACGAGCCGCCGGTACGCGCCGACACCCTCGATCCGATGCCGGTCCTCCAGACCGGCGAGGAGCTGGACGAACTCTCCCTCGATGACCCCGAAGAGGTGGACGAGGACGATCCGATGTCCGGCGCCCGGCTCACCGTCGCGGCGGTGGTCTCCACGCTTCGCCAGCCGCCGCCCCGCCGGCCGGTTCGGCCGGGCACGGTCGGTCCTGTCCGGCTCGACCTGGTCGACCCCGGGCCCCAGGACGCCTCGACCCCGGGAGCGCTTCCCCCGCTGCGGCTCCAGCTCGTGGACCCCGGACCGGGGGACGACGCCGAGCTGTCCGAGCTGTCCGTCGACGAGCCGCTCATCGCGCTGGACGAGGGGAGCGACGAGGGCCTCACGTCGGTGACCCTCGAGCAGACCAACGACGAGATGGACGCCCTCAAGCCGCGGTCCCCCCAGGTGCTGGCGGAGGACGGGGCGGTCCGCGTCGAGCTGTCCCTCGGCACCGACGCGCCGGAGCCCGACGCGGCGACGGCGGGGGTGGCGGTCGCCCCCGCGAAGCCGGTCCGTTCGTGGCGGGGCCGGGACGAGCCGGACCCCGAGAAGAGCACCGACCTCGTCGCGCTGGCCCGGCTCGACGGTCAACCGCCGCCGCCGCCGGAGCCTCGATCTGACGAGCGGCCCCCCACCGGCGACGACTGGCTCGACACCGGCGGTGGAGGCGCCGACGAGCCTCCCACTCCCATGTCGCCCTACTACCAGGACACCGGGCCGATCCAGGTTCCGAAGCGGCGCCGCCGACCCAAGAAGAAGGACTGAATCCGACGCACGGGTCGGCCCTGCGTCTTTTGCGCGGGCCCATGCGGCCCGGTAGACTCCACGCGGACGGAGGAGTCGATGCGGTTTCAGCAGTACCTGGGCACGTTTGGTGTCGTTGCAACCCTGGCGTTGAGCCCGGGCTGCGGGGGAGACGACGATGGCCCCACGACGGAAGCGGACGCCGGCGCACCCCTGGGGGAGGGGATCGTCAAGGAGGTCGCCGGGTCCGTCGAAGCGCTCGACGGCGCCGCCGAGGGGAAGGGTGAGCTCCTGCTCGACATCTTCCACGGCGACCGGGCCGTCAACAAGAAGGTCAAGGTCCGTCTGTCCAAGGACGGCGCCCGGGACGAAGAGGTCGCCCTGGGTGAGGGGAACCAGGAGTTCGCGCTCGAGCCCGGGCTGTACTTCGCCCAGCTGACCTACAAGGAGAGCGACGAGATCGACCCGATGGAGGGCAGCGTCGCGGCTCTGAAGGTCAACGCCGGCCACCTCACCAAGTACAACGTCGTCCTCGAAGCGCCGATCGGCCTCCTCCAGCTCCGCTTCACCCGGAGCGACGGGCCGGGGCGGCCTCCGGTGAAGATCGACGAGCAGATCGAGCTGTCCGTCTACCCGTCGGGCGGTGACCGCAGCAGCCCCGTGTGGTCCGGTCAGGGGGGCACCTGGATCCCGCTGGCGACCGGCTCCTACGACGCCAAGGCGGTCTACGACGACGGCACGGAGCTCCCCACGATCGAGTGGTACGAGGGCCTGGAGCTGGCCGCGGGGCTGGCGCGAACGAAGCGGGAGGTCCACCTCGACCTCGACGCCTCGGGGGTGCGGGTCGACGCGTTCAACTTCAGCAGCGACATCAACGCCGCCACGCACGTCTACTTCTTCAACCCGGGCGCCAACGTCGAGCAGGCGACCGCGAAGAAGGACGGACCGGCGGGCGAGTCCATCCCGGTGGATCCGGGCACCTACGACCTGCTGCTGGTCTACAGCCCCTCCAACGACAACCCCGACCTCCAGGGTCGCAAGAAGCTCGAGGACTTCGTGGTCCCCGAGCGCGGCGGTGTCCGCCGCCCGATCGACCTGGAGCTCGAGATCGCCACGTTGAAGATCACCGTCAAGAACGGCGAAGAGGACGTCGGCGAGAGCGTGGAGTTGCAGGTCAAGCGCGCGGGCGCGGACTCGGTCGCGGGAAGCTCCGTTATGGAGTCCGTCGGCGTCGGCGAGCACGTCGTCGAAGCGGGGATGTACGACATCTACCTGATCTACGAGCCGCCGGACGGGGAGCAGACCCGCCAGGCCTTCCGGAACGTGGAGCTGAGCAACGGCACGCTGTGGGAGCAGACCTTCCAGGCGACCGATTCGACGTGGGGCGCGGTCGACCCGATCCGGCCCGCCGCTCCGCTTCGCCCGATCGACTGGGTGCCGCCCAAGGGCGACGACGACGACAGCGGCGCGGATGACGACGACTCGGGCCCGGACAAGGCCGAAGAGGGCGCCGGCGGCGACGAGGCTGGGGGCGACGAGCCGACTCCGACTCCTGCCCCGACCGAGTAGCGCGTCAGCGCCGCCGGTCGTTCAGCGAGTTGACGACCGGCCAGAACTCGGCTTCGAAGAGCGTCCGGTCGATCGACGCCGAGTCATCCCAGATCGACCCCTCCACAAACAACCAGCTCTGCTGTTCACCGACGAGCGCCTCCAGGCGCCAGCCGCGGCCGCGCGTGTTGCTCCAGCCCTGGTAGCGGTACAGGACGGGGCCTGGCGGGCCCGCGAACCGGCTCCCGTCGAAGCGCAGCGCCTCCGCCTCGACCGCGTCCACGCGGCGCACCACGAGCGATGGGAAGCCGCCTCCGTAGGGCGTGTCGCGCGTGAGGGTGACCCCGCTGCGGTTCTGGCGGGCGCGCCAGCCGTCCGGAACGACGACGGCGAACGACCCTTCGTCGTGAACGAGCGCCTCACCCTGGGCGATGGTCTGGGGTGGTCCGCCGCAGGCCAGGACCAGCAGCAGCGCTCCGAGCGCGCCGGCGGTCCGCACGACGGGGGCCGGGAGGCTCAGTCGGCCCGGTAGATCCGCACCCGCTCGAGGATCACGTCCTTGTGCGGGCGGTTGTTCACCGGGTTGGTGGGCACACGCGCGATCGCCTTGACGACGTCCATGCCGCCGACGACTTCGCCGAACACGGAGTGCTTGTTGTCGAGCCAGGGGGTCGCCACCTCGGTGATGAAGAACTGGGAGCCGTTGGTGTTCGGTCCCGAGTTTGCCATCGACAGCACGCCGGGCTTGTGATGCCGCAGCGTCGCGTGGAACTCGTCCTTGAAGCGGTAGCCCGGGCCCCCCGTTCCACGGCCGAGCGGATCGCCGCCCTGGACCATGAAGTTCGGGATGACGCGGTGGAAGACCGTGCCGTCGTACAACGGGCGACTGGTCGTCTCGTCGTTGTTCGGGTCGACCCACTCGATCTTCCCGGTCGCGAGACCGACGAAGTTCTTGACCGTGTTCTTGGCCTTGGCCTCGAAAAGCCGAACCGTGACGATGCCTTCGCTGGTCTCGAAGTCGGCCTTCAGTTCGCCTTCGCCGTCGACCTCGATCTCCGGGAAGGTGCTTGCGTTCTTCCGTCCGAATCCCAGTGCCATCTGCTCTCCTGAAACCACTGCTGGGGATGTTCCCGTCCGAGGCGTGCCCGGTGCGGGCCGGTAGGTACCACATTTTTCGGGTCGATGGGGCCTGCTTGACACGCCGATCAGCCCTGGCCTACAACTCCCCGCGGCCGCGACCCGGCCGTCCCCCGGAGGAATCCCGCGCATGCGCACGACTCGCCCGCTCCTGCTGACGTTTGTTCTCCTGCTCCTCGGCGCCGCCCCCGCGCTCGCCGGCGGGCTGCCCAGCACCGACGACGACGGTGACGGTTTCTGCGAGGTCAGTTGCTCCGATGGCAGCGAGCCCGGCGACTGCGACGACGACGATCCGGAGATCAACCCGGTCGACATCGACGGTGACGGCACGGATCCCTGCTCCGGTGACTGCGACGAGACGACCGTCGACCTGCACGGCCGCGACGACGACGGCGACGGCGTCACCCTGTGCGACGAGGTCCCGGACTGCGACGACACGTTCGCCTGGACCAGCCCGAACGTCGTCGAGTACGGCGACGGCCTCGACAACGACTGCGACGGCGAGATCGACGAGGAGATGGACGAGGTCGACGACGACGGCGACGGTCAGAGCGAGGCCGACGGCGACTGCGACGACACCGATGAGTTCGCGAGCACCGGCGAGATCGAGTTCTGCGACAGCCAGGACAACGACTGCGACGGCCTGGTCGATGGCGACGACGCCGACTACGGCGGCGACGACGCGGACGGCGACGGCGACCCCGCCGTCGGCTGCGGCGGCCTCGACTGCCGGGACAACGACCCGGACGCCAACGGCCTGGACCAGGACGGCGACGGCGAGAGCCTCTGCCAGCTCATCCCCGACTGCGACGACAACGATCCCAACGCGGCCCCGGGCCTCGAGGAGATCTGCATCGACGGCATCGACAACGACTGCTCCGGCGAGGTCGACGACATCGACCTGGACGGAGACGGCTCGATCACGCCGGACTGCGGCGGCGACGACTGCGACGACGCCAACGCCTCGATCAGCCCCGACGTCGAAGAGAGCGGCTCGCTCTGCCTCGACCAGATCGACAACGACTGCGACTGCAGCGAAGACACCAACGGCGACGGCACGGTCTGCGGTCGCGGCGACGAGGGCGTCGATGGCCTGGACTCGGAGTGCTACGCGCTCCCCGACGTCGACGCGGGCGTCGACCAGCAGGATCGCTACCTGGGCGGCACCGCCATCGTGGTGCTCGACGGCAGCGGCACGACCGACTCGAACCCTGACGACACGCTGTCCTTCACCTGGACGGTCGAGCCGGTCGAGGACTACTCCGGCGTCACGTGGGAGCTCTTCACCGACCCCGCGAGCCCGTACGCCTACCTCCAGTTCCACGCCGAGCCGGGCGAGACCACCCAGTGGGTGTTCGCCGCGACGCTCGAGGTGGACGACGGGCTGAGCGAGCCCGACCCGGACGAGGACCCCGAGGAGCCGGCGACGGTCGAGGTCACCTTCTTCCGACCGTCGGTGCTCGCGCGGATCGACTGCGCGCTCGCCACGGTGCGGGCTCCGTCGACCGTCGCGCTGCTGCTCGGGCTGTTCGGCCTGCTCGGCCTGCGTCGCCGCCGCGCCGCCTGAGGGCGCACCCGCGGCCGTAGCGCCGACCGCGTCTGGGGGTTACCCTCCAGTCGATGCCTTCCGCTTCTTCACCCGCGCTCCAGCCCGTGTCCGGGGGACCTCGGCTGGAAGACCTGCGCGCCTCCATCGAGGAGGTCTTCCACGGCAAGTCGGAGCTCGTTCGGCACGTGCTGACGGCCCTGCTGGCCCGGGGACACGTGCTGCTGGAGGACGTGCCGGGGGTCGGCAAGACGACCCTCGCCCACGCCACCGCCCAGGCGCTGGGGTGCAGCTTCTCCCGGGTCCAGTTCACGGCGGACCTGCTCCCGTCGGACATCCTCGGCGTGAGCATCTACGACGAGGGGACCGGTGAGTTTCGGTTCCACCGAGGCCCGATCTTCGCCCAGGTGGTGCTCGCCGACGAGATCAACCGGACGCCGCCCCGCACCCAGTCGAGCCTCCTGGAGGCGATGAACGAGGGGCAGGTGAGCGTCGACGGGGAGCTGCACCCGCTGCCCACGCCGTTCGTCGTCATCGCCACCCAGAACCCGCTCGAACACCACGGCACGTTCCCGCTGCCCGAGTCCCAGGTCGACCGGTTCCTGATGCGGCTGGAGGTCGGCTACCCCGACGCCGAGTCGGAGCGGCTCCTGCTGCGCGAAGCGGTCGGGGAGGCGCGCACTGCCCGCGCCGTGGCCGACCCCGCCCAGGTCCTGGCCTGGCAGCGCGATGCCGACGCCGTGAGGGTGCAGGCGGACGTTGAGGACTACCTGCTCGCCATCGTCCGCGCGACGCGGGAGCACCCGGACCTGCACCTCGGGGCCTCGCCCCGGGCCAGCCAGTCGTTCGTCCGGGCGGCCCGGGCCCGGGCTCTGCTCGAGGGGCGCGACTTCGTGGTCCCCGATGACGTGCTGGCCGTGGCGAGGCCGGTGCTCGCCCATCGCCTCGTCGCCTCCTTCTCCGCCGTCGCCGGCGTGGTGGACGCGACCGCCCGGGCCGACGCGGCCCTCGAAGACATCCTCGCCCGGACCGCCCCCCCTCGGTGAGGCGCAAGCGGCTCCCAGGCCCGCTGCTGCCGCCGGAACGCCGCGGCGAGGGGTCGCGCCTCGTCCGGGTCGGCAAGCAGCTCCTGAGGCCGCTGAGGGCGTATGTGCGGGCCTGGCGCCGGGTCCGTCCGACCCGGGAGGGGGGCGTCTTCGTCGTGACCGCCCTCGCGGTCGCGATGGCGGCCTTGAACACCGGCAACAACCTGCTCTACCTCGTCTTCGCGGCGATGCTGTCGCTCGTCGTGCTGTCGGGGGTGCTGTCGGAGTCCTCGCTCCGCGGGCTGGCGGTGGAGCGGCGCTTCGACCGGAAGATCTTCGCCGGCCGGCCGACCGAGGGGACCTGGCGCCTCTCCAGCAAGCGTCGGCTGCTCCCGAACCTGACGATCGACCTCGAGGAGCTGGACGGCCGCTACAACGAGCTGCAGGTCCGGGGTGGGGCGACCGTGCCCTACCTGGCCGCCGGGAGCTCCGCCCTCCGGCCCGGGCGGTGGGTCTTCGGGCGCCGCGGCGTGCACCGTCTCGAGCGGGTGCGGGTGTCGACGACCTGGCCGTTCGGGATCCTGCGCAAGTGGTCGGAGCTGCCCGCCCCGGTGGACGTGCTGGTCTACCCCGAGCCGGTGCCCGGCGCCGTCGAGCTGGTGTCGGTCGCCGGACAGACCGGGGTCGGCGCCGATCGCCCCCGCCCCGGCGCGACCGGCGAGATGCGCGGGCTGCGGGACCACCGCTACGGCGAAGACCTCCGCTCGGTGCACTGGCGGAGCAGCGCGCGCCTGCGTCGCCGCGTCGCGGTCGAGCGGGACAGCGAGGTCGCCCGCCGGGTCGAGGTGGCGCTCGCCGTCCCCGGAGCTGCGATGCCCCGGCTGGTGCGGATGGAGCGGTTCGAGCGCGCCGTGTGCGCGGCGACCGCTGCGGTCCTCGAGGCCGACCGCCACGGGGACCGCGTCGTGCTCCGGCTGCCCACGGAGGTGGTCGAGGCAGGCGCCGGGCGTGATGGCTGCGACGAGCTGCTGGCGAAGCTGGCCGTCGTGGAGCTGCCCGAGGGGTCGCGATGAGCCGCCCCTTGCCGCCGCGGTTCGTCTGGCTGTCGCGGGCCGCCGCGCTGACCGTCGTGAGCTTCGGCTTCGCCGCGCTCCGGATCGGGGGCGAGCTGCCGGGCATGACCGCGGCGCTCGCGCTCGGCGCGGTGGTCGCCTCGGCGCTGCCGGACCGTCCCCGCCTGTCGCCGGGCGTGTGGGTCGTCATCCAGCTCGGGTTCCTCGCCTGGCTGGCGGCCGGCCAGGTGATGGGCACCCGTCACGTGCTCACGACCTTCGCCGACCTCCTCATCTTCGTTCAACTGCACCGCCTGCTGACCCGGAGCGGGCCGCGGGACGATCTGTACAGCTACTTCATCGCGTTCGGGCAGCTGCTCCTGGCATCGGTGCTCACCGTCGACGTCGCCTTCCTGGTGATCTTCGTCGGCTTCATCGTGTCCCTCGTCTGGGCGCTCCTGCTCACCCGCCTCGAGCTGGCCGTGGAGCGGGACAGCACGGTCCGCCGGGCTGGCCGACCCGCGACCCGTGAGGACTACGCCGCGCTGGACTCGCTGCTCCGGTGGCCGGCGTTCGTCGCCGTGACCAGCCTGCTCGTGGTGCTGATGGCGGGCACCCTCGGGTTGTTCTTCGTGCTCCCCCGGCTCGAGGCGTCCTTCCTGTCGACCGGGCTGCTGCCTCCGGTGCACGTCTCCGGCTTCACGGAGCAGGTGCGGCTGGGGGAGATCGGCCTCGTGCAGCTCAGCAACGAGCCGGTCATGAGGGTGCGCACCAGCGGCCCTGACGGCGCGCCGGTCCCGGCGGACCGGACGTACTGGCGCGGCCTCGCGATGGACCGGTTCGACGGGCGCGCCTGGACCGTCTCGGACCCCGCCCGCATCCGCCTGGCGTGGATCGGAGGGGCCGGCAGCACCGGCCCGCCCCGCAAGGCTGCGTGGTCCCTCCGCCAGGAGATCAACCTGGAGCCGCTCGACTCGAGGGCGATCTTCGCGGCGGCCGAGCCGGTCGGTCTGTACGGCGACTTCCGGTCCCTCGAGGCGGCCTCCACCGAGGGGTTCTTCGCGCCGGGCGTCCGCCGCCGGCTCAGCTACGTCGCCTACAGTGAGCCGCTGCGGCCGGACCTGGAGACGCTGCGGTCGTCGAACCCGGCGGACAGCGAGCCCGACCTGGTGCAGCTCTACACGCAGCTGCCGGCCGACCTGACGCCCCGGGTGGGGGAGCTCGCGGCGGAGTGGACCCGAGGCGCGAGCAGCCCCGCCGACGCCGCGCTGCTGGTGCAGGAGCGGCTGCGGAGCGACTTCAACTACGGCCTCGAGCAGCCCGCCTCGGCCTTCCCGGACCCGATCGCCGCGTTCCTGGACGAGGTCCGCGAGGGGCACTGCGAGTACTTCGCGACCACGATGGCGCTGATGGTGCGGAGCCTCGGCATGCCGTCGCGGGTGGTCAACGGGTTCCAGGGAGGGGAGTGGAACCCCGTCGGCGAGTACTGGCTGGTGCGCCAGCGGGACGCCCACAGCTGGGTCGAGGTGCACTTCCCGGACGTCGGCTGGGTGACCTTCGACCCGACCCCGGCGGCGGCCGGCGGGGTCACCGGGAGGGCCCGCATCGGGCTGCTCGCTCGGCTGGACGCCTGGTCCGACTATGGCCGCGTCCGCTGGGCCAGCCTGATGCTCGACTACGGCATGGACAACCAGGCGGCGGGGCTCCGGGCGATGCTCTCGTTCATGCAGGGCGGCGGGTCACTGGACCTCGGCTTCCTCAACGGACGGCAGCGCGCGGACCGGGAGGAGCGGTCGGGGGAGGGGAGCGGCTTCGGTTGGCTGCTGCTGGTCGCCGGCCTGGCCGTCGCGGCGTTCTTCGCGGCGCGGTGGCTGCGGGGCGGTAACGCGCGGCTCGCGGACCGCGATGTGCGTCGCCTGCAGGGTCGGGTCGAGGCGCTGCGTCGACGCTGGAGCCGGTTGGGGACAGGGGCGCCCGACGCCCCCGCTCCGAACGCCACGGCGCTGAGCTGGGCCCGCTGGGCGGCGTCGGAGCACGCGGCCCTGGAGGCCGCCCCCGCTTGCATCGAGCGGTACCACGAGGCGCGGTTCGGCGGTCGGCCGGCCCCGGGACTCGCCGAGGACCTCGTCCGCCTCGCCCGGCTCAGTCCACGTCGACCGGCCAGAACAGCTCGGAGGTCAGCGAGCCGTCGCTGACCTCGAAGCAGACGTCGACCGACGCGCCCGACAGGTCCTCGGTCCAGACCAGCTCCCAGGCGACGTCGAAGGTGCCGTCGGTGAAGGTGCCGACCGCCTGCACCTCGTCGTCCAGGCGCCAGGACCAGGTCAGCTCGAGGGAGTCGTCGTCCACGCCCGCCGCGGCGAACTCCAGGGTGCCGTCGAGCAGCAGCCGCTGCGTCCCCGAGTCCGGGAACGAGCTGGTGATGCGGGGCGCGTAGCCGTCGTCGCCGCCCTCGTAGGGGATCAGGTCGCAGCCCGCCAGCGCGAGCGCGACGAGCAGCGGCCAGCCTCGATGGATCACAGCCGCGCCGTCACTCCACGGTGACCGACTTCGCGAGGTTCCTCGGCTTGTCGACGTCGAGGCCCAACGCGACGGCCGCGTGGTAGGCGATGAGCTGCAGCGGCAGCGCCGCGAGGAACGGTGTGAGCATGTCGTGGGTCTCGGGGATCTCGATGACTTCATCGGCGACCTCCTGGACCAGGGCGTCTCCCGGGTTGGCGATGGCGATGACCCGTGCGCCCCGGGCCTTGACCTCCTCCATGTTGGAGAGCGTCTTGGCGTGCAGGTGGTCCTTGGGCACGACGAAGATCACGGGCGTGCCGTCGCCGATCAGCGCGATCGGCCCGTGCTTCATCTCCGCCGCCGCGAAGCCCTCGCACTGGATGTACGAGACCTCCTTGAGCTTGAGCGCGCCCTCCAGGGCCGTGGGGTAGTTCGGCCCCCGCCCCAGGAACAGCACGTACGGCTGGTGGATCATCGAGCGGGCGATCGCCTCGAAACGGTGCTCCTGGTGCAGGAACTCCTTCATCTGGCCCGGGAGGTCCGAGAGGGCCTCCAGGATGGCGCGGCCCGTGGACGCGCTCAGGTCGCGCATCCGCCCGATCTTGATCGCGAACAGGACCAGGGCGAGCAGCTGGGAGGTGAACGCCTTGGTCGACGCCACCG
>CAYQEG010000091.1:0-30169 GCA_964416435.1 uncultured Rickettsiales bacterium
TCTCTCGAGCGAACTGAAGCGCCGAAATGCTGACCTTCCGACGAGCCATCAGCCAGCACCGATCATGTAGTCCGACCGAGCGACTATGTGATTGGTGCTCTACATCTTCAGCTGGTCGTCGATGGCTGCGCCGACCGCCATCAGGCGGCCGTGGGACATGGTGTCCAGGGCGTTCGCCAGCTCCGGGGAGCGCAGCTGCTCCTTGGCCCGCGACCGCGCCTCCTTGGTCTCGTGGATGATCGGCGCGAGCTCGATCACCCGCTCGTAGCAGACCTTCGCGACCCCGAAGTTGCCCTTGTACAGCTCCATGTCGGCCTGCTTGAGCATCAGCTCGGCGGCCATGATGAGCTGCGACTCGCCGACCACCCGCTTGCGGATCTCGTCGCGCCCCGCCTTCGTGCCGATGGCCTGCAAGGCCTCGTCGGCGCGCACGTGGATCTTCGTGATCAGCTCCTCGAGCCGGGCGTCCATCACCGCGGCGAACCGCTGCTTGCCGAACTCCTCGAGGATCCGCTTGTGGCCGTGCTCCACCTCGGACTGGACCGCCGTCCAGTGACAGTGGATCGCCTCGAAGTCGCTGCGCCGCAGGATGTCCTTGAGCGCGACGAACAGGGTCCGCTCCGCCCGGTTGCGCTTGCCCTTGTCGCCCTCGTCGGGGCGGAGCTCGACGAAGCCCATCGTGCGCAGCACCCAGATGAACCGCAGCAGGTCCTTCTCCCGAAGGCCGCCGTGGACGAGCATCTCCTTCATCGTCCAGCCGCCGGGGAGCAGGTCGGTCGCGAGGGTGCGCTCCACCGGCTGCAGCGGCAGCAGCGGGAGCAGGTCTCGCCGCGCCGCGGTCAGGGACACGTGGAGGTCGAGGTGGGGCTCGGTCTCCTTCGTGATCTCCTCGTCGGTCATCCGGGCCATGTTCGCCCGCTCGACTCGCAGCAGCAGCGGCAGCAGCTCGACCGGTGGCCACGAGTGCAGGTCGGCGATGGGCGGCCACGGGTGGTAGCTCCAGGTGCCGAAGTTGGCCGTCAGCAGGTTGCGCGTGATCGCCGCCGCTCGCTCCTGCAGGGCGGTGTTGATCTGGGCCTGCGTGGCGATCCCCCGGAGCACCAGGTACTCGCCGGGATGCACGCCCGAGATCTTCGAGCCCGTCAGCGCCTCGGTCCATTGCTTGCCGGAGACCACGCCGGCCCGCATCAGGGCGTCCGCGAGGTACTCCCCGGGGTGCGCGTGGTCCACCAGGTAGTGGACCGGGCTTCCGTTGACCAGGTAGCACCAGCGGTTCTCGCGGAACGCGTGGATGACCACGACGCCCGTCGCCTTCTTGACGAACAGGTCCAGCAGCACGTCGCGCCAGCTGTCCTCGCTCAGGTCGCCGCTGCGGGCGATCGGCGGGAGCACCGCTTCGGTGTCGATGGAGACCGGGCCGCCCAGGTGGGCGATCTCGCTCGCGTCGAACTCGCCCGGCCGCCCGGTCATGTCCGGGGGCTTGGCGTGCTGACCGCTGGTCGGTGGACGGACCGCCTGGATGCGGGACTGGCTTACCGGTCGGCGCGCGCGGCCGGACCGCTGCCGCACGGGCTTCGACGAGCGATAGGTGACCGGCCGCCCCGCCGACTCGGGCGTAGGCGGGGGCGCGGCGACGGGCTCGGGCTCCGGGGGCGGGGGCGCGACGACGGGCTCGGGCTCCGGGGGCGGGGGCTCCGGGGGTGGGGCCGCGACGATGGGTTGGGGCTCCGGCGCGACCGGCTCCGGCTCGGGAGGGGGCGGCACCACGAGCGGCTCGGGGGCTTGCGCGGTGGGCGCCCCCATCTCCACGGTGGCGGCGATCTCCACGTCCTCGGAGTCGTGCTCCTCGGCTGCGGGCTCGAAGGCGGGGGCCGGCGCCGCGTCGGCGATGCCGTTGAGCACGAGGGCGCCGCGGGCGGCGAGGTCGAGAGGCTCGAGCTGCAGGACCGTCGTCGAGGCGCTCGCCTGGGCGACCGTGCCGCTGAGGTGGACGTCGTCCCCTCCCCAGCCGGGGTGGAGGGTCACCGCGAGCCGATCCCCGGTGGCCGGGGCCGGGTGGATCTGTGCCACGAGGGCGCCGTGCTTGATGTACAGGCGCCAGGCCTTGTCGAGTTCCGAACGCTCGTCGTAGACGACGCGGACTGTACGCCGTGTGCCCATTTCCGGTCACTCTACATGGGGGTCCGCAGCGGCACAGTATGCTGTAGGGGTCTTGGGCGGAGGCGCCAAACCACCGGGCGGGCGCGAAGGCGCGCCGGTCTTCGGTCGCTACCAGTTGTTGAGCCTGCTCGGGAAGGGCGGGACGGCGAAGGTCTATCGCGCCTTGCGGCCCGGCCCCATGGGTTTTGGCAAGGAGGTCGCGCTCAAGATCATCGAGCCGGACCACTCGCTGGGCGACGAGCCGATGGTCTCCCTCGCGAACGAGGCTCGGCTCGGGTGTCTGCTCCGGCACCCCAACATCGTCTCCATCGACGAGTTCGACACCGTCGATGGCGCCTTCTACATCGCCATGGAGTACGTCGAGGGCTGGCCGCTGGAGCGGCTGCTGCGCACGATGAAGCGCCGGCGCGAGAAGACCCCGCTCCCGGTGGTGCTCCAGGTGCTGCTGGCGGTCTGCGATGGCCTGGCGTACGCCCATGAGCTGGCCGACAAGCAGGGCAAGCCCCTGGGGATCGTTCACCGCGACCTGAAGCCCGGCAACGTCATGGTCAGCCGCCGGGGCGAGGTGAAGGTCGCCGACTTCGGCACCGCCAAGGCGTCGACCAACATCAAGCAGACCCAGCAGGGCTTCACCCGGGGCACGCCGGCCTACATGTCCCCCGAGCAGGTCGGGGGCAAGCCGCTGGACTGTCGGTCCGATCTCTTCTCCGTCGGCCTGCTCCTGCACGAGCTCGCCACCCTGGAGATGGCGTTCGAGGGCGAGGACATCGTCAGCGTCATGCAGCAGGTGCTGATGGTCGACCCGCGGGAGGTCTCCAGCCGGCTGGAGGACATCGCCCCGGGGCTGGTGCCGATCATGCGGCGCTGTCTCGCCCGCGACCCCGACGACCGCTACCAGAGCGCCCGCGCGGTCGGGACCGACCTGCGCAAGGTGCAGGAGGCGGTCGGCCTGTCGCCGTCGGTCGCCGAGTGGGTCGACCGCCTGGGCAAGCACCTCCCGGTCTCCAAGACGGGCGAGTTCGGCTGGGACGCGGCCCGGATGGCGAAGGCCCGGTCCGAGCGGCAGCGTGGAGGAGCGACCCAGGCCGACACGATGGAGGCCCCGCTCGACGGTGGTCCGGATCTCCTCGGCGGGGACGCCCTCGATGGCATCCCCGACATCGCCCCGGACTCCGTCGACGTGCCCGCCGCGCTGCCCGGCTACGACTCCTCCGTGTTCGGGTCCGCCGCGGACAGCGTGACCGACTGGGACGCGCCGACCGTCGGCCCCACCCGCGCCATGGAGCGCCCCCACCTGCTCGAGCCGGGCTACGAAGACGCCATGGAGACGCTGGAGCCGCCGATGACGGTGGCTCACGAGCACGCCCAGTCGCAGTCGGTGTTCCTGCCCCCGGTCGCCCCCGCGCCCGGCGCCCCCGCGCCGCCGCGCAAGCAGTCGGGGCCGGCGGGACCGGAGCGCCCGAAGCCCTCGCCACGGAAGAAGGCGCCGCCTCCGCCGCCCCCCCAGGGGACGTCGATCGGTCCCCCGATGGCGCCGCGGCAGACGCCCGCGAGGACCATCGGGGCGGGGGCGGCCCGCCTCCGGATCTTCCTGTCCCTCGCCTGGAAGCTCCTCGCCCTGTACGCCATCGTCCTGTTCGTCATGCCCAGCCTGCCCGGGAAGGCGGGGGAGTTCATGGCGGCCAACCGGGACTGGCAGATCGGCTTCTTCAACGGTGTCCCGGCCCCGCCGCCGTGGGAGGTGCTCGGCTCGACCGGCTCCCCGGTCGAGGCGGTCACCCCGTCGGCGTTGGCCGGCGACCTGGTCGCCCTGCCGGGAGGCAAGCTGCGGCTCGGCGAGCCCGGCGCGCTGTCCGAGCGGATCGAGGTCCCCCCGGTGGAGTTCCTGGCTCGGGAGGTGACGGTCGAGCAGTACCAGCGGGGCTGCTCGCGGACCTGGTGGCAGCTGAGCTGTCCCGACTGGGACGGGCCCGCCGACGGGCAGAAGGGGCGCCACCCGGCGGTCCGGGTGACCTGGCAGCAGGCGCGGGACTTCTGCGCCGCCCAGGGGCTTCGGCTGCCGACCGAGGCCGAGTGGGAGTACGCCGCGCGAGGGCCCAAGGAGCGGAAGTTCCCCTGGGGGGCGAAGTGGCGGAAGGGGGCGATGAACTACTGCGACTTCGGCTGCACGCTGCCGACCACGATGGAGGACGACGGCTTCGAGCGCACCGCCCCGGTGGGCCGGTTCCCGGCCGGCAAGACCCCCGAGGGGCTGTACGACATGTCCGGCAACGTCGCCGAGTGGACGCTCGACTGCTGGACCGAGGAGCTCGTGGGGCGCACGTCCTGGCATGCGGCGGAGCAGGACGACTGCCCCCGGCGGGTCGCCCGGGGCGGGTCGTTCAACGAGGTCGTCGACCAGCAGACCGGCTGGCGCAGGCTGCAGGCGAACCCCGACCTGGGGGTCGAGCGGATCGGCTTCCGGTGCGTCAAGGGCGAGGACCCCTACGGGGCCGACGAGGCCGCCGCGCCCTGACGTCGCTCAGCAGAGCGGGGGCTTGCCCCCACCGCTGCGGCTCAGATCGAGCCGGGTGCGCCGCTCGTTCCAGAGCTTGAGCATCTCGTAGACGGTCTTGAGGATGACCGTCGGCTTGCCGCCCTTGGCGACCCCGCCCTGGCGCGGGTGGTACTCCGACGGCACCTCCGCGACAGTCTTCCCGCCGTCCCGGGCGCGGACCAGGATCTCCTCCAGGAAGAAGACGCCGCGGCTGCGCGGCTCCAGCTCGTCGAAGATGCTCCGGCGCCACAGGTGCACCCAGTTGACGTCCTGGAACTGGTGGTCGAACAGCGTGTTGCAGAGCCACAGGAACACCATCGAGCTGGCGTGCCGGTAGGCGGTGTAGTCGTCCCGACTCAGGCGGTGGCCGATGACGATGTCCGCCCCCTGGTCGGCGCGGTCGACGAACATCGGGATCTCGCCGTGGTCGAACTGACCGTCTGCGGGGACGTAGATGACGTACTGGCCGTGCGCGTGCTGTACGCCGGTCCAGATCGCCTGGCCGCTGCCCATGTTGTAGCGGTGCTCGACGACGCGGACCCCGGGCTCGTGCTTGCCGTACTCCTCGCCCAGCTCCCGTGAGCCGTCCGAGCTCCCATCGTCGACGACGATCACCTCCCAGGAGAACGGAGCCTCCCGGAGCACCGCGACGAGCGCGTCGAGGCATGGGATCAAGGTGGTCTCTTCGTTGAAGCACGGCACGACGACCGTGACCTTCGGGGGTGCGTTCGCCGTCATTTCGGCTTGGTCACCACGCAGGGCCCGAGCACCAGCCGGTCCAGGCCCGTGGTCGCCCAGCAGCGGATGGCGTCGTCGGGCGTCAGCACCATCGGCTCGCCCCGCACGTTGAACGACGTGTTGATGACCACCGGCACGCCGGTGATGTCGCCGAAGGCGCTGATCAGCGCGTGGTACTTCGCGTTGCCCGCCGCGGTGACCGTCTGCAGCCGGGCGGTGCCGTCGACGTGGGTGACGCCCCCGAGCCGCTCGCGGGCGGCGGGGCGCACCGGGTGCACCTTCTGCATGAACGGCACGGTGCCACCGGGGGGCATCTCGAACAGGTCGTCCGCGGCCTCGGCGATCACCGACGGCGCGAACGGGCGGAACGGCTCGCGGAACTTCACCCGCGAGTTCAGCACGTCCTTGTTCTCGGGCCGACGGGGGTCGGCGAGGATCGACCGGTTGCCCAGGGCCCGCGCCCCGAGCTCCGCTCGTCCCTGGAACCAGCCCACGAGCTCGCCGCGGGCGAGCGCCTCGGCCGTGTCCCGCGCCACGTCGTCCGGCTCGGTCCAGGTCCAGCCGCCCTTGCGGAGCGCCGCCCGGCACGCCTCGTCGCTGTACTCGGGGCCGAGCGTGTCGGCGACCCAGCGGCTCCGCCCGGTCCCGCCGTGCTCGGCGTGGTACGCCCACAGGGCGGCGCCGACCGAGGTGCCGCCGTCGCCCGCCGAGGGCTGGATCCAGACCTCGTCGAACGGGCCGTCCCGCTCCAGTCGCCCGTTGGCGACCGAGTTCATCGCGACGCCGCCCGCCATCACGAGCTTGCGCTGCCCGGTCAAGCCGTGGAGGCGGTTCGCCAGGGCGAGCATCGCCTCCTCGGTGACGTGCTGGCACGCGTAGGCGATCGCCCGATGCCGCTCGTCGTGGGCGGTGCCCGGGGTCGGGCGGGGGCCGAACGCGTCGACGAAGCGTTGGCTGACCCGGCGCGGGGTGTCGAGGTAGTACTCGAACCACGACAGGTCGATCTCGAACGGCTTGTCCGGGTGCTTGCCGAGCCCCAGGATCTCGCGGAACTGCGCGACATAGCGGTCGTCGCCGTAGGGGGCGAGGCCCATGACCTTGCCCTCGCCGCTGTTGGTGCGGAAGCCGAGGTAGCCGGTGATCGCGGCGTAGACCGCGCCCAGGCTGTGCGGGAACGCGATGCTCTCGCACGGGTGGTAGCCGTCGCCGTCGCACCAGCCGAGCGTGGCGGACGCCCGCTCGCCATACCCGTCGACGGTCAGGACCGCGGCCTCCTCGAAGGGGCTCGGATAGAAGGCCGCCGCCACGTGGCACAGGTGGTGCGTCACGTAGCGCACGGTCAGCGGGTCACGCCCTTTCACGTGAAACGTCTGCGTCGTGCAGTCGCCGTCGATCTCACCCAGCGGCCCGCGCAGGGCGCCGAGCAGCCAGGCCGGGACCATGTGCAGGTAGTCGCCGTGGTGGGAGTAACGCCACGCCCGGCCCGGGTGCGCGAAGTCGAGCTGCAGGGCCGGGTTCCAGAAGAAGGCGACCTCGTCGACGTCCATGAGGGACGTGCCGGCCTCCTGGAGGCACCAGGCGATCGCCTTCGCCGGCCACGAGCGGTCGTGCTTGATGCGGCTGAACCGCTCCTCCAGGCAGGCCGCGATCGTCACGCCGTCCCGCACGACGCAGGCCGCCGTGTCGACGCCGAAGCTGATGCCGAGGATGTCCACGGGGGTGATTGTAGACGGCTAGATGTGGATGCCGCCGTCGACGCCCGCTTCGAGGGCCTTGTCGAAGGCCACCGGCTCGCCTTCGGCCTGGGCGGGGCCGAGGTCGCCGTCGTCCCGCCGGATCTGCTTGAGCTGCTCGACCGACTCGTCGACGTCCAGCCCGTCGGCGGCCATCGACTGGGCGATGGTGTCCCGCATCTCGGGGTACTTCTCGGCGCAGTACTGCTCGGAGTCCTGCTCGCGGGTGTCGCCGACGAGCTTGCCGTAGAAGATCCGGCCGTAGACGTCGGCGGGCACGCCGAAAAGGCACGTCGGCTGGGTCGAGAAGAGGATGAACTGCTTCTTGAGCTTCTTCTTGCCGGCGATGCCCAGCTCTTCGAGGCGGCGATCGGACTCCGACTCCTCGTAGATCGGCGAGAAGTGGTGGATGCCGTACTCCTGGCTGTAGAAGCGGCGGTTGCGGCGGATCACCGACTCCATCTGCTCGGGGATCGTGCTCTGCGCTCGGATGGAGCCGTCGGCCAGGTACGGGACCTGGTTCTTGAGGCACCAGTAGACCGCGTAGGAGTGCATCGACAGCCGGCAGCCGAGGCAGACCAGGGACGACATGTTGAAGCCGTACTCCTTGAGGTCGCCGCTGACGTCCTTGCCGAGTACCCGCTTGATGAACGACTTGATGTCGATGATTCGGTGCTCGACGCGGTCCCGCCCGAACTTGTCCGCGAGCTTGCGCGCGTGCACCCGCGTGTTGTTCAGGAACAGCAGGTAGCCGGGGTCGAAGGTCAGCAGCGTGACCTTCTGGAACTCCTCGAGCATCTGGGCCGCGGCGAGGGTCGAGTCGGTTCCGCCGCTGAACAGGACGGCTGCGTGTGACTTGAGGGTCATGGGGCGAGCTCTCTGAGGGTGGCCTTCACCGCATCGCAGGTCTCGTCGACCTCGTCGGTCCGCATCCCGGGGAACATCGGGAGGCTGACCACGCGGGAACACAGGAGTTCGGTCGTCGGGAGCGACCGCGCGGAGGGGTACGGGGGCATCTGGTGCACGGCGACGGGGTAGTGCTGGCCCACTCCGATGCCGCGCTCCTTCAGGGCGGCGACGAAGGGGGCGCGGAGCTCCGCGTCCACCTCGACGACGAACAGGTGATAGACGTGGCCGGCGCCGTCGGGCGGCACGACGAGCCCCTCGACGTTGGCGAGGCCCTCGCGGTACGCGTCGGCGATCCGCTGACGCTGGGCGTTCCAGCCCCGCAGGCGCCGCAGCTTGATGCGCAGGATCGCGGCCTGGATCTCGTCGAACCGCGAGTTGACGCCGACCTCACCGACCGCGTGCTTGCCCGACCGGCCGTGGTTGCGCAGTCCGCGGATGCGGGCCTCCAGGTCGGCGTCGTTGCAGAGCACGATGCCGCCGTCGCCCAGGGCGCCGAGGTTCTTGGCCGGATAGAAGCTGTAGCAGGTCAGCGGGGCCTCGGCCGCGACGCCGGGGGAGCCGTGGGCCTGGGCCGCGTCGACGACGACGTGCACGTCCGAGCGGTCGGCGGCGTCGAGCGCCTGGCGCACGCCGGCGACGTCGGAGCGGCGGCCGTACAGGTGGATCGGGATGACCGCCTTGAGGTTGGCCGCCTCGGGCTCAGCGAGGAGCCGCTCCAGGTCGGCCAGGTCCATGCCGCGGGTGACGGGATCGGGCTCGACGAAGAGCACAGCCGCGCCGGTTCGGGCGATCGACTCGGCGGTCGCCATGAACGAGTTGGAGAGAGTCGCCACCGCGTCGCCCGGGCCGACGTCGAGGGCGCGCAGCGCGAGGAACAGCGCGTCGCTCCCCGAGGCGCAGCAGACGCCGCCGTCGGCGCCTTCGTGCTCGGCCATCTCCTGCTCGAGGGCCCGGGTCTCGGGGCCGAGGTGGAACCGTCCGGAGCGAAGCACGCGCTTGAACGCGGCCTCGAACTCGGGCTCCAGCGGCTCGTGCATGCGCACGAGATCGACGAACGGGACCGCCATGGACTCGGATGGTAGCGCACCCCTGGGAAGGTCGCCTGCGCGGGGCCATTGGCCGATCGGTATCGTTGCGGACCCTTGAGCTCGCCCTCCCCCCGCTCGGTCCCGTCGCTCGACGTCGGCCTGTTCAACGTGCTGTGGGGGATCGGCATCCTCCTGCACTTCACCTGGCCGGGGCCCGACGTCTACGTCAAGACGCTGCCGGGCTACCTGGCGGTGACGGCGGCGGCGCTGCTCATCGTGCGGCCCCGCCTGTCGTGGGTGTGGGGCCTCGCCGCGGCGACGCAGATCGTGGAGGCGCTGCACACCGCCGTCACCACCGAGCGGATGTCGATGAGCTGGCTGATCGTCGCGACGCTCCACGTCGTGTTCCTGGTCGGGCTGGTGCGGCTGCGGGACCGGCCGGCGGAGCAGCGCAGCCAGGCCGTGCTCGACGCGGTGACTCCGGCGCTGCGGTGGCTGGTCATCGCGATCTACTTCTACGCCACGCTCCACAAGCTCAACGTCGACTACTTCGCCGATGGCAACGGCCGGCCGCTGCGGTTCATGAACCGGATCAGCCCGCTGCTCGACGCGTCGGCGTTCCTGACGAAGAGCCAGGCGGCGACGCTGGGGGTGGTCACCGAGGGGGTGATCTTCGCGCTGCTCCTCGTGCCCCGGACGCGGATCGTCGCGGTGGCCCTCGGGATCGGCCTGCACGGGGCGCTCGGGTTCGCCGGGTTCCAGCAGTTCGCGATCATGTTCCCGATGCTCCTGCTGTTCCTGAGGAGCGTGCCGCACCCGGCGCCCGCGGTCGCGTCGCGCCTGGCCGGGGCGCCGACCTGGCTCCGGCCTGCGTCGCTGTTGCTGGTGCCGGCGGCGGTGGCGTTCCTGACCTGGGGGGAGACGATCGCGCGCACGGCGACGGTGCGGGACACGTGGTGGATCGCGCTGGTGGGCGTCGCGTCGTTCGAGGTGGGGCGTCGCGTGCGGGCCCACGGCCTCGCGGACGTCGGGGACGTCCCGCTGTTCCGGATGCGACCGGCGCACGCGGTCGCCCCGGTTCTCTTCGCGGCGTGGTGCTTCGTCCCGTACCTCGGGATCACGTCGCATCCCTGCATGACGATGTACTCGGAGCTGAAGGTGCACTCCGGCATCACCAACCACCTGTTCGTGCCCGCCGGCCTGCAGATCGACGCGATCCAGGGCGACTTCGTCGAGATCACGGAGTCGACGTCGAAGAGGTACCCGGTCGGCGCCCACGTGCCGAGGTTGGCCCTCCGCAAGGCGCTGTACACCGCCCGTCTGCGGGGCAAGGCGCCACGCCGGGTGTCGTGGCTCGAGGACGGGGCGGAGCGCACCGCCCGCCGCGGGCAGCTGCCGTCCCCGTCGGTGCTGGAGCGGCTGCCGATGGTCAGCTTCAACGGACCGGTGGCGCTGCACCACGCGAAGCGACAGGCGCGCAAGCGACGCTGAGCGCTATCCTCGGCGACCTTGTCGAACCGCTCCCTCGCCTCCGACGCCGCCTGGAACACGACGTCCTTCGCTGTGCGCATGCTCGGCCGGATCGTCGCGCTGGCGTGGATCGCCCGGGCGCTGGGTCCCGACGGCCAGGGCCGGTTCGGGTTCGCGCACTGGATCGCGCTGATCGGCGGCCAGGTGCTGCTGTGGGGGCTGGGGCTGGCGGTGACGCGGACCGTCGCGTGGCAGGTCGGCGCGAGGCGGACCGGCGAGGCGGTGGTGACCGCGCGGCAGACGGGCCGGTGGCTCGGCCGGACCCTGCTGTGGGGCGTCGGGCTGGGGGTGCCGGCGGCGCTCCTGTTCGGGGGCGACCTGCGGTGGGCGCTGGTGCTGGCGGTGCCCTACGGGGCGGCGATCGCGGGCTGCGGCTGGCGCATCGGGCTGGCCCACGGGCTGCGTCGATTCGACGTCGTGCTGGTCTCCGACGTGACGTTCTACCTGGTGCTGATGCCCGGGATCGCGGTCGGCCTGGGGTCGACCGATCCCATCGTCGGGGTCGTCGCCGCCTGGCTGTTCGCGCGCGTCGTCAGCCTGGCCGTGCTGCACGTCTGGACCGAGCGACTGCTCGGCGATCTGTCGGCGGGATCGCCCGCCGCGGCGGGCGCCGACGTGGACGCGCTGCGTCGGTACGCGGTGCAGATGGCGGTGCTGGTGCTGCTCGGCGCGGTGCTGTGGGACCGGACGGAGTTGGCGTTCCTCAAGGCGCGGGCGTCGTACGAGGAGCTGGGCTGGTTCACCGCGGCGGTGGGGCTGTCGATCCTGGTGACGCGCGTGCCCGGGGTGCTCGGGCAGGTGATGCTCCCGCTGGTCGCGGAGATGCACGGCGGCGAGGTGGACCGGGCGGCCATCGGCGCGACCTGGCGTCGCGGGGCGCGGCTGATGAGCCTGCTCGTGGTGGTGCCCGTGGCGGTCGGCATCGCGGCCTCTCCGGCCGTGGTGCAGACGCTGTTCGCCGACGAGTACAAGCCCGCGGCGGACCTGCTGCGGGTGCTCCTGGTGCCGATGCTGCTCAGCGGGGTCGGCGCGATGGCCGGCCACACGCTGGTCGCGGGGGGCGGACACAGCGCCCTGGTGAAGCTCACGATGTGGATGGCCTGCGTCAAGGTCTGGCTGTGCGTCGCGCTGGTCCCCGCCTACGGGGCGATGGGCGCGGCGATCGCCGTGGCGCTGTCCCAGGCGGCGGCCCACGGGGCCCAGGGCTGGCTCGCCGCGAAGCGGTTCCCGGTCGTCGAGGGGTCCCCCTCGCGGTGGTTGGAGCAGCTGGGGGTCGGTGGCTGGGCGGTCGCCGCCACGCTGGCCGCCGGCTGGCTGATCGGGGGCGAGGCGCGGGGCACGGACCCGAAGCTCGCGCTCGCCGTCCAGCTGCTCGCCGGCCTGGTCGCCGGGGCGTACGCGGCTCGGCTGTACCGGCCGCTGCCGAAGGCGGACGCCGACGCGGTGCTCGGCAACCTGCCCGAGCGGCTGCGGGGGCGGGCCGCCCCGGTCCTGGCCTGGATCAGCGGCTGAGCGATCGCTTCCAATCTAGTTCAGGTGCTCGGCGATCGCCTTGCGCACCTCGCGCTCGAGCTGACTCTGGGTCTGGGGGAGCACCCCGGTGTTGGTCAGTCGCGCGATGTCGAAGCCGGCGGGGGAGCCGATGCCTTCGACGGTGGGGTTGCCGCAGCCGGAGCAGTTCAGGCACGCGGGCGGCAGGTCGGCGCCCTCGTCGTCGGCCTTCGCGACCGCCTCGGGGGGGCCGCCGTAGCGCTCGAGCCCCATGCGACGCAGCTTCACGGCCTCCTCGGCCGGGAGCTCCTTCATGCCGCCGAGGGAGCGGGCGTCCCGCATGATCTTGGCGGTGTGCTCCATCGTCTCGAGCTTGCAGAAGGCGTCGAGCAGCGTGGGGCCGACGCAGACCGCGCCGTGGCGGTCCATCATCACGCCGTCGTGGGACTCGATCGCGTCGCCGACCAGCTCGGCGAGATCGGCGGTGCCGGTCGTCTCGTAGGGGAGCGTCGGGATCGCACCCAGCGTCAGCACCACCTCCGGCAGGACGCACCGGGCCATCGACACACCCGCGATCGTGAACGCCACGCAGGTCGGCGGGTGGGCGTGCACGACGGCCTCGACGTCCGGCCTGCGGCGGTAGCAGGCGAGGTGCATCGCCATCTCGGACGTCGGCCGGCCGGCGCCCCGGACGTGGCGCCCCTCCAGGTCGACGACCACCAGCTGGTCTTCGGTGATCAGCCCCTTGTGGCAGCCCGCCTGGGTGCACAGCACCAGGTCGTCGGACAGCCGGACCGACAGGTTGCCGTCGAGCCCGACGAGCAGGTGGCGTTCGTAGGTCAGCCGGCTGAACCGGAGGATCTGCTCGCGCAGCTGTCGTTCGGGGAGGCGGCTCATCGACGGGATGGTATCCGATCACATCGTCATGCGATGGGGGCCGGCCTCACGCGCTCGTACGTTCAAGGGAGCGACCCGAGCGCCGATGAGGAGAGAGCCGGTGGGAGGCCCAGCACGAACGCGAACGTCGACCCCGGGATCCCGGCCGGGCCCCAGTACGTCCGCCGCCGGCGGCTACTCCAGCCCCGCCGCCGGCCTCTCCTTCGCCGACGGTGCGTCCGCGATGTCCCCCCGCAGCCAGTCGAACCCCGGCGGCAGCCCGCTGCAGTTCAACCAGGGCGGCGGTGACGCCGAGGGCGAGCAGAAGAAGACCTACGGCTGCTCCTTCGGCGGCGCCTCGTTCAGCGTCTCGGTGAGCTCCGGCAAGGCCGAGCGCGTCACCCTCGACGGGTTCCGGACCGACTTCGGCCCGGTCAGCATCAACTCCCTCGCCGGCCTGCTCGAGCAGGGCGACAAGGGGCCCAAGGGCCGCGTGTCGGGCACCGCGACGATCGGCGGTTCGGCCGACTGCCGGGTCACCGGCCGCTTCTACGGCGACAAGCTGATCATGAGCGCCAGCTTCTCGGGCGCCGCGGCCCTGTGGGACGGGCTGGAGCTGACGTCCGCGAAGCTGCGGCTCGCCGGGGGTGTCTCGGGCACCGCGTCGGCGAAGTTCGCCATCCCCGGGGTCAGCGGCAAGTTCAAGCTGGGCGTCAGCGACGCGGGCTTCACCGGCTCGATGACCAAGGGGGTCAAGCTGCCGTGGCTGGGCACCGTCGACTTCGACGCGTCGGTGTCGGGCGAGACCTTCTCCCTCGTCGCCGCCGGCAAGCAGATCCCCGGCGCGAAGCTCGCCCACGGCCTGCTCGACATCGTCAGCGGCAGGATCGAGCTGAAGGACGGCGACCTCGCGGGCGCCGTGCAGGCGTCGTTCGCCGACGCCAAGAAGATCCTCGACGGCGGGGTCACCCTGACCGTCGCCGGCGCGTCGGTGGTCACCGGGAAGGGGACCGCGACCGTGCAGCTGCCGGACTCGGTCGGCGGGGCGGCCGCGGAGGTGCACTTCGGGGAGGACGGCGTCGCCTCCGCGACCGCTCGCAGCGTGCCGATCAACACGGCCGACGGCGCGCTCCAGGGTGCGGTCGACGTCGCGTGGGACAACCAGGCGGGGCTGGAGGTCAGCTCCGCCGGCCTGTCCGTGCAGACGCCGTGGGGGAGCACCGCCGAGCTGAGCGACCTCGTGCTCAGCGGCGACCGCATCGAGGGCAAGGCCGCCGTGCCGCTGGACGGCATCGACGGCATGACCTTCGGCGGCGACTCGACGATCGAGCTGGCGCTGAAGGCGGGCCGGCTGAGCGGTTCGGTCGGGCCGCTGACCTGGACGAGCACGGTCAACCCGGCGCTGTCCGGTGACGTCACCCTCGACTTCGACAGCGGTGAGGGGCTGACCGGCCGGGCCAGCGGCGCCGTGCAGCACGCCGGCGGGCAGACCAGCCTCGAGTTCGCCGAGGTCGCCTACGGCAAGGCGGCGGGACTGAGCGGGATCGCGACGCTGCAGACCGAAGACCTCGGCATCGACTGGACGGGCGCGCCGTTCGTGCGGTCGCTGGACGGCCACGCGACCGTGGCGCTGGAGCGCGGCGGCCTCGTCAGCGGCGGCGCGGTGGCGACCGCGACCTGTGACTTCGGCGTCGTGACCATCGCGGTCAACGACATCGGCTCGGCGGGTCCGTCGGCCGACCTGGCGGCGATGATCGACAACCTCGGCACCAACGTGCAGCTCGCGGCGCCCGTCGTCGTGCAGGGCACCTACGCCGCCGGCGTCACCACCTTCCAGGCCGAGGGTGTCTCCTTCGCGGTCGTCACCTCGGGCGACGCGATGACCCTGAACGGCACGCTCGGCAAGACGGAGTTCGACGGCGCCGGGCTGCTCACCAGCCTCGACCTCGAGCTGTTCGCCGGCCCGCTCGGCGTGGCGATGGCGAAGGGCGAGGTGAAGGACAGTCGGCTGGTGCGGGCGGAGTTCAGCTTCCCCCACCCGGTGTTCCGCTACCCCGTCACCAACCCGGTGATCGACGGCAAGTTCAGCTCCGCCAACCTGTCCTACGACCAGGGCGTGTTCAGCGGCGGGGTCGCCGGGTCGGCCACCCTCGCGATGAAGGGGGCGGACGCCGAGGACGGCGCGCTCAGCTTCTCGGCCGAGGCGAACTCCAACGACGGGATCGACCTGCTGGTCGAGGGGTCCAACATCCAGACGTCGCTGCTGACGGTCGACTCCTTCTTCCTCCAGGTGAAGGACGGCGAGATCAGCTCCGACATCCAGGCCAGCGGCAGCCCCGACCTGCCCTTCGAGGCGACGGGCTCGGTGACCGGCAGCTTCGGCGAGGCCGGCCTGGTGCTCGGCGGCGCCCTCGACCTCCAGAGCAAGGCGGGCGAGATGCCGGACCTCGACGGCCACGTCGACCTGGGCTACTCCAGCGAGCACGGGCTGTGGGCCAACGGCCAGGGCTCCGCGGTCATCGACAAGGACCGCAACTTCGCCGTCGAGGCGGCCATCGCCTACGGCGACGGCTCCCTGTGGGTCAGCGCCAACGCGCGCGGGATGTGGGAGGCGAAGAAGCCGCTGGTCGACTTCAACCTCGTGATGGGGCCGAAGATCAAGGGGCTGACCGGGGAGGTCACGTTCCCCGTGTCCGGCATCCCGTACGTGCACGGTATGACCGCCTCCCTCAAGACGAAGGCCGGGCTGAACCTCGGCACCGAGATCTCGGGCGTCGCGGTCGACGCCGGGCTGCCCGCCTGGGACGTGCTCGGCGACAAGCCGCCGAAGGTCGACGTCGGCGTGCAATGGCGAGGTCGACCAGTCGAGATCGGGATCGGGCTGCAGATGGCCGGCCGCATCCTGGGTCACTTCGTGGCCGGCACGGTGGGCGTGGAGGTCGGCGGCAAGGCGACCTTCGACCTGGCGACGAAGAACCCGTCGTTCCGGGCCGTCGGATCGTGGAGCGACGAGGGCGACATCATCGGCGACCTGTTCGTCACCCTGCCGATGGTCCTGCAGATGTCGCCCCAGGCCTGGTTCAAGGTCGTCGCCGGCGTCTCGAAGTGGGTCGCCGGCGTGCCCGGCGGCAAGGAGGTCTGGAAGCCCGAGCCGATCACGCTCAAGGACCTCGACCCGCTCGACTTCGAGTGGCGCCTCGAGGACCTGCTGAAGGACGAGAGCAAGGAGTCCGAGGCGGGCCTGTACGGGCTCGGCGATCTCACCCAGGCGCAGGGCCTCGACAAGCGTCGGGACCCGCTCATCAAGGGGATGATCGACCACAACCCGAAGCTCAAGGTGGTCGTCGACCGGATCCTCGGCGCGATGGACGTCTTCGACTACTCCCTGGAGGAGGGCGAGGTCTTCTACGAGTGGAGCAGCGAGTTCGAGGCGCGCATCGCCGCGGGCGAGAGCCTCGAGGGGGCCCAGGCGCAGTCCAACTTCCTGGAGAAGATCCTGCGGGAGCAGCGCTCCATCTCCCGGGACATCCCGCGCCTGGGCGAGAACATCCGCGCCAAGGCGGAGCAGGCCGGCAAGGGCGGCGACCTCGAGGGGCTGCGCAAGGCGGTGCACGAGATGTACGTCGCGCTGAACAACTTCACGATCAACTGCAACACCCTCGAGGGGCACTTCGGTCAGCCGATCGACAAGGTCTTCGAGGCGCAGATCAAGGCGTCGAAGTCCCAGGTGCTGGCGCACCTGCGCACCCTGACCGACACGATCAGCAAGGGCGGCGGCTCGTAGAGATCAGTCTTCGAACTGGTCGCGGACGGCGCGCAGCAAGCTCTTGACGGCGCGCTTCGTCTGCCGGCGGTGCAGCGCCTCGGGGACCGGCAGGTTCGTCTTGCTGGCGACCTGGTAGCGCAGCAGCGAGCCGCCGTCCTCCGTCTCCTCGACCCGCCAGATCGCTTCGTAGCGCTCGAAGTCGTCCGAGCTGACGAGCCAGGAGTGGAAGCCGCCGTCCTCCGGGCACCGGCGCGCGATGTAGCGGAGCGTGCCGATGACGGTGGGGATGGAGGCGTGCACCTGGTCGCAGCCGGCCTCCGGTCGGACCTCGATCTCGCTGCCGCGACCTTCGACGCGGGCGATGTTGTGCGGGTCCCTCAAGAACTCGAGGAGCTTGTCCTTGGGCGCGTCGATCTCGATCGAGCCGCGCACCCAGCCGTCCCCCACCTCCACGTTCGGCCCATCGGCGAACGCGGCGGTCGGAAGGAGGAGCACCAAGAGCAACAGGAGTCGGGACACAGACCTCTCATCGTTGCACGCCGTCGGGCTCTCGATCGGGTCGAATCGATCCCGGTCCGCGCGGTCGTGGCACGCTCCTGTCCTGCCTGTCACGACGCCTACGTTCTGCCGCATCTGCGAGTCCGCCTGTGGGCTCCTCGTCGACGTCGACGGGGAGCGCGTGGTGGCACTCCGCCCCGACCCGGATCACCCGAGGTCCCGCGGATATGCCTGCGTGAAGGGGACCGGGTACGGGGCGGTGCACCACCACCCCGACCGGGCGCTCACCCCGAAGATGCGCGACGGGGCCGGCGCATTCCGTGACGTCTCGTGGGACGAGGCGCTGCAGGGTGTCGGCGGCCGGCTGCAGGCGATCCTGACCGCCCACGGCGCCGACGCCGTCGGCCTCTACCTGGGCAACGCCGTCGTGCACTCGCTCGGCACGATCCTCGGCGGCTCGGCGCTCCAGCACGCCCTGAAGACCAGGAAGGTCTACTCCGCGCTGACGCTCGACAACGCGCCGATGTTCGTCGTGACCGAGGCCTGCCTGGGCAACCCGATGCTCACCTTCGTGGCGGACTACGAGCGGTCGGACCTGCTGGTGCTGATCGGCACCGACCCGTTGGTCAGCCAGCCGTCGCAGGCGCAATCCCACCCGACGGGGGTCAAGGAGATCGCCGCGCGCGCGAGGGCGGGGCAGCTGGTGGTGGTGGACCCGCGTCCGTCGGCGACGGCGAAGAAGGCGTCGCAGCACCTGCGCCCCCGCCCGGGGACCGACGCGGCGCTGCTGGCGTTCCTCGTGCGCGAGGTCCTGCACCGGCGTCCGCCTGACGACCCGCTGCTCGATCCGGCCGACGTCGCCGCGCTCGGAGCGGCCCTGGCCCGGTGGGACCTCGGGACGGCGGCGGTCGCGACGGGGCTGTCGGCCGAGGCGCTCGGGGACCTCGCCGACCGCCTGCTCGGGGCGGAGCGTCCGCTCGTGTGGTCCGGGCTGGGCGTGCTCCTGGGGCCCGACGGCACGGTCGGCTACTGGCTGACGCTGGCGCTGCAGGCGGTGCTCGGGGGGCTGGATCGCGAGGGTGGGTGGCTGCACCACCGCGGCGCGGTGGACCTGCCGGGGCTGACGAAGCACCTGGGCGTGCCCGGCTCGGACCCCGACAACCGCAGCCGCATCGGCGATTTCCCCGCGGTGCTCGGCACCCTCGCGGCGGCGACCATGGCGGACGACATCCTCACCGACGGGCCGGACCGGCTCCGCGCGCTGGTGGTCATCGGCGGCAACCCGGCGCGCAGCCTGCCGGACACGCCGAAGGCGAAGCGGGCGCTGGAGGCGCTGGACCTGCTGGTCTGCGTCGACCTGTTCGTCAACGAGACGGGGGCCCTGGCGGACGTCGTGCTGCCGGCGACCACCTGGCTGGAGCGGCAGGACGTCGATCTGCACATGGCGCCCCAGCGCCGGACGCGGCACCTGCAGTACACCCCGGCGGTGGTGGCCCCTCGGGGGGAGGCGCGGGAGGACTTCGACATCTGCTCGGACCTGTCCCGGGCGGTGGGGCGCTCGCCGTTCGGGAGCTGGCCGACCGCGCGGGGGCTTCAGCTCCTGGGCGGCCCGACCGGCCTGGCGAAGTGGGCGGTGCGGCTGCTCGCCCCGTTCTCCTGGCGGGCGCTGCGCAAGGCGGAGCGCGGCCTGGGGGTCGAAGGCGGGATCGCCGGCGCGCTCCGCGGGCTCGGGACCGACCTGGAGGGCGGCCGGCTGAAGCTGGCGGTGCCCGAGTTCGTCGCCGCGCTGCACGCCGGGGTGGGTCCGGCGACGCGGCCGTCGGACGAGCCGGGGTGGCTGCAGTTGGTGACGTCGGTGCGGCCGATCGCGTCGATGAACACGTGGATCGAGCCGGCGCTGACCGACGCCGTCGCCCGGCTGCACCCGGACGACGCCGCGGCGCTGGGGTTGCAGGCCGACGCCGAGGTCCGCCTCAGCCGGCGCGACGGCGTCGCCCTGACGATCCCCTGGACGACCGACTCGGAGCAGGCGCCCGGCACCGTCGTGGTGCCCTGGAGCAACACGCTGGTGACGGGCGATCGACTCGAGCGGTTCACGGGGCAGCCGAGGAGCAACTCGGAGTGGGTGCGCGCGGCGGCCGCGGTACGACCGGGGTAACGGTTCGGGCCGAATCGGGAACCAGGATCGGACGTCCCCTTGGAGGAGGTCCCATGAGCCGTCACCGCCCCCTGATGTTCGTCGCCCTCGCCGTCGGCCTGCTGCTCGGCGCCGCCCACGCCCGGGCCTCGGAGGTCGAGCTGCTCGACGCGGGGCAGGAGCCTCGTCAGCGCATCACCCTGACGCCCGAAGTCGGCTCGAAGCAGCGGGTCGAGGTGTCGGGGTCGAGTGACTCGACCGTCGAGGTCTCGCTCCTCCCCGACCCCGACGCGACGTCCCAGACCAGCCGGACGGTGGTCGAGCTGGAGGTCCTGGAGGTCGGCGCCGACGGGGCGGTCACCGCGCGGGTGGCTGTCCTCGAGGCCCGGACCGACGGCCAGCGCAAGGCGAAGCGCGGGGGGCCGCAGTCGATGGAAGGGCGGACGGGGACGATGACGGTGGAGCCGAGCGGAGCGATGCGCTCGTTCGACGAGTCGGCCGCCCCCGACGGGCGCCTCGCGGACCTCGCGCGGCAGCTCGCGACGCCGTTCCCGTCCGAGCCGATCGGCCCGGGGGCCCGCTGGCGGGTCGCCGCCCCCCTGGACCTGGACGTCGTGCAGGTGCGGCTCGTCACCGTCTACGAGTTGGTCGACTTCGACGGTGAGACCGCGACGGTCACCAGCCGGCTGACCGCGGAGGTGGCCGACGCCGAGCTGACCCTGGACGACGCATCGGTTCGGGCGGAGCTCACCGAGCTGAGCACGGCCGGCGCGGCGACGATCGTGCAGTCCATGGCGGCCCTCGCCCCGGCCCGCCGGGACGACGCGGGCCACTACGTGGTGGGCGTCGAGGGGCGCAAGGGGCTGATGCCGTTCCGGCTGCGCCTGGAGATCGACGCCACCTCCCGAGCCGTCGGCTTCGCCCTCCCCCGCTGAGGGGGCAGGCGTCATTGGCAGGAGGGCGTCGCCTGGCTAGCACGGGGTTGGCTCGCACCCCGGGAGACCCCATGACCCGCAGCCTCCTCTCGCTCCTCCTCCCGCTCCTCCTGGTGGTCGCCTGCACGCCGCTGCGGGGCGGAAGCCGCGGGGGGGGTGACGATGACGACGACTCGTCCTCGGACGACGACGACGCGGCGGACGACGACGACGCGGCGGACGATGATGACGCGGCGGACGACGACGACGCATCGGACGACGACGACGTGTCGGACGACGACGACGCTTCGGATGATGACGACGCCGATCCGGGCGAGGTCGAAGGGGAGTGGACGCTGGACTACGACCTGGGCCCCGACTTCGAGGAGGTGGGCGTCGAGGACTGCATGCTGGTCCGGTCGATCTCGGACACGGGCGCCTCGCCCGAGCCGTGCGCCGACTGCATGGTCGTCTTCCTCGTCGACCTGCTGTACGAGTCGACCGACTGCGACCCGGCGCTGTTCTCCTCGCTCGACGACATCAACGACGTCCAGATCGGGTTCGGCGGCGGCTCGTACTGGGAGCAGGGCCCCGACGGCTGGCAGCCGTTGTTCTCGGGCTCGATGTCCGGGAACGCGGCGTCGGGCTCGTTCGAGGGCTCGTCGCAGTGGTACGAGCAGGACGGCTACGAGGTCCGGTTCATCGTGGACGCGGTCTGGAACTGAGCGCGCCCGACCGTCAGCCGGCCACCCGCGCCACGAAGAGCGCGACCACCGCGGCGAGGGCGGCCCAGGCGCCCGCCTCGATCCGCGTCGGCACGTGCTTGCCCTGCTTGCGGATCGCCTCCCGAGCCTGGCCCTCGGGCGCGTCGGCGGTGCGGGCCTGGAGCGTGCCGAGCCAGCGCTCGGTGGCCGCGGTCGTGCCGGCGAGGAGGAACAGGGCGAGCAGCGGCAGCAGCCGCCCGGTGGCCACGGCGAAGAGGGCGAGGATGGCGCCGAGCGCGGCGCCTCCGCCGACGGCGAGCGCGCGGCCGACGCGGACCGCCCTCGCCGCTCCGAGCACGACCGACGCGGTCCGGATCCCCTCCCGCTCGTCCTCGTCCAGGTCCTCGGCGTTGTTGACCAGCAGGATGCCGCTCTGCATCGCGGCGTAGGCCGTCGCGACGGCGAGGCCGCCGAGGCTGGGGGCGCCGGCCAGCGCGGTCTCGACGAACGCCATCGGGAAGACGAAGAGCAGGCCCATGTAGGCGGCGATCTGCCACAGCCCCCGCGACTTCATCCGGATGGGGGGCGCGGTGTAGCTGATCGCGGCGAGCACGCCGATCACTCCCAGAACGGCGAGGTCGGTCCGCCCCAGCCCGATCACCAGGTGCGCCGTCACCGCTCCGGCGGCCAGCGTCGTCCCGGCGATCTGCGCCTGGACGTTGGGGACCCCGAGGGTGCGCACCGCCTCGGACAGGTGGGTCTTGCGGTGCACGTCGACCTCGCGGTCCATCAGGCAGTTGACGAGGTCGCCCAGGTGGAACCACAAGAAGAACAGCAGCACGACGTCGAGCGTGACCGCGGTCGTCAGGGCGGCCAGGTCCGGCGCCGCGAGCAGCATCGGGATCGCCAGGATCGGGATCTCCGCCTTGATGAACTCGGGCCGCCGCAGCCGCCACGACGCCTTCAGCTTCGACGCCAGGCCCGGCCGGGGATCGAGGATGTTGACCCGCAGCAGGTGCCGCGGGCTGGCCCCGTCGAACGCCCGCCGGCCGTGCAGCAGCGCGTGGTTGTCGGCGAGCACCAGGTCGCCGTCCCGCCACCGGTGGGCGAGGAGCACCGACGGCTCGTACAGCGCGTCGTGCAGCTCCAGCGGCAGGTCCTCGGCTCGCGGGCCCGACACGTCCGTCGACACCGGGTTCAGGTCGTCGACCGGCTCGGCGTACCGCAGGACCGCGCCACCCAGGGTCGGGTGCACGTCCACGACGTCGGCGTCGAAGGTGCCCCCGTAGTGCGCCTTCTTCTCGGTCTGGTAGCGCACGCTGCAGCGCGCCCACCGTCGCCGCTGCTCGTCCGACGCCGCCGCGAGCACGCGGGTGGTGTCGACGAACACCGTCTCGCCCCCGCCGCGCGGCGCCCGAACGCACCGGAACAGGAGCAGCCGGGGCACCTCGTCGGCGAACGCGCCGTCCCAGTGCAGGGGGACCTCGTGGTCGGTGTAGAGGTAGTTGTCGGGATTCTCGTCGAGTTCCAGCTCGTGCACGGCGCCGAACCGCCACGGCTGCAGCCGCCCCAGGGCGCGGGCGTCTCGGGCCAGCACGTCCGGCGCCTGGGGGGCGACCCCGCGCACCACGACGACCCGGTGCTCGTCGACCCACGCCTGCAGGCGGCCCAGGTCGAGCGCTCCCCAGGGCGTGCCGGCGGGGACCTCGACCTCCAGGCCGAACGGCTGCAGGGGGCGGGTGATCATCGCTCGAAGTGGCTCGGACGGCCGTCGACCTCGACCAGCGTCGCCCCGGACGCCTCGGCGTCGGCCCGCTTGACCAGCTCGAAGCCGTGCTCGCCGAGCACCGCGACGCCGTGCCAGGGGGTCAGCCAGGCGTCCCGGGTCGGCACGAGGTGCACGCCGAGCTTGTCCGAGATGGCCGGCTGGGGGTGGATGCTGAGCCGCACCGCGTCGGGGTACTGGAAGGAGACGAGGCGGCCCCACGCCCGGCTGCGGCGGAGCAGCTCGAGGCAGTCGTCGCCGGCGCTCTTGCGGATCTGCGTCCGGCTGCGGCGGTCGACGCCGAGCCGGTCCTCGAACAGGAACCGCTGCAGCCCGTCCAGGAGGGTCCGAAGCTGGGGCACCGTCCGGGCGCGCTCGCGGAGCTCTTCGGGGTCTTCGGACCACGCCCCGATCAGCCGGGCGCGGGCGTCGGCGGGGGGCAGGTCGCCGAACGCGTCGGCCAGGTCGAAGCGCCGCAGGGACGGCAGATCCACGATGAGGGCGTCGATCCGCTCGCCGTAGGCGATCACGTCGTCGTCGGCCACCCGCACCAGGTCCGCGAACACGCCGCCGTCGGAGCACAGCGTCAGCACGACGCCCGGGGGGTGGGCCTCCGCGAGGTCGTCGCAGAGGTCCTGCAGCGACCGCAGCGCGAGGCGCTCGGCCATGTCGGGCAGCGGGCCGAGCGTCTTGTTGGGGCTGGGGGACTTCGCGGGGAACCCCGGCAGCACCAGCTCCAGCGGCCGCTCGGCGGTGACGGCCGCCGCGATCCGGGCGAGGTGGGGAGCCTTGGCGGCGTCCGTGACCGGGCCGGCCCCGGGGAGGACGCGGCGGTGTCGCATCAGCCGGTTGAGCAGGATGTCCGCCCTGGCCGCCGCGTCGGCGCTCACCGCGGTGGCGAGGCGCTCCCCGAACACCGCGTCGAGCTGGTCGAGCCGCGCCTTGACCGGGGGCAGGAGCATGAGCGGGATCCCGGTGGCGAGCCCGGCGCGGCCGAACGCGAGCAGCTGGCGGGCCAGGGCGCCCCGCTCATCCTGGGTCCACAGGAGCACCAGGAGCAGGTGCATGCCGTACAGGAAGCGACCCAGGGCGGCCCGGTCGTAGGCTTCGGGCGGGGCGTCGGTGGCGCCGTTGACGGCCGCGGCGAAGGCGGCCGAGTTGCGCGACCGGATGGCCGCCGTCGCGTCGGACAGGGTGCCCAGGGGGCCGGACGGGTCCAGCCCCGCGGCGATGAGCGAGGTGAGGGTGCGTCGATGCTCGTCCAGCAGCCCCAGCTTGCGCTCCACGAGGGCCCCGAACCGGTCGGCGACGGTGCCCGGCGGCAGGTTCGGGATCTCCGCCTCCATCTCGTCGGCGACCCGCTGGTACAGCGCGAGCCCGAGCCCGTGCTTGGACGGGAAGTAGGCGTACGTGAGCCCCAGCGAGTACCCCGCCGCAGCGGCGACCTTGCGCATCGTCGTCGCCTCGAAGCCGTGCTCGGCGAACTGCTCCAGGGCAGCTTCGAGGATGCGGAGGCGGGCGGAGGGCTTGGACATTGAACGTGTTCAAGATACAGAGCTGAACACGTTCAACAAGAGATTTTGAACACGTTCAGTCAACGCCGTTTCTTGACAGGTCCGGCGTCGGGTTTACAACGCCCCCCATGGCCAGCAAGAAGTCCACTCGCAAGTTCCAGGCGGAGGTCAGCCGACTGCTGCACCTCGTCGTCAACTCCCTCTACTCCAACAAGGAGATCTTCCTCCGGGAGCTGATCTCCAACAGCAGCGACGCCATCGACAAGCTGAAGCTGGCGGCGCTGACCGACGACTCCGTCATCACGGAGGACGAGGATCCGTCCATCCGCATCCAGGTGGACGCGGAGGCGAAGACCATCACGATCGCCGACGACGGCATCGGCATGAGCAAGGACGAGCTCGCCCGCAACCTGGGCACCGTCGCCCACTCCGGCACGCTCAAGTTCCTGCAGGAGAGCGACCACGCCGACGCGAGCCTGATCGGCCAGTTCGGCGTCGGCTTCTACAGCGCCTTCCTGGTCGCGGACCACGTCAGCGTGACGTCGCGCCCGCCCAACAGCGACGAGGCCTGGACCTGGAGCAGCGACGCTCAGGAGAGCTACACGCTGGCGCCCGCGGAGCGCGAGACCCGGGGCACCACCATCGTCCTGCACGTCAAGGACGAGCAGACCGACTTCCTCGACGCCTGGCGGCTGCGGTCGCTGGTCACCCGCTACAGCGACTACGTCAGCCACCCCATCCTCCTGGAGCAGCCGACCTACGGCGAGGACGGTGAGCCGGGCAAGGAGTGGGACAAGGTCAACGAGGCGTCGGCGCTATGGACCCGCCCGTCGGACGACATCACCGACGAGCAGTACAACGAGTTCTACCGCCACCTGTCCCACGACTTCACCGACCCGGCCGCCCGCACCCACTTCAAGGTCGAGGGCACCCAGCTGTTCACCGGCCTGCTCTTCGTGCCCGGCAAGCCGCCGTTCGACCTCTTCTGGCGCAACCAGCCCTACGGCGTCCGCCTCTTCGTCAACCGCGTCTTCATCATGGACGACGCCGACGCCGTGGTGCCCGGCTGGCTCCGCTTCATCAAGGGCGTCGTCGACAGCGACGACCTGCCCCTGAACATCAGCCGCGAGCTCCTCCAGGAGAGCCGGGTCACCCGCACCATCCGCAAGCAGGTCGTCAAGAAGACCCTGGCGATGCTGTCCGACCTGGCCGACAACGACGCCGAGGCCTACGAGACCTTCTGGGGCCACTTCGGCCCGGTCTTCAAGGAAGGCCTGCACGAGGACCGAGCCAACGCCAGCAAGCTGGCCCCCCTGCTGCGCTACCGCAGCTCCGGCGTCGACGGCCTGACGTCGCTCGCCGCCTACGTCGAGCGCATGCCCGAGGGACAGGAGGACATCTACTACGCCATCGGCGAGTCCGAGGCGGCCGTCGCCGGCAGCCCGCACCTCGAGGCGCTCGAGGCCAAGGGGTTCGAGGTCCTGTACATGACCGACCCCATCGACGAGTGGGCCGTCCAGGGGCTCGGCGAGTTCGACGACCACAAGCTGGTCAGCGCGGCCCAGGCCGACCTCGACCTCGACGAGTCCGACGAGGCGAAGAAGGAGCGCGAGGAGGCGACGGAGGAGCTGCAGCCGCTGCTCGACCGCTTCGGCGCGGTGCTCACCGAGCAGGTCAAGGAGGTGCGCCTGAGCGCCCGCCTGACCGACTCCCCGTGCTGCCTGGTCGTGCCCGAAGGCGGCCAGCACGCCTACCTGGAGCGCTTGATGCGGGCCCACGACCCGACCACGCCCAAGACGAAGCGCATCCTCGAGGTCAACTCGAGCCACCCCCTCATCCGGAACCTCGCGACCCTGCACAGCGACTCGCCCGAGAGCGCGGACGTGACGACCTGGATCGAGACCCTCTACGACCAGGTCCTGCTCGCCGAGGGCAGCCCGGTGGTCGACCCCGGCAAGCTGGCCCGCCGCATGACCGCCCTGATGTGCCAGGCGTCCGAGGCCGCGCTGCACACCGAGGCCTGAGTTGCTCTCGGACGCGTCGCTCGAGGCCGCCCTGGAGGCGGCGTGGGAGCGGCGCGCCGCGCTCCACGACGACCCCGACACCGACGTCTACCGCATCTTCGACGGCCTCCACGAGGGGTTGAAGGGCTGGACGGTGGACCGGTACGGCCCCGTCGCGTTCTGCCGGAACTACAAGGGCCCCCACGGCGACACCGAGGCGGACCTGATCGCGTGGTGTCGCAACCGGTTCGAGGCGGTGGTGGTCGCCGACGGGCCGCTGCGCGACGTGCACGGGACCCTGCCCCGGCCGCTCATCGTGCGCGAGGACGAGCTGATCTTCGAGATCGACCTGCAGCGGGGCCACAACACCGGTCTGTTCGCCGACGCGCGGCTCGTGCGCCGCTGGCTCCGGGACCAGCGGGAGGGGCTGCGGGTGCTCAACCTGTTCTCCTACACCTGCAGCCTCGGGGCCGCCGCCGCGGCCGGGGGGGCCCGCTCGGTGACCAACGTCGACGCGGTCCCGTCGGCGTTGGATCGGGGACGGGCCAACTTCGAGCACAACGGACTGCCCGCCGACACCCGCTCGTTCCTGCGCAGCGAGGTGTTCGACTTCCTCCGCCGGGCGATCCGCCGGGGCGAGACGTGGGACCTGGTCATCGCCGACCCGCCGCCGGTGCCGACCCGGGGACGCGCGCGCGGCTGGGACCCCCGGACCGACATGCCGAAGCTGCTGGAGCGGGTCGCCGAGGTGCTGCCCCAGGACGGCCGCCTGCTCCTGCTGTCGGCGGTGCGGGGACGGGCCCGGTTCGAGGACCGACTGCCCCCGGGTGACTTCCCGGAGGTGGGCCGAGGGCTGGACTTCCCGGGCCCCAGCGACGGCGGGCTCCGGGGATTCGTGATCCCCCGATCCGCTATCCTGCGGACCGATGGCGTGCATCCTTCAAGCTGACCTGACCCTGGTCGACGGCCGGCTCGAACCGGGCGTCGTCGTCCACGTCGGAGGGGACGGCACCATCACGAAGGTGCACCGCGCCTCGGCCGGCGGGATCGCCGAGATCGCCGATCGTCCGCCCATCGACGAGAGCCAGCCCGGCGAGTTCGGAAGCCCTCGCGGCCGCCGCAAGCAGCGCTTGCCGGGCCAGATCCTGATCCCGGGCTTCGTCAACGGACACAGCCAGGCGTTCCAGCGCCTGCTGAGGGGGCGGACCGAGTTCCGCGCGCCGGGGAGCGCCTCGGGCGACTCGTGGCGCGACGCCGTCGTTCGGGTCGCCGGCGCCCTGAGCCCCGATGACCTCGAGGTCGTGGCCGCCTTCACCTACCTGGAGATGCTGCGGGCGGGGTTCACCCACGTCGTCGAGTTCCAGCGCCTGCACAACCAGGTCGGCGGCGGCCGCTACGCCGACCCGGCGGAGCTGTCGGCCCGCGTCCTGGAGGCGGCGGACTTCGCGGGGATCGGCGTCACCCTGCTGCGGGTCGCGAGCGCGCGCTCCGGTCCGGGTCAGCCTCCCGCCCCCGAGCAGCGGCGCTCGGTGGACTCGGACATCGGCACCTTCGCCTCGGGGCTGGACGCGACGCTCGCCCACGTCCCCAACGACCAGCGCCGCGCCGTCCAGGTCGGCATCGGCGCCGCTTCGCTGCGCGCCCTGGATGCCGAGTGGCTCCGCGGCCTGGGTCGCCTGTCGGCCGAGCGCCAGATGCCGCTGCACGCCCGGGTCGCCGCGCACGCGGGGGAGATCGACGCGTGTCGCGTCGAGCACGGCCGGCGGCCCGTCGAGCACCTGTCCGACTGTGGGCTGCTCTCCCAGCGGTTCACCGCGGTGCACGCGACCCACCTCGACGCCGGCGAGGCTGCCCTGCTCGGCGCCGCGGGCGCCAAGGCATGCATCTGTCCGACGACGGAGCGGAACCTCGGCCACGGCCTGCCGGACCTGTCCGGGCTGAGGGCCGCGGGGGTCGAGCTGGCCACCGGCACCGGCGGTCACGCCAGCATCGACCCGTTCGCCGAGATCCGGGCCCTGGAGGACGGCGAGCGGCTGCGGACCGGGGAGCGCGGCGTGCTCGCGAGCTCAGACGGGGCCATCGCGCCGACGCTGTTCCTGGCCGGGACCGAGGGGGGCGCAGCGACCACCGGCCTGCAGATGGGTCGGATCGAAGAGGGCGCGCGGGCCGACCTGGTCGCGCTGAACGTGCAGGACCCGGCCCTCGCCGGGATCGAGGCCACGCCGGACTCCGCCGGGGCGCTCCTCGGCGCGCTGGCCGTCGCCGGTCACAACCGCCTCGTCCGGGACGTCTGGGTGGGCGGCCGGCACGTGGTCAACGACGGCGCGATGATCCGCTGGACCGAGTCGCTGAAGGCGTACCTCGGGGTCGTCCGCAAGATCTGGGGCTGAGCGCGTCAGTCCTTCAGCCACGCGATGGTGGCGCCCCACGACCCGCGGTCCCCGGCCAGCTCGAACCGCTCGACCAGCGGGTGCCGCTCCAGGACCTTGTGCACGCCCTTGCGCAGCGCCCCGGTCCCCTTGCCGTGGGCGATGCGGACGCGGCGGTAGCCCTTGTCGTGGGCGGCCTGCAGGTACTCGGGCACCAGCGAACCGATCTCCGAGGGGCGGAACCAGTGCAGGTCCAGCACGTCCGTGATCGGGACCTCGATGACCTCAGGGGGCTCGAAGGCGTCGGCCATCAGCCGGCCCGGGAGGCGAACTTCGGCTCGCTCACCAGTCGCTCGGTGATCTCCTCGCACCAGCGTCGCAGCACCTCGCGCATCCACGGGATGCGCCGCTCCAGCGGGACCCAGGTCTCCTCGTCCGCGTACAGCCGCTGGTTCAACTCGAGCTGCACGCCGGGCCGATCGTTGGACATCGACGAGTGGGTGCGGACCCCGAAGCCGCCCTTGAACGGCACGTTGAGCGTCACCTCTCCCGTCGGTCGGTGGCGCTCGCCCGCTTCGGGGGCCGGCACGTGGGTCAACCACCAGATCAGCCGGTCGGCCAGCCACCGGGTCAGCGGGGCGGGGCAGGTCAGGAACGGGGTGCCGGGGGAGGGGTTGGCGTGGCTGTCGCCGATGTTGCTGATGACCGCGTCCGGCCGCGGCAGGCCGTGATCCGGCGAGCGGAAGGGCGCGGTGCTCATCATCGAGTGGCCGTCGATGAAGAACTTGCTCCGCGGGTCCCGGCAGGCCTCCTCCACCCTCTGGTGGTAGGGGCGGTGGTACTGGGAGATCCGCCGCTCGACCTCAGCCCGGTCGGGGGCGGCGCCCTGCCGGTACAGAGGCTGCTCGTCGAAGTCGGTGGTCGGCACCACCCCGCCCTCGGTCTCCTGGCGGGGGGCGCGGTTCGGATCCACGACGAAGCGGTGCCACGGGTACTTGACCGTGCGTACTCCAGGCACCTGGTAGACGCGGTCGGTGAAGACGTCGGACTGGCCCCGCAGGAACCGCTCGTCCACGTGCGGGAGCATGGTCGAGGCCATGCCGTAGGGCAGGTCCACGCCGGCGTGGGGGATGGCGATGACTATGGCCGCCATTGATCGATCGTAGCGGGTGCCGCGACCGCGTGAAACCGGCCCCCCGGAACGCCGAACTCCCCGGCCCGCAGACGAATTCTATAGTTCTTGACGTTGTCATGACATTTTCTTGACATTATCGTGAGGCGGGAGGAGAGTGCCCTCATGACCCGCCTGCACCTCCTCGTCCTGTCCCTCGCGTCCGCGCTCGTGTTGAGCGGCTGCTGGGAGACCTTCGGGTACGGCACCTACGACGGCGAGACCGAGTTCGACGAGGACCAGGATCCGGCGGACGACGATGACGGGCCCGGCGGCGACGACGACGACGACGACGACGACGACGACGACGACGACGACGACGACGAC